>NZ_JBIYCZ010000003.1:0-434112 GCF_044908245.1 Bacillus sp. RC242
GTCTTCAAACGAAAAACACCTCCATTGAATTTGCATACTTAGTATGCGAATTCAGGAGGTGTTTTTTTCATGTACCACTATTCGGGTTCACTTCATTTTAACGTAAGGGTTTTATTTTTCATGTGCTAATTTCTTGCAATATGTGTTCAATTAATTTATGTAGCCGAACGCTGAGCAGAATACGTATTAGTGTACTAAACTCGAGATAGTTGTTGTAATAAAAGGAAAAGTTTCCATACAAAGTGTTGACATCTATTTTAAATAAGAGTAACATTTTCTATGTAATTATAATAAGTCTCTGTTAGGTGAGGCTCCTGTATAGAGAAATGCTACTGCCCAAAAATGTCGAGAGACGCCAATGGGTCAACAGGAATGATCGAATTAAGGTTTTTCTTAACGTAGCTGGTAATGAACCTATGCTATACAGTGCTAAAACTCGGCGAGGGAGAGGTCCGTAGATTTCTAATTGTATTATATTAGGAATCGCTTATTTGTGTATGCAATGACCTTTGCTCTCTTATGAGTAAGGGTCTTTTTTGTTAGCAAGCTATGAGTAATTTCATAGTATAGATTATAACTAAAAAATTAAAGAGGAGGTGAGGAGCATGTCAAATTCTGACTCGGTTCCGTTACCCATATACTTCAAATCAAAAATATATGATGTAGGCAGGAAACGACTTGTTCCTCCCTCTATATTTATCGTAATGTAGCGTTTATTCGAGTATTTAAGCGCTAGACACTTTCACGGTAAAGTGGATAAATTGAGAAACAAAGTGTTTCTTCCTATGTTGTAAAGGAGGAGACGATAATATGTTATATGTAAATAAAAGTGTGGGTAACACTTCGTATAAATTAAGTAAAAAAGCAATGAAAGAACAAACAATGCTTCAAAAAAATAAAGATTTATTAATTGAAATCGCAACAAGAGATGTAAAATCTGTATTTGCGTATTTTAAAACAACAAGAGACGGACTATCTATGAAAGAGGCACAAAAGCGTATTCAAGTATACGGTCGAAATGAATTAACTTCAAAAAGAGCGCGTATTGCGGAAGTAATGATGAAGCTAAGTGGAATGATCCCAGGTCTTTCAAAACAAAATATGGGTGATGAATTACAATGTGAAACAGTTACTGTTTCTAGAGTAGAAGCCTCTAGCGTAACAGGGCTAAACAGTGAACTGAAAATGATGAAATTACCAATACAAGAGCTTGTACCTGGAGATATGATTTTTCTTTCAGAGGGCGATACAGTGCCGGCAGATGTACGTATTATTTATGCAAATGATTTATTAGTAAATGAATCTATGCTGACAGGAAATGATGCTAGTATTGAGAAATTTGAAAGTTGCTATCATCTTGAACGTAAACGATTTATTCCATTAAAACGGATGAAAGACTATAATCCACTTGAACTTGAAAATGTATGTTTCAAAGGTACGTATATTGTTGACGGAAATGCAAAGGCTGTAGTTGTTTCGACAGGTAAAAATACGTATTCAGGAATACTTCATACTTGCTGTGGTAGAATGTCTTAATGTGTTAATGATGCTAAATATACAAAAACAATGTATAATAGACAAAGTTGAACAAAAACGTAGAATGGTAATCTATATATAACCTTACGTGATAACGTGAGGTTATTATTTTTTGTTAGTAGGAGAGGAATTATGAAAAAAGTATTATTAGTTGATGGTATGGCACTATTATTTCGTGCTTTTTACGCAACAAGTGTATATGGACAATTTATGAAACGACAAGATGGTACCCCGACGAATGGGATTCATGGTTATATGAAGCATTTATTAACAGCAACACAAGCAATCGAACCAACGCACATTGTAACGTGCTGGGATATGGGAAGTACGACATTTAGAACGGAATCTTTCTCGAATTATAAAGCAAATCGTGCAGCACCGCCGGAAGAATTAATTCCGCAATTTGATTTAGTGCAAGAAATGACTGCGAAATTATCTATGCCTGTAATCGGTATGAAAGGTTATGAAGCGGATGATTGTATCGGTACGCTTGCAAAACAATATTGCAATGAAGCGGAAGTTTATATTTTGACAGGTGATACAGATTTACTTCAACTTGTTGATACGAATGTTACAGTTATGCTTCTTCGTAAAGGAATTGGAAATTACGAGTATTACACACCGGAAAAAATCATGGAAGATAAAGGTGTAGAACCTTGGCAAATTGTTCATGCGAAAGCTTTCATGGGAGATACAAGTGATAATTATCCGGGTGTAAAAGGTATTGGTGAAAAAACAGCGTATAAGCTTATTCAAGAATACGGGACAGTATCGGCAGTGCTAGAAAATATAGCATCATTAACGAAAGCGCAGCGCACAAAAATTGAAAGTGATTTAGAGAATTTAAATATCTCTTTACAATTAGCGCAAATTCATTGTGAAGTTCCAATTTCATGCTCGTTAGAAGAAGGGTTACACACAATGGACGAAGAAAAACTACGCTTTGTTTGTAACGAAATGAATTGGGGAAGACCTGAAATATTAATTAATATGCTTTAAAGAGCATGGAAAGGTTGATCAAATATATTTTTGATTAACCTTTCTTTTTTTGTTCACAAAGTTGTCAGAAAATAAACGGAATTTTCATATGAAGTTCAAATGGAATTCACAACAATCAACTATTATAAGGACACACAGATAAATCCTTATCCCGCATTAACGGGAGATAGGACTTCTATCTCAGTATTATAGCTGAATAAAGAGTGATGATGGAAGAGTAACTCCCTGTAAAAGCCCGATTGATGTAGGCTAATAATTAGTGAGGGTAAATCCTCTCATTGATTAAAGTTTCAAGTTATCTTTTATATAAACCATCCCCCAAGGAGGAAAATAAACATGCGAAAAAAAGTGAGAAAATCCTTTAAACAATTATTAATAGAAAATAAACAATCCCTACTAACTAATAAAGAGAATATGAAAGAAATTGAAGAACGGATTGAGAAACGACATGTAGCATATAGTGCTGCTAGCAATTGATAATTTTGTTTATGAAAAAAGCTTGTAGTTTGGATATTATCCGAACTACAAGCTTTTTCTTTTTTGATTAACGCCACCAAATCCAAGTCCAAAAGTAATTTCGTATATTTCGAGGAGTAATGCGTATGAAACGTTCACCGTCAAAGAAACAATTTAAATTTGGAAGTGTTTCATCTGGATTTTCTGGAATAAAGGTGACGATGTTTTCGTTACTTGTAATGGTTACTGTGATTGGTGGATCGGTAGGAGAGACTTGAAGTTGTAAAGAAACGTTTGCCGTGTTTTTAAATTCATTATTAATAGGTGGACTTATCACTTGTACTGTGAATAACACGATAATTGTTTCGTTCGGTTCCAAATTAGTAGCGACTAGGAAACCGATATTCGGATTCGCTAGTGGAGAGCGTTCCCCATTAATGAAGACCGTACCGTTCATAAATTGTAAACCTGCTGGAATGGTGTCTTGTAATGAAATATTTGAAAGTGAAATCTCGGAAGTATTCGTAATACGCACTGTATAATCAAAATATTGGTTTAAATAAGCAGAGCTGACGGAAGCATTTTTTATCACTGCTGCCGTTATAAATTGAACTGGTATACGAACAATATTCGAATTAACAATGAAAATAATAATTGGATCCTGTGGTGTCAATTGGAAAGCAGCTGTAACTGTTGCGGAATTGATAATTGTACTGTTTGAAGGGATAGAAGTTACGAGAACTTTAAATGTTATAGTTGCTACTCCATCTGCCGATAAGGAACCAATGTTAATACCAGTGTCTGGTCGAATATTTGGAACCGAAGTACCGTTAATTGTTACACTGTTTTCTATAAATGTTGTACCAGCTGGAATCATATCTAAAACGGAAGTACTTACTGTAGGAATTGGGGAATGATTAAATATCTCTAATGTGAATGTAATAATATCTCCTATAACGACAGAAGATTTGTCAGCGTTTTTCTCAATGCGCACCATTGGATCAACGATCGTTGTTGTAACGGTATTTGTTTGCTTTGTAATTGTAATAGGTGGTTCGGTTGGATCGACGATAAACGTATAGGAGATAGTAGCATCGTTATTGATAGCAGATTGAAGAGTCAAAGAAGATATTGTTACTTGGAACGTAACGACAACAGATTCATTAGGAGCAAGGTTTCCTAATGTAATACCGTTTTCGGGATTCGCATTAGGTTGATTGATTCCGTTAATCGTAACACTACCAGTAACGAAGGTTGTATCTACTGGTACAGTGTCTACAATAAGAAAATCGTCAATAGTCACATTGCCACTATTAGTAATAGTAATTGTATACGTTAAAGTTTGACTAGGTAATGCATTCGTGGCATTAACAGATTTTATGGCAACGACATTATCATTTTGGACAGTTGTTGTCACAGTATTTGTTGTAGTCGTATTTGTAACAGGTAAGTTATTTGGATTGACTATATAGTTAAAAGTAGTAATTGCTTTGTTGTTGAGCTCATTTGGTGTTGGAATAGAAGTTACAGTTACTTGGAATGAAGCGATAGTATTTCCACCTACAATTATAGTGCCAATTGGTATGCCGCTTACTGGATTAACTCCCGGAAGAGTTTCTCCGTTGACAATGACGCTATTTTCTATAAACGTAGTACCTTGAGGAATAATATCTTGAATGATTACATCATTTGCTGCAACATTACCAGTTTCATTTAATGTAATCGTATACGTTAACGTATCACCAACCGTTGCAAATGCAAGGTCAACAGCTTTATTACTATTCAAATTCGCATGATTAATTTCTGTTACAGCAGCTGATGAAATAATAGTTTCGGTAATAGGTGGTTGGTCTGGTACCGTGTATTCATATTCAATTGCACTCGTGTTAGAGATTGGATTTGTTTGCGGAATCGAAATAACCCGGACTTGGAATAGAATAGTTGCTGTCGTATTAGGCGGAATGTTATCAATTGGTATACCGCTAAGTGGATTGTCATTTTGCCGAGCGTTGCCATTTACAATAACGCTATTCTCTATAAAGCTCGTATTTGCTGGGATGATATCTGTAACGATAATGTTTTCCACTTGTATATTTCCGTTATTTATGATGGAAATTGTATAAGGGATAATAGTTTGTAGGTCAGCGTATTGGATTGGCGTTGTTTTTGTCGCAATTACATTAGCAGAAATAACTTCAGTGAAGGTAATATTACTAGTCGATATTTGTTCTTCCCCGTTTATTGTATAGCGGGAAGCTGATTGATTTTGAACATGGCCGCTAGCTGGAAGAGCTACGACGGTAACAGAAAATGTGACTGGGATAGAAATGTCAGGAGCAATCGTTCCTACAAGTATACCGGTACTTGGATTGGCGTTAAGCTGCGGAATGTTATTTACTAAAACGCTACCGTCTATAAAGGTTGTTCCATCAGGAATATTGTCTGTAAATACAACAGCAGTAGCATCCGTATTCCCTGTATTCGTTAAAGTTGTTGTATAAGTTAAAATGTCACCAATCGTTACAGAAGTTAAATCAACAGTTTTCAGTGAAACGATATCAGCGTCATTAATTTGAACGAAAGTAGTATTGGAAGTAGTAGATTTTTGAATTGGTGCAAAGTCAGGATTGAAAATAAAGTCGTAGACGATGTTTGCAGTATTAGGTGCTGGATTTACAGCAGGTAAATTCGTAACGGAAACTTGGAATGTTATTGTTGTCGATTGACCTGACGCGATATTAGCAATGGGAAAGCCGATATTCGGATCTGCTGCAGGAAGTACAGTATTGTTAACTATTACACTTCCCGGAATAAATACTGTTCCATCTTCTATAGTATCTGTAAAAAAGATGGAGTTAGTTGTAGTGGATCCGTTATTTTGGATTAATACTGTATATTCAATGATTTCATCAATATTAGCTAATACTTTATTAGCGGATTTTGTAGCGATAAGAATAGCGTCAATAAATTGTATATTTGTACTATTGGAAGAGGTCGTTTCTGAAATTGGTGGTGAGCTTGGATCCGGTTGATATTCATAGTGAATGACAGCGATATTATTAATGTTATTTTGAGAAGGTATAGAGACTACATTTACTTGGAACGTAACAATAATCGTATTATTTGGAAGGATAATATCAAGGGTGATTCCGGTAATTGGATTTTCGTTAGGTCTTGGTATGCCATCTACAAGGATGCTATTTGGAACGAATGTGGTGCCAGCTGCAATTGCGTCAATTAGGAGAGTATTTGTAATAGGTACTGTACCAGCGTTTGTAACTGCGACTGTATATGTGATGATTTGACCGATGCGTGTAATGGATCTATTGGCGGATTTAATTGCACTAACATTTGCCGTCCGCACTACCGTGTTTACTGCATTTGATAACGATCTACGCTGAATAATCGGAGAGCTAGGGTCAATTTGGTATTCGTACGAAGTGTCTGAAATATTAATGACTGTATTGCCGGACGGTATATTTGTAAGTTGTACTTGGAATGAAATAGTGACTGTTTCATTTGGTTGTATCGTGCCGAGAGTTACTCCGTTTTCAGGATTCGCGCCAGGCTGAATCACATTATTTATTGATAAGCTATCTTCAATGAATATAGTACCTTCTGGAATGTTATCAATAAACACGGTATTGTTAGCTGGAATGGTTCCTATATTTTGTAGTGTATTTGTGTAGGTAATAATTTGCCCAATTGATACGAAAGTTACATCAGCGCTTTTAACAGAAATAATATTTGCATTTTGAAGTGATGTTGTAACAATGTTAGAGTTTGCAGAGCGATTCACCGGTGGAGCTGTAGGAATACTTACATATTGGTAATTTGCAGAAGATTGATTTACAATTTCGGTTTCAGTAGGTGGATTGTTTGTTTGCACTTGAAATAGTATCGTTTTTGAACTATTTGCTGGAATCGTTCCAATCGGTATTCCGTTTTCTGGATTTACACCTGGCTGCAGGACACCGTTAATTGTGACACTATCGGGAACGAATGTAGTCCCAGCTGGAATAGAATCTGTAAAAATAATATTTATTGCGTCAACATTGCCGATATTTTTCACTTCAGAAATATAAAGTATAGTTCCGCCAATATCTACAGTTATTGGATTGGACGTTTTTGTAATTGTCAATTGTGCTTGCACAAAATTTGTAATGACAATATTACTTGTAGATGTTTCAGTAATAGGCGGCTGGCTTGGATCTGGTTGAATTGTATATGTTGTATTGGATTGATTTGTAATAGAATCTTGCGAGAATGAATTATTAATAAGAATTTGAAACGAAATAAGGTGAGTAGCGTTTGCTGCAAGGTTAGGCAAAGTAACACCTACGTTTGGATTGGCACCAGGTATAGCTGTTCCGTTAAGTGTAAAACTATTTTCTACGAATGTAGTCCCATTTGGAGTAGAATCTAAAAATGAGAGATTAGTTGCTGAGATATTTCCGTTATTTTCTAATGTTATCGTGTAGGTCAAAATATCGCTAGTTGTTGCTTGTTGTGCATTGACTGCTTTTAAAGAAATGATAGTCGCATCTGAAATTTGTGTGGATGCTGGATTAGAAGTAATTGTACGAGAGATGATAGGAGAGGTTGGATCGGCGATAAAAGTATAGTCAATACGGGCTGTATTAGAAATTGGATTCACGCTTGGAATGGATTGAACGATAACTTGGAATGTGACGGTGACGATTTCTGACGGCGCGATGGCGTTTAATGGTATCCCTACGTTTGGATCGGAACCTGGAACGGAAACGCTATTAATGGTCACGCTATTAGGAATAAATGCAGTTCCTTCTGGGACCAAATCTGTTAAATTAACTGTATTTGCAGTTGTATTTCCGTTATTTTGAACGACTACTGTGTAAGTGATTGTACCGTTAGTAGATTGTACGAGAGAATCTGTATTTTTAATTACGGATAACGATGCATCAACGACAGCTGTATTAACCGTATTAGATGAGGATGTTGCTGTAACTGGAGGTTGACTTGGATCGACAATATACGTGTAACTTGTAATGGCTTGATTTATAATCGCCCCTTGCGGTGGAATAGAACTTGCAAGAAATTGGAACGTAATAGTAGCAAAATCACCTGGTGCGATAATACCAACTGGAATACCGAGAGTTGGACTTGCATTTGGAAGTGACATTCCATTTAACGTAACGCTATTTGGAACGAATACTGCACCTACAGGAACTCCGTTTATGAGCAATACAGAATTTGCAGGGAAATTTCCGGTATTTGTTAATGTTGCTGTATACGTAATTATATCTCCGATGGATACGATTGATCGATTTGCTTCTAAAACAGTAGTAACGGTAGCGTTATTAATTTGTGTTGAAGCGCCATTAGAATTTATTGTGCTTGTAACAGGAGGAGCTGCCGGGTCAACAATGAATGTGAATTGAATAGATCCAACGTTTGTAATTGGGTTTGAAGGTGGAGTAGATGCAACCATGACTTGGAAAGTAACAGTTAAGGAACTGTTCGTACTAACGGTTCCGATATTAACCCCGTTATTTGGATCTGCCCCTAGAATGATACTTCCATTTACAGAAAAACTATTTTCAACAAAGGTCGTTCCAGCTGGAATAAGATCTGAGAAATTTAAATTCGTAGCGTTTGTATTGCCGCTGTTTTGAATCAAAACTGTATAAGTGATTGTGTCTCCGATATTTGCAAAGGCTGTATTAGCAGTTTTTACAGCTGAAAGTATTGCTGAATTAATAGAAGTAACGAAGACGTTCGTTTCCACATTGCCAGGCTGGGCTTGTAATGAATTGCCTACGTTATATTGGAAGTTAACAAATCCTAAGTTTTGGAGTTCAGGTGTGAACGTTGTTGGATTGCTTACGATTTGCACTTGGAACATAATTGTTACGATTTGATTTGGAGTTATTGTATTTATGCCAACACCGTCAATGATAGAAGCGGATGGTAATGAAGTGCCATCAACAATGACTGATCCTGCAACAAATTGTGTCCATGTCGGTATAGGGTCTGAGAAAACAACGTTGTTAGCAGAGATATTTCCTGTGTTCGTAATAGTAGTTGTATACGTAATCGTATCACCGATAGTTGCAAAAGCTTTATCTCCTATTTTAATAGTGTTTAAAATAGCACTTTCAATTTTTGTTGTAACGCTGTTAGAAGTAATATTTTTTGAAACTGGAGGATTTGCTGGATTAACGATATGGTGGAAGCTAACGCTAGCTTGGTTGGAAATTGGATTTATAGGCGGAATTTCATTGGCATTAATATGAAATGCTACGATGACAGATTGGTTTGGCGCGATATCACCAATTGGAACACCTGTAATTATATTTGCATTTGGGATGCTAATTCCGTTAAGTGTAAAACTATTCGGTTCAAAGGAAGTTCCGGCTGGAATAAGGTCGGTAAAAATAACATTCGTTGCACTAACATTTCCGCTATTTGTAATTGTAACGGAGTAGACGATATCCTGCCCGATATCTACCGTTTCCGCATTTGAATTTTTTTGTGCAGTAAGGATAGCGCTATTAATTTGGGTTGTCGTTGTATTCGATTGATTGGAAGTTGTAATAGGTGACTGGCTAGGATCAACGACATAATGATATGTGGTAGAAGTAAAATTAGAAATTGGATTAAGTGTTGGAAGTGTAGTAACAGTTGCTTGGAATGTAACGATTGCCGTATTACCCCCATTAATTGAACCTATGTTTACACCAGTAGACAAATCAGCGTTTGGAATGGTTTGCCCATTAACTGTGAAACTGTTTGGAATGAAACTTAAATTGCTATCAAGAATATCGATAATAGTTACATCAGTTGCAGCCACATTCCCTGTATTAGGAAGGCTAAGTGTAAATGTTATTGTATTACCAACATCCGCAAAAGTAAGATTTGCTGTTTTTGTACTAATAATATTTGCGTTGTTTATTTGAAGAAGTGTAGTGTTGGAGCTAGCTGTATTCGATACCGGCGGATTACCTGGATCAACAGTAAACTCATACGTCGTTGATGCTGTATTTGGTGCTGGATTACTCGGTGGGATGCTGTTCACTGTAACTTGAAAGACGATACTATATATTTCATTTGGTGGAAGTGCTGCGAGTAATACACCTGTATTTGGATTCGCATTAGGTTGTAAAACGCCATCGACAGTTAACGTGCTAGGAACAAATGTGAGTCCACTTGGTAATACGTCTGTGAATACAATGTTAGTTGCATCGGTATTGCCTACATTGATAATAGAAGTAGTATAAAAGGCAGTTTGCCCGGTATCTGCAAAGGATACACTTTTATTTTTCGTCATGGATAATATAGCTTCTCTAATTTGCGTTGAAACAGGATTACTAATTGAAGTTTCTGCATCAGGTGGTGAGACTAATTGATACGATGTCGATGAGAAATTTACAATTGGATTTGCGGTTGGTAATGAGGTCACGTTTACTTGGAATGAAACATTTACTGTAGCCCCAGCTGTTATAGGACCAATATTTACACCATTCGTTGGATTCGCACCGCTTTGAGGAATTCCATTGATAGAAAATGTGTTTGTGATAAATGTAGTTCCGCTCGGCATTGTATCTGTGAAAATAACATTTTGTGCGGAGGAATTTCCGTTGTTTGTTAAAGTGACAGTATAAGTGAGTGTATCTCCGATGTGGCTATAGGCTTTATCAACTTGCTTTGATGAAAGAATGGTAGCTGTATTAATTGTAGTAAACGTTGTGTTTGAAGTAACATTTCTTGAAACAATAGGTGCATTTGGATCAGCGATAAATGTGTAAGAAGCAGTAGCGGAGTTGGCAATGGGATTTTGAACAGGGGTGGAAGTAGCGGTAACTTGAAATGCTATAGATATTGAGCTGTTAGGAGCAATTGATCCAATCGTTATACCTGTATTAGGATTAAGACCAATTTGTGTGATGCCATCTATTGTAATGCTATCAGTAATAAACGTTGTACCATCTGGAATAAGGTCAGTGAAAGTAATGTTAGTTGCATTTGTATTACCACTATTCTTTAAAATGGTCGTATAGGTAATGGTATCACCTAGTGTTACAAGCGTTTGATCGACTGATTTTACCATCGTTATCATGGCATCTAGTACAGGATTTGTAACGATATTCGTTGAAGTAGAAGTTGTAATAGGAGCTCCGCTTGGATCAACAGTATAAGAATATAAAATTGTGTCATTATCCATAATCGAGCTTGAAGGGGGAATAGAAATAACATTTACTTGGAAAGTAACAGTTACTGTTTCACCGGGTGCGATATTTGGTAAATTTACTCCAAGTGCTGGTTGCGCACCAGGTTGCTGAACTCCATTTACTGTAACTGAATTTGGTATGAATGTAGTGCTAGCTGGAATAGCGCTTGTGAATGTTATATTCGTTGCTGCTGTATTCCCTGTATTTGTAATAGTAGTGGTATACGTAATCGTATCTCCAACAGACACTATAGATTTATCAGCACTTTTTGTTGTAGTTAATATTGCACTATTTATTGTCGTAGTCACGGTATTAGATGAAACGGTTTGTGTTATAGCGGGTTGACTTGGATCGACAATATGCTGAAATTGTACAGAACTAGAATTAGAGATTGGATTTATACTTGGAATGTTTGTCACAAGGACATTTATCGTAATAGTAGCCGTACCACCTGGATTTATATTTCCAATCTGAATCCCGTTTGCCGGATTTCCAATTTGCTGTGTACCAGAATCGCTTGTAAGAGTCCCGG
This sequence comes from Bacillus sp. RC242, assembly GCF_044908245.1. Taxonomy (NCBI): domain Bacteria; kingdom Bacillati; phylum Bacillota; class Bacilli; order Caryophanales; family Bacillaceae; genus Bacillus; species Bacillus sp. RC242. The sequence continues at coordinate 11,734 of NZ_JBIYCZ010000003.1, forward strand.
AAATAAATGTCGTTCCATCAGGCAAAATATCCGTGAAAATTATATTTTGTGAAGTGACATTTCCAGGGTTATTTAATGTAATTGTATAAGAAATTGTATCGCCGATCGTTGCGAAATTTTTATCCGCGGATTTAACCGCTACAATTTCCCCGGAATTTATTTGTGTCGAAACAGAATTGGATGTTGTACTTCGTGAAACGAGTGGTAAATTAGGTCCTGTCATAAATTGATAATTAATAGAAGCACCGTTTACAACCGGTGAGTTTGGTCCCCCAGGCCCAATTGTGAAAATTGGATTTGGAATACTAACTACTTGCACGCGGAAGGTGACGTTTATAAAATCTCCTGCAATAATATCTCCAATTGGTATCCCATTCGCTGGATTTACTCCAGGTAATAAAACCCCACCTACTCGAACGCTATCTTCTATAAATACTGTATTATTTGGAATCGGATCTGTAAAAATGATATTAATAGCAGTCGTGTTCCCTATATTTTCTAATAAAACAGTATACGTTAAAAATGAATTTCCAGGTGCTACGTCAGAAAAGATACGATCCACGCTTTTCGTTGCTTGAATGATTGCTTCATTTATTTGAACTAAGACCGGATTACTAGTAGCCGTTTCTGTAACAGGCGGCTCGGTAGGGTCAATAATGATAGAGTATGTTGTACTAGATTGGTTCATCGTAGGGTTTGAATCTGGTATTGAACCGACAATAGCTTGGAAGCTGATGGTTGTCGTTCCTCCAACTGGAATGGGGTCTAAAGGAACCCCGTTATCTGGCCTAAATCCGAGTTGTGGGGTGGTATTAATTTGTATGCTATCAGGAACGAATGAAAGTTCAGGTGGTAATATATCGATAAAAACAGGTGTGTTTGCAGTTGTATTTCCGTTATTAGTGAGAGTAGTTGTATACGTAATTGTATCGCCAACAGCAGCAAATGCACTGCTCGCAGTTTTTGTTGCGATAACGGAAGCAGTATTTACTTGTGTAAAAGTTTTATTGGATTTAACTGTTCGTGAAACAGGTGGTTCATTAATATCTACAATAAAACTATATTGAAGCGATGATTTATTAGGGATTGGATTAGGATTTGGAATCGTTGTAATGTTTACTTGAAAGCTGAGTATAACTGATGCATTTGAATTTATGTTACCGATATTGATACCATTTTGTGGATTTGCATTAGGAATGGTTGTTCCATTTACTGTAAAACTATTTGGAATAAACGTTGTACCATCTGGAATTAAATCTGTAAAAATAACATTGTTTGCGGTAGTGTTACCGGAATTAGTAATGGTAGAAGTGAAAGTAAGTGTATCTCCAATAGTAGCGAATGTTGAATTGACAGTTTTATTTATAGATAGAGTAGCATCAATAATTGGAGTAACCGTTGTGTTTGTAATTGTACTACCAACAGCAGGTGATTGGTTTGGGTTCACTGTATATTCATAATTTACAAGGGCATTATTTGTTAATGTGCCACTAGGCGGTATCGCTAAAATTTGTGCTTGAAAAGCAATAAATACAGTATTACCTGGTGGAATATCTGCTAAGTGAATACCAAGTGATGGATCTAATCCTGGTTGTGGAACATTATTGATAGTTACGGAGTTTTGGATAAATGAAGCTCCTGCGCCAAGCCCATCCGTTAAAACATTTGCACTAGCAGGGATATTACCTGTGTTTGTAACTGCAATCGTATAGGTAACGATATCTCCAATTGCAGCTGTCGGTGTATTCACTGATTTAGTAGCGACGATCGTAGCGTTATTAATTTGAGTTGTTATTACGTTACTTAACGCATTGGCGGATGCTGGAGGTAAGTTAGGATTTACGACATATTGGTACGTTGTATTACTTTGGTTCGGGATTGGATTTGGACTAGGGATGGAATTTACTATTACTTGAAATGAGATTGTTGTATTTGTATTGGGGTTTATTGGATCAATTGCTACGCCATTTGCTGGATTTATATTAGGGAGTGTAGTACCATTTACTGTTACACTATTTGGAATAAATGAAGTCCCACTTGGAATGGCATCTGTAAATACTATATTTGATGCAAGTGTATTCCCGTTATTTGTTAAAGTAGTCGTGTACGTAATAATATCATTTACGTTAGCAAACTGTTTATCTGCAGATTTTGTAGCGGCAATTGAGGCGTTATTAATAGTTGTCTGTACCGTGTTAGAAGCCACCATCTGCATTACAGCTGGCTTGGATGGATCGTACGTATATTGGAATGTTGTGCCTGATTGATTTGTAATCGGATTTACAGCAGGGATAGTTGGTACAAGAACCTGGAATGCAACGGTTCGTGATGAATTCGCTCCTATCGTACCGATAAAAATACCGTTAGCAGGATTTGCATTTGCTATAGGGACATTGTTAATCGTTACAGTATTAGGAATGAACAGGGTACCCGCTGGAATGATATCTGTAAACGTTACATTAGAAGCAGGGATATTCCCGTTATTTGTTAAAATAGTCGCATATAATATGACATCACCAACATCAGCGAAATTTGTGCTCGTTAGTTTTGTAGCAACAATATTAGCAGTATTAATTTGTGTAGTTACTATATTACTAGTAGCGTTTTTCACAACAACAGGTAAATTTGGATCAGCGATAAAGTTATATTGAAGTGAAGCGCTATTTTGAATTGGATTTGGTGAAGGTAGCCCATTTGCACTTATTTGAAAAACAATCGTTGTAAAACCACCTGCAGGAATGGAGCCGACTTGAAGGCCGGTACTTGGGTCTGCACCTAGCTGTAAAGCGCCACCTATAAAAATACTATTTGGTACGATAGTGGTGCCGAGAGGGATTATATCGGTAACAACAACATTGTTTGCTGTAGTATTGCCAAGGTTAGCTAAGGAAATTGTATATGTGATTGGTTGCCCGACATCGGCAATAGTTAAATCTACCTCTTTGACAATAACTACATTTGCTAAATTAATTTGTGTACTTACAGTATTACTTAAAGATGTTTCTATAATTGGTGGATCACCTGGATTTAGAACGAAACTATACTGTGTACTCGATGAATTAGTTGTTGGATTTTGGGCTGGTAAAGCAGTGACAGTTACTTGATAAGAAACGGTAATTAATCCGCTAGCAGGAATAGAAGGTAACAGGACACCGATATTTGGATCTGCATTGTTTTGCAAAACGCCATTAATAAGAAAAGTATTTGGAATAAAGGTAGTACCATCTGGATTTATATCTATGAAAGTAGGATTATCAGCAGAAACGCTTCCTGCATTCGTTAAAATAACGGTATAAGTTAATATATCTCCAACAGTAGCGAACTCTCGATCCACTGATTTTGCCGAAATTACATTTGCATCATTAACTTGGATAAATGTAGTGTTTGTAGTTGTGTTTGTACTTACAGGAGAAGCGTTTGGATCAACGATAAAGTTATAGGAGATGGAAGCGCTATTCAAAATAGGATTAGGATTTGGAATACTAGTTATTAATATTTGGAATGAAGCTGTAATTGTAGTATTAGCATTGATGCTACCAATATTGATGCTAGCCGGTGTTGCGCCCGGCTGAGTAACACCGTTAACTATAACACTGTTCGGTACAAAGGAAGTGCCATTCGCAATGGAATCGGATAGTAATACATTGTTCGCTGTAACATTTCCATCGTTTGTAAGAGCAAAGGTGTAAGTTAATACATCTCCAACTTCCGCAAACGTTTGACTTACAGATTTATTAGCATGAAGATTTGCTAGTCTAATTGTTGATGTAACAGAATTAGAATTTGCTGTTTTTGAAGTTGGTGGCAGGCTTGGATTTACAGTGTAAATATAAGAGGAGAAAGCGTTATTAATGATAGGGTTTTGTGCAGTAATGTTAATGACTGTTACTTGGAAGGATAAGGTGAAAGTAGCTCCACCAGGAATTGTGCCGATAGGTAAAGCAACGAGAGAATCTACATTTTGCAAAACTCCGTTGAGCGTTACAGAACCTAATGTTAATATCGTTCCATTTGGAAGTGGATCTGTTAGTTGAACGTTATTGGCGGCCGTATTTCCATTGTTTGTAATAAGGATTGTATAACTTATCGTTTCGCCAATTGTGGCAAATTGTTTATTTGTAGACTTTGTTAATGTTAAATTCGCATTGTTAATTTGAGTAGTAACGACGTTAGAAGAAATGTTTTTCATAATGGGTGATTGGCTAGGGTTAACGGTGTACTGATAAGAAGCGCTTGATCCGTTAGATATGGCATTTGACGCGGGTATTGTGTTTACTACTACTTGAAATGAAACACTTTTGGTTGTGCCAGTTGGGATGGATCCTATGTTCACACCATTAGCGGGATTAGCGCCAACTTGTGTCGAGCCATCTATTGTTAAACTGTTTAGGACAAAAGTTGTTCCTGTAGGAATGACATCTGTAAAAATAACATTGTTCGCATTCGTATTACCTGTACCTGTAAAGGCAACAGTGTAAGTCAGGGTATCGCCAATATCTGCATAGTTTTTATCTACTGCTTTCGTCATTGTTACAGTAGCATTATTCACTTGAGTGGAGACAATATTTGTCGTATCAGTTCCACTTACTGCCGGCTGATTTGGTACAGGAATGTATTGATATGTTGTTGTACCACTATTTAATATTGGATTTGTTTGGGGGATAGAAGGAACGAATACTTGAAAGGAAATAGTAGTAGTAGAATTTGCAGCAATAGATCCAATTGATATACCATTAGCGGGATTTGCTCCAGCTTGAGTAACTCCGTTAACAGTTACACTCCCTGGAATGAAAGTAGTCCCGCTAGGAATCGGATCTGTATATATAACATTAGTTGCAGCGATATTTCCTATATTAGCTAAGGCAATACTGTAAGTTAATGTTTCACCAATATCGGTAAAAAGTTTGTTAACTGATTTTGTGCCATTAATATCTGCGAGGTTAATTTGTGTTCCTGCAGAGTTACTTGTTGCAAGACCGTTAAAAGTCGTTCCTCCGGCAATCGGTGTATATTGAAATGTAATATTCGCAGTGTTAGAGATAGGATTTTGACTTGGAAGAGAAACGACAGTCGCTTGGAAAGCTACTGTACGAGAAGAGCCATTATTAATTGTCCCCAGAGATATACCGGCGACCGGATTTGCGTTTGTTTGTGGTACGTTATCTATCGTTACGCTTCCAGGTATAAAGGAAGTACCGTTAGGGAGAACATCTGTAAAAGTAACGTTATTTGCAGGAAGAAGCCCGGTGTTAGGAACAGTAACTGTATAGGTTAGAATATCTCCAATTGTAGCGACACTTTTATTCACGCTTTTAGTTGCTTGTATATTAGGTGAGTTTATATTGATTTGTAAACCGACTGTATTTAACATATATGCATCCCCGTTAGTAGTTAAACGAATTGAGGCAGATACTTGGGAATTTGTTAAATAAGGAGAAATATCAATGGAAGTAATGTCCCATCCTTGTCTTCCAGCGGAGATATTTGTACTTGTAGAGGCACTCTGGTTTCGCGTTCCAAATGTACCAGTTGTATCTAAGTTCCCTGCAGCATTATTAATTTGAGAACCGAAGAAATTATTAACAGCATTATTTGGCCCAGATAATGCATTTAATGAACTGAAATTTGGTCCAAATAAAGCTTGATCCCCAGTTAAATCAGCATCCCCTTCAGTAGAACTTAAAAATAATCTCCCGCTTACAGGTCCCCCGGCAGGTGTTAAAAACCCTGAGACAGATACATCTGCACTACCGGTTTCTACAGAAACGCGGTTACCAGCTACGTAAATTGTTAAATTTCTTGCGGGTAAGGAACCGTTTTGATAAGCGACAATAAGCGTCCATCCTGCAGAATTAATGGCTCCATTAGAAGCGTCTAAAGGATCTACAAGTCCAGGAACAGAACCTGTTGTATAAGATCCAGATCCAGCAGCTTGAACGAGTGACGTTACATCCGCTGATCGTGTGTAAAATCCAAATGTGACAGATCCAGAAACGAATGTTTGATTTGAAGCTGTAACAGCCGAAGGGGTAATTGAGTATGTTGACACAGGTGTTGTAAAAGAAACGGGGTTTCCTAATACACTCGTAATGTTTTGATCCCGAGATAAATAGTTTCCACCCCAAACGAGTTCTGCGTAAAGAATAGTACTACCAGCAGGGATATTCAAAATAGCGGTAGAACTATTTTGTGTATAGTTTAACGTTGTACCTGCAGGAAAAGTAGTTACTTGTAAAGCGGTATTCGTAGTTACGAATGCACCAATTGCACCGATTGTACCAGCACGGTTTAGATTGCTAATTTTACTTAAACCTAGTGTGTTTCCTGTAATAGCGAGTGCGCCGTTAGTGGTGGTAGAAAATCGATTCGTAATGGGCATGTTGTCACCTCATTTACAATATAGTCTTGGTCAAAATAGGATATGTGTGTGAGTGATAAAGGGAAACATGTACAAGTTGATTCATGCAGAATGGTTCAAACGTCTAAAGAAGGAGATGGGGAATGATTGAAGTGGAGATTAGGGTGGAGCGTCTTAGGAAAGGGAAAAGAGAGGATATTGTAGCATTATCTTCTCATATTGGCTGGGATTACAACAGAGAGGAAATTGAGATGATTTTGAATACGGGTATAGTATATGGTGTAGTAAATGAGAGAGAAGAGCTTATTGCTAGCGCAGCAATTATACTATACGGGGAGACATTAGCCTCAATTGGAATGGTAATTGTACATCCAGATTATAAAGGAAGAGGGATTGGAAAGATAATAACGGATTTATGTGTTAAAAGCGTATTAACTCAAACCCCCATTATGCTTATTGCCACGGATGAGGGGAAAATTTTATATGAAAAACTAGGATTCAGGGCTGTTAGTTATGTTTCTAAATACATATGTAACTCGTACAATGCGAATTACCATTGTGTAGGAAATGAAGAGTATATTGTGAATTATGAAGAACGTGATTTAGAAGAAATAATACAAATAGATAAAGATGCATTTGGAACAAATAGAGAAGAGTTTTTAAAGTATCGAATTATTCAAAGTGAACAATGTATTGTTACAAAGGATGCACAACAAAATGTATTAGGTTACGGTTTAAGTATACAAACGCCAGAAAATAAAATAATAGGGCCGGTCGTTGCTAAAAATGATGCGATGGCAATGAGAATGGTACATTATTTAGCAAGAGAGCATCATGGTAAATTAAGAATTGATGTACCAGAAGGAAAGAAAGGTTTCATGAAAGAATTAGAGATTACTGGTTTTCAAAAGGTTAATACCCCACCAATTATGATAAAAAATAGTGATCAAATTTTGAAAAGAAATGGAGAACTATACAGTATTGCAGCGCAAATTTTTGGATAAAAAAGAATCCTTTTGTGAAAAGGATTCTTTTTTATAGCCATATTAATCGCGATATTGATCATGAATAGGTTGAAAAAGGTCTTCCTCGACATCTCTAACCATTGAAAAATGATCAACGTTATAATGTCCATGTAGAGTTTTATTATGATGACCAATAATTTGCTCTGCAGATAACACGTTAGAATCAGTTGTGGAATGACCATTTTTAATTAATGTAACGTCAAATCCTTGTACAGTTGCTGTTCTAACGGCGGTATCGATGCAATGTTCTGTTTTACATCCACCGATAACGATATGGCTAATCTTCTCTTCTTTTAAAAGTTCAAGTAAAGAAGTGCCATAGAAAGCGTTTGTTGCTGCTTTATTAATAAGGATTGCAGACTGAGGTACTTTAATTTGATTATGTACTTCAAATCCTTCTCCGCTACCAGAAGCAACATCGATATCTCTTACGAAAACAATAAGGGCATTTGAATCTATTGCTTTCTGTACGGCTGTATTTAGTGTAGATAATAGCTCGGTTTTACGAAAAACTTCATTTTCTTGTTCATTTCCATCCATTAATTCTTGCTGAGCATCGATAATTAATAGTGCTTGTTTCATTCGATATCCCCTTTAATATAAAATAAATTCCACTTTACATATTCTTTTATATTGTAAGGAACTCCTCTTTTTTCTAAGAAGTAGACGATAGATTTACAAAGTTGTCAAATAAATTTCATTCTCATAGAGTGTAAAAACATGTATGATAGGAAGTGGAGAATTTTTGAGTAGGTGGGAATATCATGCAAACAGTAGAAGATTATCTTTCATTCTTACATACGAAAGGATTTAAATTATCAGAGGAAGCACAAGGATTTATTATGTTCGGACAAGGATATACTGGTGCATCTGATGGGATTGTGAACGTAGCAATAGAAGCGACGATTAAACATCAATTACAGTTTGATGGCAGTTATTTTGTTGCGTTATTAGAACGATTGAAAGAGGAAGAAATTACAGATAAAAAAAGCGCTAAGGCTTTTATGCGGAAGTTACAAGCATAACTTCACGCAGCCTGCGCTTCTTTTTTTGTTTTGGAAGGTAGCTCAACAAAAACCATGCCTAGGAAAATACATAAACAACCGATAATGGCAGAAATAGAAAGTTGTTCGTTTGCAACTAGAACGCCTGTTAATGCTGCAAAAACAGGCTCCATTGCGAAGATTATTGCTACTCTCGTTGGAGAAGTGTGTTTTTGTGCCGATGTTTGAATGAAAAAAGCAATGGATGTCGCAAATAGGGAAGTTAGAAATAGAGCGAATAAAAAGGATTGATTCGTCCATAGTGAAACTGAAAATAATTTTTCCCAATCTTCAAACAAAAAAGCGCAAATAGAAGAAAATATACCGACAGCTAATACTTGAGAGGTGCTTAGTAATAAAGGTGATATTTTCTTAGAAAAGAAACCGTTAACAAGAATATGGGCAGCAAAAGCAACTGCACAACCGAGAACGAGTATATCTCCAATGTTTAATTGAAAAGAATCACCAGCCGTTAATAAGTATAAACCTGCTGTTGCTACAGCAATGCCCATTACGATAAAAATGGTAGCTTTTTGTTTTAAAAAGATAAAAGACAAAATTGGTACCATAACGATACTAAGCCCTGTTAAGAAACCAGCTTTTGAAGAAGTTGTATAAAGTAAGCCGAATGTTTGTAATACATAGCCAATACATAAAAAGAATCCAACAATTAATCCAGCGAAGCTACTCTGTTTTATATCTTGTTTTGAAGCTCTTTTTGAGAAAATCATTTGAACGAATAATAAAATAATTCCAGCGAATAAAAAGCGAATACCATTAAAAGTAAATGGACCAACGAAAGACATAGCATTTTGAACGACAACAAACGTAGCTCCCCAAATAAAAGAGACGAATAATAAAGCAAGAGGAGCAACCCAATCTTTTTTCACACTCATACCCCCGTTAATTTTGTAAGATAGCTTTTCTAGCTAATTCATCAGCAACTTTATTTTGACTACTTGGAATCCACTTAATAAAAAAGAGATCGAAACTTTTTATGTACTGCAGTGCTTCCTCTAATAGTGGTGCAAATATTTTATTTTTTGCGTATTCTTTTTCGACAGCTCGCTCGACAAGCTGCGAATCGGTACGAAAAGAGACAATGTTATAATTATGCTCCGTGCAATATTTTAATGCCGCAAGTAAAGCGTGGTATTCTGCTTCATGATTGGACATTGTCCCAAGGGGCAATGATAACTGTACAGCTGGTTGCACCCCTTTAATAAACACTCCTGCACCAGAAGGACCAGGATTTCCTTTTGATGCACCATCAATATATACTTCAATCAAAATGAGAAACCTCCAAATTATAAGATGATCCCCTACTTATATGTTTCTTTGAAGTAGGGGATAGAGTGACTTAGCCGATTGTAATACTATAACGACATGTAAATGTTTCATTCGTTTGTAAAGATTGAATTCCTTTTTTTTCCTTGAAATCTTTTGCCGGATTTACTTCATCAGCAATCCCGTACCAAGGTTCAATACATAAGAAAGGTGCGTTCTCGCCTGGTGTCCATACACCCACAAATGGGAATCCGTCAAATTCTACTTTTACAAATTTATTATGTTTATGAGAACGAATAGAGATTTCATCCGTATTCATATTTTCAAAAATAAGTGCATCATTTTTGAATAAATCGTATGTAAGTGGTAATTCATTCGCATTTTCAGCGATTAATTGCTTTTTACTTGAAAGATAAGGTCCTTCTAATACGCTTGTTTTTAAGCGTTCAGAACCATTAAATGATAAATGATAATCTGTAAATGATTCGCCCTCTAATAAGGGGAAGTTGAAACCAGGATGTGCTCCGATTGAGAAAAACATCTCTTTTGAAGTAGGGTTATTTACTTTATATGTTACATGAACGATTTGTCCATCTAGCTCATAAGAAACGAGTAATTCGAATTCGTATGGGTATTTTTTTAATGTTTCTTCATTACTAGTAACAATATAAGTAATATTCGTTTCACTTTGTTCTTTTACAGAGAATGTAAGATCACGAGCAAAGCCGTGTTGTGTTAAAGAATATGGTTTACCATCTACGTAGTATGTATTATCTACTAATCGGCCGACAATTGGGAATAAAATTGGTGCGCGGCGCCCCCAATAAGTAGAATCGCCTTGCCATAAGTATTCAGTGTTATCTTCTTTTAAGCGAACGCTTTGTAATTCTGCACCTTTGTCAGAAATGGAAACGATCACTTTTTCATTTTGAATTGTTGCTGTCATGAAGTGAAACCTCCTAAATCTTTCATATGTTTTATTATACGTTGTCCAAAAGAAAAAAGGTAGTAAATGATAGGAATCTATTGACGAAAGAGTGCCTATTGCGTAAAATATAATCTTGTTGCTTAAAAACGAATAACGTGGTTCGAAACCATCCCACGTAAAAAAACTAAGGAGATTTTGTCATGAATATAAGGACATTAGTCGGTAATGGTATTTTAGCGGCATTATATATTGCTGTTTCTATGCTTATTCAGCCATTTGGCTTTACCAGTGTACAGTTTCGTATTTCAGAGATGTTTAATCATCTCGTTGTATTCAATAAGAAAGCAATTTACGGGATTGTATTAGGGGTATTTTTAACGAATCTCTTTTTCTCACCTATGATCGCTTATGATTTAGTATTTGGAGTAGGGCAATCCATTCTTGCATTACTTGCAACTATTATTTCTATGCGCTTCATTAAAGGTGTTTGGGCTCGTATGATTTTTAATACAGTTATTTTTACAGTCACAATGTTTATGATTGCAATTGAACTTCATCTTGCGTTTGATCTGCCATTTTTATTGACATGGCTAACTTGTGCAGTTGGTGAATTTGTTGTAATGGCAATTGGTATGCCTGTAATGTACTGGATTAATAAGCGAGTGCAATTTGAAAGATTTATGCAATAGATGAAAGAGCTATTCCTATAGGGATAGCTCTTTTTGTATGTAATCACATTGAATATAATGCTGTGACTCTTGATACAATATAATAAAATAAAGTGAGGCTTTCATTAGCTGGCTACATATAAGAAGTCTTATAAAAGGGGAATCTAGTATGAAATATAAAATTCATTGGTTGTATAAAACGAAGCGCGGTTTGCAGACGGAATTAACGACAGATTATATGAACATAGAAGATGTACTGCAATTTGCAGAGGATTTTGAGAAAACAGGTAGGGTGAAAGAACTTTTATTTTTCGATGAAATGGACGCGGAATGGTCATTAAAAGAAATGAAAAAACTGAGTAAGCAAGTGGAGGAAGATCCGCAAGAAATTCAAGTTTATTTTGATGGTGGTTATGATGTGCAGACGAAAGAAGCTGGGGTTGGTATATGTGTATACTATAAAAAAGGAAATACAAATTACCGAATTCGTCGCAATGCATACATAGAAGGCATATATGATAATAATGAAGCGGAGTATGCAGCATTATTATACGGGATGAATACACTCGAGGAATTAGGAATTAAATATGAAGCAGTTACACTTCGTGGAGATTCTCAAGTTGTACTGCAGCAATTAGCTGGTGAATGGCCTTGCTATGATGAACATTTAAATCATTACTTAGACCAAATTGAACAAAAAGCGAAGCAACTGAAATTAAAGCTTATTTGTGAACCGATATCTAGAAAACAAAATAAAGAGGCACATCAATTAGCAGCGCAAGCATTAGAAGGGACGACAATTGATAGTCATAAAGAAATAACCGAATAGAGAGGTGCACACGTGAAGAAGAAGCAACTCATTACAGAGGTAAATGACTTATTAGAAACGTATTGCGGAGGATGTTTCCTGCAGGAACATAATCGGAAAAATCATAGTAAATACTATGCCCATTCTTTTTGTATACGGCAATGTACGGTTGGAGAGAAGTTGAAAAAGTATGGGGAGCAATTGTCATAAAAAAACATCCAGAGAATTTTCTCTGGATGTTTTTTAGTGCTTTGCTTCGTGTAATTGATGCTCGCATTTACTTAATTTTTTTTCTTCATTCATTAGAAATGGCTCATCTAAATCCGTTGCAACGGATTTCATGATTTCAAGCTGAGAACGAGCCGATTCTACTGCAGTAGTGGCATGCTCTAATGTGTCTGGATCCATTGAAATTGTTGCAGAACCTACCATTTTTTGTGCAGTTTCTACACGGAATTTTACTTCTTCAAAATCATTTACATGTGACCCCATTGTTATTGCCTCCTTTGTATTTTGCGCATTTCACATAGTTTTTGCTCTGGAAAACGGAAATATACAAAGGAATAACAAAGGAGGTTACCAAGTAAGGTAACCTCCTGTCATATGTGGGATTAAAGTTTTGCTACGTTAGCAGCTTGAGGTCCACGGTTTCCTTCAGTAATGTCGAAAGATACCTCTTGACCTTCCTCTAAAGCTTTGTAGCCGTCGCTTTGAATAGCAGAGAAATGTACGAATACATCTTCAGAGCCTTCCATTTCGATAAATCCAAAACCTTTTTCATTGTTAAACCATTTTACTTTTCCTTGCATGTCACAATTCCTCCTAAAAACGATTCCTTTTTTCATTTAGTGAAATTCATTAAAAAATAATATAAATAAAAAATGCTATATTCTCGAATATTCTGCCAAATGATTAATTTAAATATACATGAATTGGTAGAATTTAGTCAAGTAAGCGTTTTAAAAATTTTGTATTTTGAATTAATTTTTTCTCGAATTTTTAAAAAGGTATAGGACAAGCCGAGTATGTAATATTCTTAAGTGAATGCTGTACATAATGAGGTGAAAGAATGGATGAGTCTTATTTATTAGATAATGAAGGGATGAAAAATAGAGCCGACATACCGAATTGGGTTGCAAAAGAATTTCATGATTTTTCGAATGTCGTGCTAGAACCAACTTTTCCGTGTTATTTCGGTTTAACAGCTTTGAAAAAGAATGAACTTCGTTATTCATTTCTCTCTCATAATGATTGGGGGCATTTACCCAATACAATGTTATCTTTTTTGGAGTTAATGAAAGAACGGCCAATTGTAAGAAGAGGCTTTTTTCTTTTTGTAGAGCCGGAATGTGAAGAGAAATCAATCGAATATTATCGAGATTATTTTTGGAAAGTACTACAATATTTACATGAAAACGATGATCAAACATGGCCGAAGCAAATTCCTGAAGATCCAGATCATTATTTATGGGAATTTTCATTTGGTGGTGAACCGATATTTGCGTTTGGAAATGCGCCGGCTTATAAACAGCGAAAGACTAGGCATTTAGGAAATTCTCTCGTTATTGGATTCCAGCCACGAACTATTTTCGAGGGATTAGAAGGAGATCGTCCTAAAGGGTCGTATTCAAGACAAATGGTCCGTGAACGAGTTGAAAAGTGGGATCAGTTGCCGAAGCACCCTAACATTAGTCACTACGGCGATCCTAATCATCGTGAATGGAAACAATATTTCATAGGGGATGATATTGAGCCGGTTAAAGGTAAATGTCCTTTTCATCATAGAGTAGAGAAATAAGAGCCATCAACTGATGGCTCTTTTGTATATTTTGGATAAAAAAGGGTATTGTATTAGTGAATAATTTTTATGAAAGCTAGTCTATTTTCTATATTTGCATCATTACTTAATAGTAAAAGAAGTAGAAAGGATAGAGCGATGTTTGGAGCAATTATACAACAAATAGTATTGGGTATTTCATTAGCTGCGCCGGTAGGTCCAATTAATATTGAAATGTTAAAACGTGGAATTGAACGTGGATTTTGGCATGCGTGGATTGTTGGAATCGGAGGAATGACTGCTGATATTTTGTTTATGCTTCTTATTTATTTTGGTTTATCTTCTGTGTTTATGTATACATATGTACAAGCTTTTATGTACTGCACTGGGTTTTTTCTGTTATTTTATTTAGGATTTCAAAGTGTAAAACAAGGAATCTCCCACTCGAATATGGAATATAACAAAGAAGAGGTAGGTGGACTTAAACAATCTTTTATGGCGGGATTTTTAATTGCGATATCCAACCCATTAAATCTCGTTTTTTGGTTTGGTATATACGGAAGTACACTTAGCTCATTGCTTACAAAGGTAACGAAACAAGAAGCTTTTTTGTACAGTCTTTGCATTATTGTTGGTATTATTTTGTGGAACTTAAATATTGCTTTTTCTGTACATTTTGGAAGAACTTTATTAAAACCAAAAGCACTTGGCTATATTACAGCCGGAGCAGGTATTATTTTAGTAGGATATTCCATCCATTTTGCATACAAAGCTTTACAGTTGTTCACATAAGATTGAAGGGGAGATTTTTATGTATCGAACCACTATTGACGGAAAAGAAATTATCATCACGTTAGCACCAAAAATCCGAAAAGAAATTACTGACAGGAACCCATTATATGAAGCGGTATTTAAAAATGCAGCAAGGTTACTGCAAACGAAACAACCAACGTTTGCGGTAAATCATGAAGTATTTGGTCTCATTATTGGAGAAGTACAAAGAGGAGAAGTAACAGTGTTTGCAGTAGAACACATTATTCCGAAGCAAAATATATTTGGTCCGAACACTTTTTTCTCGGCAATAGAACAGCAGGCAAATTTGTAAAGTGAATAGAATAAAATAGAAAAAAATAGTCGTAACGATATGTTACGGCTGTTTTTTTGGAAAAGGGGGAAGAACGATGAAGAGAGTGGTAAAAGAGTTCTTTTTGCAACATGATATTGTTATTATGTATAGTATTTTATTAATTTTTATCATTATTTTAAAAATGCAATTTTTCACATGGATTGGTATGTTAGCGTGTATGTTTGGGATTGTTTTTTATACGTTTAACGAATATATGACACACCGTTTTTTATTCCATCTAAAGCCGCCTAAAAACGCATTTTTATTAAAAATGTTAAGAAGATTACATTATGATCATCACGTATATCCAGATGATTTAAAGCTTTTATTTTTGCCTGTATGGTTTAGTATACCTAGCTTTACTATATATTTACTTATAACGTATGGTATTACAAAAAGTGTTACTGTTACACTTTCATTCGGAATCGGAATGATTATCATGCTCCTCGTTTATGAATGGAAACATTATATTGCACATAAACCGATTCGTCCCTTCACTAAGTTTGGAAGATGGCTAAAAAAACAGCATATATTACACCATTATAAAAATGAAAAGTTTTGGTTTGGTGTTTCAAATCCAGTATTCGATTTTATATTTGGAACGCTTAAAGATGGAAAAGAAGTTGAATTAAGCGAAACAGCCCGTAATTTAGAAAAAGAGAAAAAGACAGAAGTGGTGCGATAAGCACTACTTTTTTTATCCCGATTGGTGTGGATTGAAGTACTCGAATTTTATGGTGAAAAAGTATATTAAAAACTTAGGGGAAAATGCCGGAAAATGTCTATCGAAAAATCTTTGCAGGAATGTACGGATTGTCTAAAATGAAAATAAGTTTCTGAATATTTATAAAATTTAGTTTTTAGGTATACAAGGGGGAAGTGCATTTCAAGTAAGAGAGGGGACCAGAGAATGAAACGAGATGATACGTCAGCACGTAAGTTAAAAAATGAGGTGAATTATACAGAAGTTGTTCAGTCTGAAGAGTTTCAATTGTTATTAAATACGAAAAAGAAGTTTATCATTCCGATGAGTATTTTCTTTTTAAGTTTTTTTATAGCACTACCTATTTTAACATCCTATTCAAAGGTGCTTAATACACCGGCGTTTGGTGATGTGACATGGGCATGGGTATTTGCTTTTGCGCAATTTATTATGACATGGTCATTATGTATGATTTACAGCAAGAAAGCCGAATCCTTTGATCAAATTTCGCAAAAAATTCTGCAAGATATGCAAAAAGGGAGGGGCTGAATTTGAATACTACTGCGTTTGCACTATTTTTAATTATTGTCCTTGGTACGCTCGTTATCACGTATTTCGCATCGAAAAAAACGAAAAATGCGAGTGAATTTTATACGGCTGGAGGGGGATTAACTGGCTGGCAAAATGGTCTGGCTATTGCTGGGGATTACATGTCTGCTGCGTCATTTCTTGGTATAGCCGGAGCGATAGCGTTAACTGGGTTTGATGGGTTCTTTTATAGTATCGGCTTTTTAGTTGCTTATTTAGTTGTTCTATATCTTGTCGCAGAACCGCTTAGAAATTTAGGGAAGTACACGTTAGCGGATATGATTGCGGCACGTTTTGATGCGAAAAAAGTTCGTGGTATAGCAGCGCTTAATACGATGACGATTTCAATTTTTTATATGATTGCACAATTAGTTGGTGCGGGTGCACTTATTAAACTATTATTAGGTATTGAATATACAACATCTGTATTAATCGTAGGTACACTTATGACTGTGTATGTTATTTTTGGAGGAATGACAGCTACGAGCTGGGTTCAAATTGTAAAGGCTGTACTACTTATGGCAGGGACATTTATTATTTCTGTTATCGTTTTCTCCAAATTTAATTTCAGTGTGACTGAAATGTTCGCTCACATGAAAACAGCTACTCCATTAAAAGATTCGTTTTTAAATCCAGGAGTAAAGTATAAGGATGGTCTTGATACACTTTCTTTAAATTTAGGACTAGTCCTTGGTACAGCGGGATTACCACATATTCTTGTCCGCTTTTTTACAGTACGTGATGCAAAAACTGCACGTCAATCTGTTGTATATGCGACGTGGTTAATTGGCGCGTTTTATATTATGACAATTTTCTTAGGGTTTGGAGCAGCAGCGTTTGTAGGAAATGAGGCGATTATTAAAGCAAACCCTGCTGGTAATATGGCAGCACCTTTATTAGCAAAAGCATTAGGCGGAGATTTCTTATTTGCTTTCGTATCAGCAATTGCTTTTGCAACTATTTTAGCTGTAGTAGCAGGGCTTGTGTTAACAGCAGCATCAGCATTCGCGCATGATTTTTATAATGAGATTATTCGTAAAGGAAAATCAACGGAAAAAGAGCAAGTGTCAATGGCGCGTTATGCGTCTATTGGGGTGGCGATAGTATCTATTATACTTGCTTTATTTGCTCAAACATTAAACGTAGCATTTTTAGTATCACTAGCATTTGCAGTTGCAGCGAGTGCAAACTTACCGGTTATATTATTTACAATCTATTGGAAGCGTTTTAATACAACAGGAGCAATTTCTGGTATGATTGTTGGTCTTGTATCAGCGATTGTTCTCGTAGCGTTAAGTCCAAACGTTTGGAACCCAGTAGCTGGAAAAGCTATATTTGTTGGGGAAGCGATTTTCCCATATACGACACCTGGAATTATTTCAATTCCGCTTGGATTCCTTGCAGCATATTTAGGGACAGTTTTATCTAGTAAGAAAGAAGATGCAGCGAAATTTGATGAAATTCTTGTGAAATCTAATACTGGTCATGGTATTAGCGATGCGTCTTCACATTAAAAAAGAGGGGCTTTTCGATATATAAGAAAAGCTCCTTTTTCTTTTGTCATTTTATTGTAAATAATACTGCTTTGTAAGTAGGATTTGTCTTAATTTTGTGGAATGAAAATAGGCAGGGAGAAATTTAACTCATCATGGTACCAGCGCAGCTTTGTGAAAAATAAGTTGTTATGGAAGGTGGAAGAAATGATGAAGACAAAACAAACCGATGAATTATTAGCAAAAGATGAGCAATATGTGTGGCACGGAATGCGTCCCTTTAGCCCGAGTAGTACAATGGTAGGGGCGAAAGCAGAAGGGTGCTGGGTTGAAGATATACAGGGGAAAAGATACTTAGACGGTATGAGTGGCCTTTGGTGTGTAAATAGTGGGTATGGAAGAAAAGAGCTCGCAGAGGCAGCTTATAAGCAATTGCAAACATTATCGTACTTTCCGATGTCACAATCACATGAACCAGCAATTAAGCTCGCTGAAAAGTTAAACGAGTGGCTTGGAGGAGAGTATGTTATATTCTTCTCTAATAGTGGTTCGGAAGCGAACGAAACAGCTTTTAAAATAGCAAGGCAATACTATGCTCAAAAAGGTGAACCGCATCGTTATAAATTTATGTCACGTTATCGTGGTTATCACGGAAACACAATGGCAACGATGGCGGCAACTGGCCAAGCACAGCGTAGATACCAATATGAGCCATTTGCTTCAGGTTTTTTACACGTAACGCCTCCAGATTGTTACCGCATGCCAGAAATGGAATCGCAAAATATTTATGATGTAGAATGTGTAAAAGAAGTAGATCGCGTTATGACATGGGAATTAAGTGAAACGATTGCAGCTTTTATTATGGAACCAATTATTACGGGCGGAGGCATTTTAATGCCGCCAAAAGACTATATGAAAGCTGTTCATGAAACGTGTCAAAAACACGGTGCACTACTCATTAGCGATGAAGTGATTTGCGGTTTCGGACGTACAGGAAAAGCATTTGGATTTATGAATTATGAAGTTAAGCCTGATATTATCACGATGGCAAAAGGGATTACGAGTGCTTATTTACCGTTATCAGCGACAGCTGTGAAAAAAGAAATATATGAAGCGTTTAAAGGGAAGGGAGAATATGAATTCTTCCGTCATATTAATACATTTGGTGGAAATCCAGCGGCTTGTGCATTAGCACTTAAAAACTTAGAGATTATGGAAAATGAAAATTTAATTGAGCGCTCTGCACAAATGGGTTCACTTTTATTAAATCAATTAAAAGAAGAAATTGGGGCACATCCGCTTGTTGGAAATATTAGAGGGAAAGGGTTATTAGTTGGAATCGAACTAGTAAATGATAAAGCGACGAAAGAACCAATTGATAATGACAAAATTGCAAGTGTTGTAAATGCTTGTAAAGAAAAAGGGCTCATTATCGGACGCAACGGTATGACAACAGCAGGGTATAATAACGTATTAACATTAGCACCGCCGCTCGTTATTTCAGGTGAAGAAATTGCTTTTATTGTCGGAACGTTGAAGACAGCGATGGAACGTATTTAATAAATAGAACGAGAGGAGCGAGCTGTAATATAAGGCTCGCTTTTGTTTATTAGGAGGAGCTTTTAATGGAGAAATATGATTCTAACAAACATTATCACATCGGATATTATGAAGATGGTTATGATTTAGAAGTGACAGCGTACAAAAGAATAAATGAGGCAGTTTGGGATGCATATATTCCAGAATATGAAGCAGGGAGTCTTTATGAGAAAGTAAGTGAAATGAAGCTAGGTGAATATATAGATGATTACGGCATTAAAGTCTATTCATTTCGTGATGATATCGATGATGAAGAAGCACGCTCCATTTTTGAAAAATGGTTAAAAATGAATGGAATTGTTTAAAGAGAAAATGAAAAAGGAGATTGCTATCTTTTAAGATAGCAATCTCCTTTTATTATAGTAAACTTATTTACTTGCTTTCATTGCTTTATCTTTTGCACCAAAAGTGTATTTTAACATTGGTGGTGTAATCATCGTTGTTAAAATAACTACGATAACGATTGCTGTAAAGTAATCTTGTGCTAATAGGCCAGAAGAAAGTCCTGTTCCTGCGATGATAAGTGCAACTTCACCACGAGAAACCATACCAGCACCGATAATTGCAGAAGACTTTGCATCAAATCCAGTGATTCGTGCACCGAATCCACAACCGATTAGTTTTGTGAATACAGCGATAACTGTTAATGCTAAGATGAACCAAATTTGATCGCCAATACCGTCAAATGTAATATTCATACCGATACTAACAAAGAATACTGGAACGAACATAGCGTAAGCAATTGGTTCTACTTTCTTTTCTACTTCATGTTTGTAGTTCGTTTGAGAAATAGCGATACCAGCTGCGAAAGCACCGATAATACCAGCAATTCCTAATAGTTCGCCGAAGTATGCGAATGAGAAACAGATGATAAGCGCAGCACTAACGATAGACTCAGATACGCGAAGTGGTGATAACCAACGCATGATTGCTGGAACACCTTTCCAGCCAATTAAAATGATAGAAGCAAAGAATACTACTTTCTTCAAGATAATCATTGTTAAGTTAACGTCATCTGTGCCTAAGAAGCTCATTGCAAATGCTAATAAAATAACAACAAGAATGTCATCAAATACAGCGGCTCCAAGCATCGTCGTACTTTCACGTGTTTTCATTTTACCTAAATCACGAAGTGTTTGAACGGAAATACTAACACTTGTTGCACATAGAAGTAATCCTAAAAAGACAGCATTCCCTTGTTCCATACCGACAACAAGGCCGGCAACGTAACCACCTACGAATGGAAGAACGATACCTCCAAGTGCAACAGCTAAAGAAGAATTACGATTTGCGTTTAATTCTTCTAAGTCTGTTTCAAGTCCTGCCATAAACATTAAAAGAATAACTCCGACATTACTTAATTGTGTTAGAAGATCTGAATTTTCAATCCATCCGAATATAGCTGGACCGATAACGATACCAACAATTAATTTACCGAGTACAGAAGGTTGACCTAATCTAACACTAAGGTCACCAGCAAGCTTTGTACTTAATAAGATAAGTGCAATTTGAAAGAAAAATTCGAATTCCATTTGATCCTCTCCTCATCATTTTTTATTTTTATCATACGATTTCTCGGAATTTGCCTAATGATAATATGTAAAGATCCATTAAACAAAGGGTCTATTTACGAGTTCTTTTGAACTTGTAATTTGAACCTGTAATTAATATATAATAAAATTTATTAAAAATCAATGAAAAAATAGCAGATTTTCATGAGAGGATTCGTTTTAGAAACGGGGGATATAGATATATAATAGGAAGTAATAAAGTTTACATATAATGAATGGAGAAAGAAAAATGTTATTAAATCAACGTTTTACAATTGGGGAAATGGCGAAAATGCATAATATAGCGGAATCTACATTACGTTATTATGATGAAAAAGGGATTTTTCATCCGTCAATTGTTGACCCTCAAACCAATTATCGTTATTACACAATTGATCAGTTTTCACTATTAGATACGATTAAATTTTTACGCCAATTGAACATCCCATTAAAGGAAATAAAGAAATATATTGATGAACGAAATCCATCTTATGCGCTGAATTTACTTGAAAAACAACAAGAAATGATGCTGAAAAAACAAAGAGAAATCGAGTATGCTTTGGCAAAAATGGAACATAAAATCCATTTAATGAAGAAAGCGACGAAATCTGAAGCAAATCAAATTATTTATAAAAAGATACCGAAACGAAAAATTACAGCAATTGCAGTTGCACCAAATACAACGGATGATATGTTTGAATATTATATCCATTCGTTGCAAAAAAATATGAAGCAAATTGATAATAGTTTATTTTCAGGTGATATCGGTGTAACAGTTTCAAAAAAAGCATTAATGCAAAATGAATTTCAAGCATATAACAGTGTGTTTATTTTATTGGATTACATGCCTTTTGAAGCGCATACTTCAGATGAAATAAAAGAAGGGATATTTGCCTGTTCTTATCACCATGGACCATATGAAGAAACAGACGCAACGTATACGGAATTATTAAAGCACATTGATAACGAAGGATATGAAGTGTGCGGAGATGCACTGGAACTTGCATTAATTGATTGGTCCGTAACAGAAAATCCGAAGGAGCAAGTAACGGAAATTCAAATACCTGTTGTTAAAAAATAGGCTTATATATTTTTCGATTCTCTATTGACCTTCAAGTAACTTGAAGGTTTAAACTGTGAACAGAGCATTGAAAAAGGAGCATTTATATGATGGAAACAACAGAAAAATTAAGAGAAAAACCAATTAAAAGTTTATTTATTACGTATTTAATACCAGCTGTTCTTGGGATGGTATTAATGTCGGTTAATATTGTGATTGATGCAGTCATGATTAGTAGAGGAGTTGGAGCAAACGGTTTAGCCGGAGTAAACGTAGCTATTCCAGCATTTTCAATTTTCTTCTCTATTTCATTATGGATTGGAATGGGCGGAGCAACGCTATATTCCATTGCACTAGGTGAAAATAAACTGGAAAGAGCAAGGTCTATCTTTACTCAATCTATGACAGTAGCAGTTGTTATCGTTGGCGTTTTAGCGGCTATTTGCTTATGGAGAATAGAAGATTTAGCATATTTATTTGGTGCGAATGAAGTGATTTTACCATACGCATTAGACTATTTACAGGTGTTATTAACATTTGGAATGATATACGTTTTAGAAAATATTTTAAGTACATTTATACGAAATGACGGAAATCCTAATTTAGCAATGGCAGGTCTTGTTGTAACGGCTGTATTAAATATAGTGTTCGACTATATTTTTATTTTCATCTTTGGATGGGGTGTAACTGGTGCTGCTTCAGCGACTATTCTTTCGGCAGCAATTGGTTTCCTTGTATTATTAACTCACTTTTTTAGAAAAAATAGTGTTTTAAAGTGGACGAAATTCCATTTTGAATGGGATACGGTTAAACAAATTATGGTGATCGGTTTCCCAAGCTTTACAGCAGAAAGTACAGTTGCAATCGTAACGATCGGTTTTAATATTGCGTTCGTTCAATATGCAGGAGAACTAGGTGTAGCTTCTTATGCGATGGTGAATAGTATTCATGCAATGACATTGCTATTATTCTTCGGTGTTGGTGCAGCGTTACAACCAATCGCTAGTTTCCATTACGGTGCAAATTTATCAGAAAGATTACGTGAAGGATTGCAGTTCGCTGTAAAAATTGCGGTAGTACTCGGAGGTATTGCAATTGTCATCGGTTTATTCTTCGGGAAATATATTATTGGTTTATTTGATGTTCAATCGCCAGAACTACTGGAGTTAACGTTAACAGGTATTAGTTTATTCTTTATTCAATATGTATTTTTAGGCTATAACATTGTATACGGAGAATACTTCCAATCAGTGCGACAAACGAAAAAATCAGTACTTATAATAATGAGCCGAGGTTTACTATTTGTTATCCCATTGTTATGGATTATGCCAAAAGTATTTGGTATAACTGGAATTTGGCTCGTTATGCCAGTAGCGGAAGTATTGACAGCAATTATCGTATTTACGATGAATCGCATGAAACATCCTGTTCCGTTAAACATGGCGAGAGAGAAGGAAGCAATATAGTGAAGAAAATCCCCTTGAACAAGTCAAGGGGATTTTTTTATTCTTTTAAACTAATCGCAAAAGATCCATCTGTCTCCTGAACAGAAGCGAAAGCCACATTTTTAATATTTGTAACGCCTTTCTCCATTAACTCTGCATGTAACCACTTTTCATTTTTATGGATTAATTTTAAGTTATCGTATTGAATTTGTGAATCAACGATAAGAGCAATTGGTAAGCCTGCATACTTAACATCTATATTCATATCTTTTGGAGTCAGAGGCACAAGTTCTCTTTTTGGTAAAATACTAATAGCTCCATTCGCTTCTAATATCGCATACTCAATTTCATGAACACTTGGATATCCTGCGACGCGAAGGTTAGAAAGCAATTCAGGGATCGGATATCTACTTTTTTGTAAGTTCTCAAAAATAATATCACCATGTTTAATTAAAATAATGGGGTGTCCGAGAATAAAACGATTTAGTTTGTTGAGTAGGCTTAATTTTGTAAGAAGCAAATGCAAACATGTAATAACGACCATACCGAGAAATGCTTGTAAAGCACCAGCGACTGGTATGGCTTGAAAAGCTAAATAGGATAAAAAGATAATAGCCCCAAAATCATGAGGAGTTAGTTGTGCTAATGCAGATTTACCAAGTAGCTTAAGTGATAGTAAAAATAAGATAAAAAAGAATGATACGTTACATAAAAAGAGAAGCAATAGGGACACTCCTTCGTGCGAAGTTGTACTTACTATTCCCGAAATTAATAGAAATATTACCTTTTGGAGGATAAATTAGGGTTAATTGGAATTTGTCTGTATACAAACGAATAAATGGATATTATGATGAAGGAAGTAAAGGAAATAGGGGTATATGGATATGAGAAAGAAGAAAATAATCAAGTATATTTTAGTTGTTATAATGATTTGCGCCGTATATGCGGGTTTTTTACAATATAACATTTATAAGCATGGGCATATGAATGCAATTGATGATGCGGATTATATAATTGTACTAGGATCGAAAGTAAATGGAACAAAACCTTCTTATTCATTGCAATATCGTATTGATAAAGCAGCTGAGTATTTAAAATTACATGATAAAACAATTGCTATTGTATCTGGAGGCCAAGGAAAAGGTGAAGATATTACAGAAGCATTAGCGATGAAACAAGGATTAATGAAACAAAATATTGCAGAAGACCGCATTATAATGGAAGATAAGTCGACGAGCACAGATGAAAATATTAAATTCTCAAAACCGTTAATTCCAGCCAATATGAAAAAAGGTATGATCGTAACAAACGATTTCCATATGTTTAGAGCGAAAAAAATAGCTGCAAAACAAGGTTTGCAATTAGAAGGGCTTCCGGCCAAAACACCGAAGCCAATTATCATTCCATCGAATGTACGAGAATATTTAGCGATTACGCAATATTGGTTTATGAATCGAATATAGTGAAAGTAATCCCGCCCGAAATTTGAGGCGGGATTTATTTCGAGGGAAATCTTACAAAAATGTCATGTTCATGAAAGGTAAAGCGATAGTTTCTGGAAAGGTTTCCTGACATAATGAAGGTAACAAAAAACTTTAGAGGTGAATCGGATGAAAGGAAATAATATTTTATCTTCGTTATGTTACTTTAGTATCTTTTTTGCACCATTTTTACTACCAATTATCGTGTACTTCGTTGCGGAAGATGAAGTGAAATACCACGCAAAAAAAGCATTTTGGTCACATGTTTTCCCATACGCAATTTTATTTGGAGGATTAGCAGTGTCGGGCGTATACGGTTTAAGCTTCAATCAATCTGATGGTGCTGGAATTGGAATGATGATCACATATGCAGTGTTCATTCTTGTAGGGATTTATTACTTCATTTGGAATATCGTAAAAGGTATTAAAGTGTTGAAAGCAGCTTAACAAGCATTGCATAACAGCATATAAATTCGTCGTTATTTGCCAAAACGTCGATATAATTTCATATACCGTATTAATAAACATTAAAAAAGAGCAATTCGAAAAGAATTGCTCTTTTTGTGCTTATAAGTTGTGAATAATGAAAAAGATATGGTAATTTTTCATTATGAA
Organism: Bacillus sp. RC242; assembly: GCF_044908245.1. Taxonomy (NCBI): domain Bacteria; kingdom Bacillati; phylum Bacillota; class Bacilli; order Caryophanales; family Bacillaceae; genus Bacillus; species Bacillus sp. RC242. The sequence continues at coordinate 37,288 of NZ_JBIYCZ010000003.1, forward strand.
GAGAAAAAAGGAGTGATTTTCATGAATGAGATGATACATAAAATGGAGAAACACGTTTCAGTTCGTAAATATAAAGAAGAACCAATTTCAAAAGAGATAGTAGAAAGAATGGTGCAAGCTGCACAACATGCGGCTTCCTCACATTTTGTACAGGCGTATTCTCTTATATATGTAACAGATCAAGAACTCAAGGGTAAACTAGCTGAGTTATCCGGGAATCGTCACGTGAAAGACTGCGCAGCATTCTTTGTTTGTTGTGCAGACTTAAAGCGACTTGAAATGGCATGTGAAAAACATGGAACAGAGATTAAACATGAGGGAGTAGAGGACTTTATTGTAGCAACAGTAGATGCCTCATTATTTGCACAAAACTTAGCACTTGCAGCTGAATCTTTAGGATACGGTATTTGTTATATTGGCGGAATTCGTAATAACCCGAAAGAAGTGAGTGAATTGCTTCATTTACCGGATAAAGTATATCCGGTATTCGGAATGACAGTCGGAGTACCAGATGAAGAGCATGGAGTAAAACCACGATTACCGGTAGCAGCAATTCTTCATGAAAATGGATACGATGAAAAGAAATATGATGAATTATTAAACGAATATGATGAAACGATGAGTGCGTATTACAAGGAAAGATCGTCAAATCAAAAAAACGTAACATGGACAGAATCAATGAGTTCATTTATGTCCAAAGAGAAAAGAATGCATATGAAAGAGTTTTTAAATGAAAAAGGATTAAATAAGAAATGAGTAAAAAGGACAAACCTGAGATATTAGCTTAAGCTATAACATCACATGCAAAACCGAAGCTAAGAAAGCGAGACTCGCTTTCTCAACTTCGGTTTTTATTTGTTATTATATAAAATAAAAATTAATAAATTTTTACAAAAGTGATAGAAAATGAGAATGAAATGCCAATAGTAAGTAAAAGCAGCTGCTAAAGGGGAACTGAGGAAGGAAGATGTTTATGATTTTCGATTCTGAAGAGGATTTAATTATAGCTATGAAAAAACGCGATCAAGATGCTTTGAAAGAAGTGATTGATCAATATGGAAAATTAATTTTGTACATTATTCATAAATCATTAAGTACCCCTATTGAAAAACAATATGTGGATGATTGTTATAATGATGTATTTACTGTCATTTGGTTTAATATCGACCAATTTGATATAGAAAAGGGCAACTTAAAATCTTGGATGATTGGTATTACTAAATTAAAGGCATTGGAATATAAAAAGAAAGTATATAAAGAGAATAAAATTGATAAAGATGTAGAAGTAGATACAGGTATCCATGATAGGTATGAAATAGAACAAGAAGAAGAGATTATGGAAATCGTACAAGATTTAAATACGAAGGATCGATATATCTTTTTAAAGAGGTATATTGATGGGTATTCCATTGACGATATTGCAAAAGAATTAAAAGTAACGGCTGATTATATATACAATCGAATTTCTCGTGGGAAGAAAAAACTTCAAAAACTGTGGAAAGGGAGTGTGTAATATGGATAAAAGATTATTGTCGATGTTAAATGAGCTCCAATATTCAGATGAAGAAATTGTACGTTTAGAAAAAGAGGCGAATGAGTCTATCAATATAGATAAGTATTATGTGAGAAATGGAGATCTACTAAAAAAAATAACTTTACAAATGTTAGAAGAATCAATTAGGAACGAATTACAAACTGGTGAAGAAATTGAGAAGGAACTATTAGTAGACGAAGGATATATGACAAATAATAAAGTAATACCAAATATATATTACGTAGGAGCTACTTTTTATTATTATATCGTTTTAACAAATAAAAGAGTAATCATGAAAGGATTAGATTGTTATTTTAAAAAAACAAATGAGCATAGCATGCCAATAGAGGATATACAATCTATTTCGCAACATAAAAAAATGAAAAATGTCTTTGAGATCAAATATAATAACACTCATATACAATTTGGAAGTATTGAGTATGCACGTGAAGTTGCAATGATAGTTATGGAGTTAAAAAAACGTGGAGTAAAAGTAGAAAAGTATACAGATTTTGAAAAAGGGTTTTTCTTATTTTTTAATATATTCGTGATAGTAAGTGCAGGTCTTTGCTTTATAAAATATTTAATGTAAAAAGCGGCATAATAGCCGCTTTTTATCGTTTTATTTAGTATTCGATTTAAAATATTTGTCTTATGAAAGAACGATTATTGCTAATTGTAAACTGCCAATAAAGTTATTTAAGTTTTGATATAGAATGCCCCACCGCACTTGAAAATGCAGCAATAATTTCGTTTGAACCTATCTATTATTGTGCACTATCTAAAGCAGCCTCTATAACAAGTTCAAACTTTCAATAAGAAGATACCCCCCCGTGCAACTTAAAAGGATATACGTAAATATTTTAAAAATCCGTTGATTAAGCCATTTGAAGATAATTTGACCTATAAACAAACCTAGAAATACGATTGGAATTGCATAAAAACTTGATTCCCAAATTGTTTTGTTTGTGCCAGTAAAGAGTATTTGAGTTATGAGACTAATGAAATATATAAACAGATAAAAAGCCAAAGTAGTTGCTCTCAACTTCTCTTTTTTCGTATCAGTTCCTGTAAAGTAAAGTAACAGGGGTGGTCCTGGCATACCGATACTTGTCGTTAAAAGACCGGATAATCCACCCACTAAGAAATCTCTAGATTTTGTTGATTTAATCTTAAAGTTGCATATTAGCATCAACGTTAATAGTAAGAGCAGGATGCTAATTGCTAATTTAAATGTGTTGATGTTAATGGAAATGAAAATTAAAATACCAAAAGGAACACCAACTATACTTCCGAAAATTAATCTTTTCAGTAGAATAAAATCAATGTCCATTCTTATTTTCCAAATGAGTGATATGGAAATAATTAATGATAAAATGATATTTATTTGTATAGCTTCTTGTGGTAGAAATAGCATGAGTAAGAAAGGTGTTGCCATAATAGAAAAGCCAAAACCTGTACTTGTTTGTAAAATAGAAGCTACTAATATAATACATATGAAAATGAATATAATCTCCCAAATAGCCCCCCTACATAATCAGATCCAATAAATATTTTAACATAAAGTGAAATTTTAATCAGTGGGGGTTTTGTTCATCCCCCACTGATTATTAGCCCACACCAATTGGGATCTTACTGCCCGGCAAATAGCCGCTTTTTATGTTGCGGTTAATATTCCAAAGATGATCCTGTAGCTTTAAAATATTTTTCTCGTGAAGGCGTCATTACCCGGATTGCTAATAAACAGGAAAGGAAAAGAATGAGTAATGAACTACTGATTACAGTAATTTGAACGGAAAGAAATTGTGCGGATGCTCCAATTGCTAAAATGAAAAAGATTTGGATGAAATTTTTTATTGAATCAAACACGCTATCGATACGTCCTATCATATGTACAGGGATGTTATTTTGATAAAATGTTATAAAGCCAGTACCAGCAAATGATGAAGAAATGCCAAGTAAAATGAAACCGCTCGCTGCGACTATAAATGAATTTGAAAAGGCAAAAATCACATAACCTATTGCTGTGAAAATCATACCTAATCCGATACAATGTTGAATTGCTAATCGTTTGGCAAAGAGAGAGACGAGAAATGAACCGCAAACGTAAGCAGCACCAGTTATACTAACAAGCATGCTATATTCTATATCGGATAAAAACAGTACTTGATTTGTGAAAACAACTTCTTGTGAATCGAGTGCCATAGAAACAAGCATAGTGGATTGAAATAAAACGAATATGAGAATAATGTAAGTTTCCGTTCGAGCGAATGAAAAAACTTGTTTCCAATCACTTCGTAATGTTTGTACGAAAGTATTTGCAACCTCTTCGTTTTGCTTTGTTTGTAATGTAATGTTTGGCAAGAAGTAAATGAGAATTGTAGAAAGTAGAAATGAAAGTGAATTGCAGTAAATAACAAAGTCTGCCGAGTAAGTAGTGAGAAGTATTCCAGAAAGAGCTGGACCGATAATAAAAGCCCCGTTTGTACATAAGCTATTCCAAGCATTGAATTGAGCGCGCTCTTCAGCTCGTATGAGCATTGTTTTATAAGTGAATGAAGCTGGATCGAAAAATGATGTAGCAATGCGAGTCAAAAAGATAAAAATATAAATGGCCCAAATAGAATCAAATAGTGGAATACAGCCGATGAGAACTGCTCGAATAATATCTGCGATGAGCATAATTGACCGTTTATTTAATCGATCTACAATACTACCAGACCATATTTTTGTAACAACGGTGGCAATTGGACCTACAATCCATAATCCTGCTACAGCAGCAGGGGAGTTTGTGCTATTTAACACCATTAAGTTTAGAGCGATGAGATACATAAAATCACCTAAACGAGAAATTCCTGTTCCCGACAATAATAATAATTTATTTTTCATAAACAATTGGACCTTTCTTTCATTGTTTTTTAATCCGGCAGGAAATAGCGTATTCTTCTTCTGAGGCTGATTGACGAGCGGTTTTGCTTTCCCAGCGTAATAAAACTTGTGAGAGCTCCCAAGTGAGTTGTTGTAATTCCTCTGGAGTTAAAAATAAATGAGATACAATATGGCTCCCTGTATTTGTTCCTTCCGTTCCTGCTTCTTCAATATAGAAGTGAGCAGATTTTGCTTTATAGTACTTTTCAATAATCCCTCGTTTTTCCTTTGTATCTACTAATTCAAGTAAGCCTCCGTCAAATAAAATTTGGATGTGATAGTGAACGCTACCAGCAGATTTATTTAGTTTAGTAGATACTTGTTTTGCAGTGAGTGTTTCGTCTTTTAAAAGGTGAAGAATTTGAATGCGAGTTGCATTGGAAATTAGCTTTTGTTGTTCTGCTGAAATGGTAAGTCGATCCTCAAACATTATTTTAGCCCCTTTCTTATAATCTAAATTTATTGTACATTCTAAAAAATTAGAACGTAAGAGAAATAAATCGCCTTTTTCTTGTGAATTTCGACAAAAATAAAAATGGCATGTACATATACATGCCATTAAGTGATAGTAGATTCTTCACTAAGTTCCCCGCCATAAAACAAGAAAAGCCATATAAAACTAACAAAAATACAGCATATAGCTAACAAGCTACCAATTACTTGAGGAGAAAGGATTTCTAAAAGCCATCCTGTAATAAACATAGATAACTGAATAAGAAATCCGTAAATGGAATAATGGAATGAAAAGACTTTACCCATCATATTTTCCTTCGTGTAAGTTTGAAGCAATGTCGTATCAAGTGGAACGATGATTCCTCCTGCTATGCGCATACAAAATAGAGTAATGATACCGATAATAAGTTGATCGGATAGAATGAATCCGAGAAAGAAAATTCCTTGTAGTAAATAGGCCAAGCCAAATGATCTTTTCATGTTGTCTTCATTTTTAGACATATAAAGATTAACGAGGAGACTGCCAATCATAAGTCCAGCCCCTTGAACCATATATAAAATGCCAATGTTAGTGTGGAAGATTCTTTCGGCATAGATTGTTAGAAGTAACTGATAGGCACCTCCAATAATGCCCCATGAAATGCCGACAAGAATTAATGTTAAAATAATTTTGCTTTGTAATATGTATGTATAACCATCTTTTATATCAGTAAAAAATGCTTTTTTCGTGGTAAAAGTATCACGAGCAGGAATACTCATTTTATAAATAATATAGGCTGAAATAAAGTATGATAGGCTATTAATAAAAAAGGCAATCTCGATACTTAAAGATTGTGCAATGAGCCCACCTAAAGAAGCTCCCATAATAGACATAAAACCATTGATTGTACTAGAAAGAGAGTTAGCGGTTACGAAATGCTTTTGATGTACGATATTTTTTAGAGTTGATTGCTTAGCAGGCTCGAATAAGCAAGAGAGTACTGATAAGCATATATTAGAAACGAAAATAATTTCAATTTTGTAGAATGCTAATAAATAAGTGAGGACGATAATTCCTCGTAAAATATCGGTAAAAATCATAATTTTCTTTTTTGAAAAACGGTCTACAATTCCGCCTATGAATGGGCTCAGAAGAAGTTGAGATAACCCTTTGCTCATAAAGGTGAGTGCTAACATAAATGAAGATTCTGTTATGCTATAGACGAGTGTTAATAAAGCGACAGTATGAAACCAATCCCCAAGTACACTTAATGTTTGACCATAAAATAGTTTTTTAAAGTTTTTATTTGTTCTAAGAAGTGTGGAATAAGAAACTGATTGCACTGACATAAAAATTAATCCCTATCTATTGGCGATGTTTGTACATGCTTTTTCCATTCACTTAAATACATTTTCTCTGCTTTAGGTAGTCCAACAGGTAATTGTGCAATGAATTCTAAACTATTTCCATCAGGATCGTTAAAATATACGGAGGCGTGTGCTAATTCTGGAAAAACGATTGGCTCAATTGGCTCCATTCCAAAGTCTTTTCGCGCTGGAATTCCTTTCTGTTTGAGCCAGTGTATTGCGTTTTCTAAATCGTGTAAGCTTACTTGGAAAGCGATATGTCGTAAGGATGGATGATAATTGACTTTGTATTCTTTTCCTTCCCAAAGACCAATCCAACTTTCATTTTCTACAATCCAAAAGAAGGCGATATCGTTGTCTCTTTTATATAATTTTAACCCCAGTGATTCATAAAAAGGTATCGAAATTTCTAAATTACAGACAGGTAAATGTGCTTCATAAAGACCTTTAATCATTATAATCCTCCTTAATAAAAATGTTTCTTATTCCATAGTAAACGATTTCTTGTTAGTTGAAATCACAAAAAAGATGGACATAAATTCATACGAAAGTATGAAAAAACAGCTCAAATATGAGCTGTTTTCGTATAGTTTTTAGTTAACCTATTTCATTCATTTAGAGTTTAGCGAAAAGGATACGTATTATATTTAAAACCCTCCGCCGCCACCCCAACAGCTACATCCGATAATGATTAGAAGGATGAATAGCACGATGAGTAAAGCAAATCCACCGCCGAAACCAGCGCAACTACCACCAAAGCTCATGTTTTTTCCTCCTTTTTAGGAAATTAATCTATATAACTAATGGATTACTTTATAAGATATGTTTTTATTTAGAAAAGGAGCAAGTCTTACTTCTAATTAGACAAGAGCCTGTGATCGGATTTAAATGTGATATTTACTTTGTTTCATAGCGCTTTTTTAAAAATGGTAAAACAATATGGAAGTGTATACTAGGTGAATGTATTGCAAATGAAAGGGGTATGTAACTTACAATTACATTAAAGTTTCTTTTCATAAATATAAAATTTGTAAAAAAAGCCATTTTTTTATTTTTTTATGAGTGGAAATGTACTATAATTTTACAAGTAATATTATGGGAAAAGGGAGTTTTAGTATAGAGATGGAGATGGGACAATTACACAATAAAATAGAACACAAAAAGAAAGAGTTAATTCAACTTGTTGCTAGGCATGGATTAGATCATGATAAAGTTTTGTTATTTAGTCGGGATTTAGATATACTAATTAATAAGTTTATGAATATAAAAGACAAAGTATGTAAGTGATTAATCTTTAATTTTTTATATTAGGATTATTTACTGATAAAGGAGAGAACAGTTATTGGAACATTTACAAGAAGAGTTGTATAAACAAATAAAAGAAGAAAAAGGTGCAGTTACTATATTTTTAAAGAGCGGAGTAAGAATAGTAGGGGAAGTAGTTGGAGTAGATAGATTTACAGTATTAATATTAGTAGATGGAAAACAACAACTTATTTATAAGCAGGCAATATCAACAATTATGAAATAAGACACTCATTTTGAGTGTCTTATTTCATAATTAAATGATTACTGTTTGCATGCTTCAACGTCAATGCCGGCAGCGAGTAATTTTTTTTCTCCGTCTTGTTCAATGATTTTTTGTAATTTAGATAAGAAAGAGTCAAAATCTGTATGTTTACCAACTTGGAAAGTCATTTTATGCTCAATTGGTAGCCAAGTATCAATATCAGCTTCGTTATGCTGAATTTTCACTTCAAGTTTATCAAGTGCATTAGCAACTTTTGCTTCATACGTTTCTTTCGCTTCGAACTCCATCCATAAATCGTATAATTCCACGCCAAGAGAACCTTCTAGTGTACGTTTAATATTTAAAATAGCCTTTTGCTCATTTTTTTGTTTTTGTAATTGTAATTCACGGCTATTCATCGTATCGAAGGCGGGGATGTCACCAGCTTCTGCTTCAACAAGGTCGTGAATAATAACCATTTTAAGTAATTTTTCTATATTTACTTTTTGATCCAAATAAGGCTCAACTAAGATAGCCATTAGGGACATACGCCACGTATGTTCAGCAACACTTTCTTGACGTCCGTTAGAAAGCCAACTATGTCGCATTTCATATTTTAGTTTTTCTGCTAATGCAATGACTTGCAAAATGTTATGTTCCATCGAGATCCTCCTCATATTTCCATACTATAATTCTAATGTGGAAATGAAATGTGTCAATTTTATGAGTATATTGCGATAAATAGATGATAAGCGTATAATGAATGTTATATGTGAAAACGCATTATTAAAATAAAAAAATGTTTTATAAAAATGATAAGGAAGGGAAGGAATATGGGAGACGAAAATCAAGTATTAGCTAGACCACAAAGAAAAAAAAGGAAGTTTGAAATTTCTAGCCCAATTGGCATTATAGTAGGTTTTGCCATTGTAATAGCGGCAATCATGTTTGGCGGTGGTGGAATAAAAGGGTTTAAAAATTTCTTAGATGTTTCATCTATTTTAATTGTCGTAGGGGGAACAACAGCGACAATCGTTGTGGCATATAGATTTGGAGAAATAAAAAAATATATGAAAAGTATTTTTACTGTTTTACATAGAAGAGAAGAAGATTTAGAACAGTTAACGGATTTGTTCGTTGATTTTTCGAAAAAATCGAAAAAACATGGATTGCTTTCATTAGAAGTTGATGGAGAGCAAGTAGACAATCCTTTTATTCAAAAGGGAATTCGTTTAATGTTAAGCGGCTATGATGAAGCGGAATTAAAAGAAGTGTTAATGAAAGATGTTGAAACTGAAGTGTATGAGTTAAGAAAAGGAGCGACATTATTAGATAAGATTGGTGATTTCGCTCCAGCATGGGGCATGATAGGAACGTTAATTGGTCTTATTATTATGTTGCAAAACTTACAAGATACTTCACAAATTGGTACAGGGATGGCCGTTGCAATGTTGACGACATTATATGGATCTATTATTGCAAATATGATTGCAATACCGCTATCTGAAAAAGTGTATCGTGGTATTGAAGATTTGTATACAGAGAAGAAGTTTGTAATAGAAGCAATTTCAGAGCTGTACCGAGGACAAATTCCTTCCAAATTAAAGTTAAAACTTGATACATACGTATATGAAACGAAGATAAAAAAAGAAAAACGAGCAGCCTAGTAGTTTGAGGAGTGGTAAGATGAGTAAGCGACCGGAAAAAGGAGCGCCTCGTTGGATGACGACTTTTACTGATTTAATGATGTTATTGCTAACTTTCTTTGTATTACTAGTTGCGACTTCAGAGCAAGATACAGTAAAATTATCAAAGATGCTTGAAAAGTTTAGTGACGCGGAGCAAGTAAATGCAAAAGCAATGGAAAATACAATACCAGATATTTCACATGAAAAAAATGATGAAAAAGCAGTTTCAAAAAAGCGCATGGATGAATTGTATAAAAAGTTAAAAGCATATGTGGATAATAATGGTGTTAGTCAAGTGAATGTATATCGAGAAGATACAGGTGTTAGCATCGTTATAGTAGACAATTTAATATTCGATACGGGTGATGCGAATGTTAAGGTGGAAGCGAAAGAAGTAATTAGTCAATTAGTAGGGTTCTTCCAATCGGTACCAAATCCAATTGTTGTAGAAGGACATACGGATAGCAGACCGATTCATAATGAAAAATTCCCTTCCAACTGGGAATTATCTTCAGCGCGTGCAGCTAATATGATTCATCATTTAATTGAAGTGTATAATGTGGATGATAAAAGGTTAGCAGCGGTAGGATATGCAGACACAAAACCAGTAGCACCAAATGATTCACCGCAAAATTGGGAGAAGAACCGTCGCGTTGTAATATATATTAAGGAATAATATATTTCTATTTTAGTAATAAAATAATAAAAATACAGAAATTCTTTTAAAAAAATATTAAATTTTATCGTTTTATTTTGTATAATGAGTGAGAATGATAAGGTGAAATATTAAGATATTTTTATACATAGTAAGGAGAGAACCGAAAAGAATGGCACATAAAATTTTAGTTGTAGATGATGCGATGTTCATGCGAACAATGATTAAAAACTTGTTAAAAAGTAATTCTGAATTTGAAGTTATCGGTGAAGCAGAGAATGGCGTAGAAGCGATTCAAAAGTATAAAGAGCTTCAACCTGATATTGTAACACTAGATATTACGATGCCTGAAATGGACGGACTTGAAGCATTAAAAGAAATTATGAAAATTGATTCGAGTGCAAAGGTTGTCATTTGTTCCGCAATGGGACAACAAGGTATGGTGTTAGATGCGATTAAGGGCGGGGCAAAAGACTTTATTGTAAAGCCATTCCAAGCGGATCGTGTTATTGAAGCTTTAACAAAAGTAGCAAACAGCTAATATAAGGGGTGCCACAAGGAATCAAAACAATGATAGTAGATAGATATGTGGCCCCCCTTTTTTCTTGTTTTAAAACACTAAATTGTTATACATAAATGAAATGTTTGTTAGACAGGTAGGGGATTAAAATGCAAACAGATCTATTAAATATATTTTTTGAAGAAGCAGAAGAACATTTACAGTCGCTAAATGAAAATGTGCTAAATTTAGAACGCAATCCTGCCGATATGGGTGTTGTAGGAGAAATATTCCGCTCAGCTCATACATTTAAAGGTATGTCTGCGAGTATGGAATTTACAGAAATGGCGGATTTAACGCATAAGATGGAAAGTGTTTTAGACGAAATCCGTCACGGAAATATGATGGTGAATGCTAATATTATTGATGTTATTTTTGAATGTATTGATAATTTAGAAAAGATGGTTGCAGATGTGCAGCAAGGCGGAATGGGTAATATAGATGTTGTATCAACGAAACTTAAATTAGAAGCATTATTGAATGGCAATGTAGAAGCTTCTATGGAAAATGTAGAGCAAAGTAGTATAAATAATGATGATACAGTTTCTCATGAAGTGTATATAACTGTTGAACAACAAGCTATTTTAAAAGCGGTACGTGCCATTATGTGTATTGAAGCGTTACAAAATTTAGGTAATATACAAAAAACGGTTCCAAGCATTGAAGAAATTGAAGCGGATGCTTTTGGATTTGAGTTTACAGTACATATGAATACTGATCATAGTGTTGAAGAATTGAAACGAGTAGTGCTTCATGTTTCTGAAATTGAGAAAGTAGAAGTGAAGCAAGGTAGTCATAAAGTACAAGAAGTCGTACAGGTGGAAGAAACGATTCCACAGGTTGAAACCAGACAGCTGAAGTCACCTTTAGAACTGGCAATTCAACCGGTGAGCAATACGTCAACTAAAAGTACTACAAAAACGAAAAATGCTAAAGTGGAGAATCGTTCTATTCGTGTTCAGTTAGAAAAAATCGAAACATTAATGAATATGTTTGAAGAAAGTGTAATTGAGCGTGGACGAATTGATGAATTAGCAGAAACGATTCAAAATAAGGAGTTAATCGAGCATTTAAATCGATTAGGGGATATTTCAAAAGATATTCAAAATGTACTATTAAATATGCGTATGGTACCAATTGAAACAGTTTTCAATCGTTTCCCGCGTATGGTGCGCATGTTAGCGAAAGATTTAGGGAAAAAAATCGATTTACAAATTACAGGTGAAGATACTGAAGTTGATAAAATAGTTATTGATGAAATTGGTGATCCACTCGTTCATTTAATTCGCAATGCAATTGATCATGGTATTGAAACTGTCGAAAACCGACGTGATGCCGGGAAAAATGAGACAGGTACTATTAAATTAGAGGCGTTTCATAGTGGAAATCATGTCGTAATCCAAATTACTGATGATGGAAATGGTATTCATAAAGGAAAAGTATTAGAAAAAGCGATAAAAAATGGTGTTGTAACGGAATCAGAGGCAAATAAATTAACGGATCGTGAAGTGTTTGATCTTATCTTCCAACCGGGATTTAGTACAGCGGAAGTTGTATCTGACCTTTCTGGACGTGGGGTTGGATTAGATGTTGTTAAACATACGATTCATAGTTTAGGTGGGCATTTAATTATTGATTCTGAAGAAGGAAAGGGAAGTACATTCAGAATTGAACTTCCGTTAACATTGTCTATTATTCAATCAATGCTTGTTCAAACAAATGATACGCGTTATGCGTTGCCTCTCGGTAATATAGTCGAAGCGATTCGAATTCAAAAGGAAGACGTTCAATCATTACAAGGAAAAGACGTTTTAAATTATCGCAATCAAATTATTGAAGTAAAACATTTAAACACTGTATTTGGTGAAAAAACAGTAGAGGATGCGTTTGCATCATATGATAGTCAAATGGTTCCTGTATTAATTGTTCGTAATTCACGTCGTAGCTATGGACTTATTGTCAACACAATTATCGGTCAAAGAGAAATAGTCTTAAAGTCATTAGGCGACTTCTTTGCAGAGAGCTCTAACTGTTTCTCTGGTGCGACAATTCTCGGTGATGGACGAGTGGTCCTCATTTTAAACCCGGAAGGTTTATAATAGGAATGAAGGAAGCTCCCCACTTGTATACAATTGGGGAGCTTTTGGGTTAGAAATATTCATTAAGTGTGTGACAACTGTCGTTTGCAAATATTGTGGGAATAATACGTTTGATAAATATAACGAGTGTAATAGACAGTTTATCCCACTATTTGTGGGCAGTAAAACTTCCACCTCAAAATTCGATTGGAACAAAGAAGTTAGGTGGGAGCTCTGCTGCCCGTAAACGCCCAATTGGTGAGGGCTGATAATCAGTGGGGGAGGAACAAAACCCCACTGATTAAAGTTTCACTTTATATCGTTGAAAGAAAAACAGAAATGGGGAGGCAAGGAAAATGCCTGAGCAACACACAAAAGGGAATGCGAGCACGATTGTGCTCGAAAAAGAAAATGAGCATTTAACGCCTCAAGAATGCGATATTCTTGGTGAGATTGCAAATATATCATTTGGTTCAGCTTCGACTGTATTATCAACAATCTTAAATAGGCAAGTAAACATTACTGCTCCTCGTATAGAATTGGTAGATTTATATAATACAAGCGATGTTGAAGTTCCACATGTTGTGTTAAATATTCATTTTACAAAAGGATTAGATATGGAAAATCTTCTTGTCCTTAAGCAAGATGTTGCATTATCAATTGCTGATTTAATGATGATGGGGACAGGTGAAGTGGAAGAAGGAAAAGAACTTGGTGAATTAGAGCTAAGTGCTGTACAAGAAGCGATGAATCAAATGATGGGATTCGCAGCTACATCTATGTCGGAATTCTTCCAAGATACAGTAGATATGTCTCCGCCGACAATTAAAGTCGTAAAGCTATCAGAAGAGATGGAGAAAATCACTGAAATAACTGGAAATAACACAATTGTTAAAGTATCGTTTGATTTAAAAATAGATAACCTTGTAAACTCTAAACTTGTGCAAATTGTTTCAGTTGAACATGCGAAACGGATGATAAATAAATTACTGCAATTATCTGGTGAAGTAGAAAAAACAGAGACTCCAGTTGAAGAGGTAGTAACTGAAATTGTAGAAGAACATGTAGAAAAAGAGCAATTAACACAAGAAGAGAAAGATGTGCTTGGTGAAATTGCGAATATTTCAATCGGTTCGGCGTCAACAGTACTATCGACGCTTTTAAATCAGCCTGTCACTATTAGTACACCAAGTGTAGAGGCTATTAATGTTCGCCATTATGACGGAGTGCCAGTTCCATTTGTTATATTAAATGTCGATTTTGTTGAAGGATTAAAGAATGAGAATGTATTCGTATTTACGAAAGATGTTGCTTTAACAATGGTAGATTTAATGATGATGGGAACGGGTGAAATTGATCCGGAGAAAGAGCTAAGTGAATTAGAGTTAAGTGGCATTAAAGAAATTATGAACCAAATGATGGGGCATGCTGCAACAGCAATGTCAGAAATATTTAAAGAAAAAATGGATATGACACCACCAGATGTTAAATTTATTTCGTTAAAAGAAGAAATGGAGTATTTGGGAGAGTCGATGGCAGTTGACGAACTCGTTCAAATTACTTTTAATCTTGAAATTGGTGATCTCCTTCAGTCAAAGATGTATCAAATACTACCAATATCAGAAGCGAAAGAAATGGTTAGAAGACTTCTTTATCCGATGATGGAAGAGCAAGAAGAAATAGTTGAGGAAGTTATTGAAGAGGAAGAAATTCCTGCACCAGTCGTACAGCCAATTGAATATAAAGAAGTCAAGCAAGTTGAGCCAGTGTATATGGATGCATCTATTATACAAAATGTAGAAATGAATGTTAAATTTGTATTTGGAAGTACAGTGAAGACAATTCAAGATATTTTAAGTTTACAAGAAAACGAAGCAGTCGTACTTGATGAAGATATTGATGAACCCATTCAAATTTATGTGAACGATGTATTAGTTGCGTATGGAGAGCTTGTAAATGTAGATGGGTTTTTCGGAGTGAAAGTGACGAAATCGCTCTAGGGCGTCGAAATAGGAGTTTGAACAAATAGATGAAAGATGTAAAGTTTTTTCTAGTGAGTTTGATATTTGTATATATATGTACTTTCTTCCCGTTGCAAGGGCAAGCAGAAGAAATAATTGTACAAGAGCAAAATGTAAGTGAAGTGAATGAGCAAGAAGAGCAAAATATAGAAAATCGGGAACAGCCGAAACGAACGGAAATGCCCCTAGTTGAAGATGAAAAAAAAGCAGTAGAGAATGAGGAAGAGAAAGAACAACGAGAAGAAAGAAAGATAGAAACAGACCGAGGAATTATTACAGTTAATAAGCAGGAATTAAAGGTTGGCGAAGAATTGCGAATTGCTGTAGCGCCAAATGAAAAAAATATTCAAAGTGTAAAAGGTATACTGCAATTACAAAAAAATGGTGTGCAGTACAGGCAGGAAAGAGTCATATCTTTCGAGTATGAAGAAGGAACGAAACGATGGATCGCCAATTACAAAGTCGGAATATATGATTTGCAAGGTGATTGGAACCTTCAGCTCGTTGAAAGTTATAAAGAAGATGAGAAGGAAGAAGTAATAGAGAATGAATTAAATGTACCGCTCATTCGAATAAATAACGAAACACCGACTATAGATAAAGAATTGCCGAAGTTAGAGAAGGTTACTATTGATGATGCGAAAGAGAACTTCATTGAACGGAAAAAGGGAGAATCCGTTCATATACGAGTAAAGACGGTAGATATAGAATCTGCTGTTAAAGAAGTGCGAGTTATATTAAAGGGAAAAGAAGAAGGTAACGATATTACTTTTTTATTAGACTATAATAAACACGACATGGATTGGCAGAAAATAATTGAAATAACAGAAGCGCTGCCTATTGGCCCGCACCAACTTATTGTGAAAGTAACAGATGTGGCAGGTAACAAACTTGTGACAGAGAGTGAATATATCATTTTTATTATCGAACAAAAAGTGGAAGATAATGAAAAGATAGAAGAACATGAGAATCAAAATAAACTAGAAGATAAGAAAGAAGATAAGAAAGAAGCTGAGAAGCAGGAAGATTCGAAAATAGCGACTCCGCTTCCGGAAGAAAAGCTTCCAGTTGTTCAAATCCCAAAACAAGAAGAGAAAGTAAACTATTTTATAAAAGAGCCGTTGAAAGAGAAAGAGGAAAACAATTACGTTATAAAAGAGCCAGGGGCAGACAATAGGGAAGTAAATAATGTGAAGGCTCATAAAGAGAAAAGAGGTAAAAATGACGATCAAGTCGTTTCTAAAAAGAAAGAAAAAATAGAAGAACAGCAAGAGAAAAAAGAAGAAGAAAGTGAACAGGGAGTACAAGCCTCTAATGTGTTTGCTATTATGTCAGGATTATTTGTACTGTTTTTAGTTTTAAAGAGTAATAAAGAGTGGGGCTAATAATTTGATAGTAGTGGAGGCGCTTAAATGGAAATTAAACGTACTACAATTGAAAATAAGACGCTACACCCATTAAAACAGCCTGCTGCTATTTCAGAACATGAAATTCAGAAAGAACGAAAACGGAGTAACCTTGTGTTTACGGGGCAGTCCCAAATCATTTCGAAAAATAATGAAATAGGGATTCTACTTGCGAGTTTAGGTGATGGAAAGATTGTAAAAGAAATGCTTTCTAAGGAAATGGATACCGTGTTGCAGTTGTTTTCAAAGCTACATATGTTGTCTGAGGAAGGGAAGCAATCGGACAAAATATATGAACAAATTGTTAGAAGTTTGCAGGGGCTTATTAAACAAGCGCATATAAAGGGAGTTCCGTTATTAGATGGAACGTATGATTTCGCTGAAGTGCAGCTTGCGTTTGGAAGAAAAGTACATATTCCGTTACTTGATGTAAGTGCGCTCATTTCTAGAGTGGAACAAGATCCATCAGAAGGAAATACGAACTTAATGATAACAGTTATTACAGCTTACATGACAAAATTGTCTAACGAAACAATTTTAATTAGCGGTACGGATCGTATTTCTAAAGAACGTGATGCAAGTGTGTGGAAAGCACTTGCAGAAATGAATATGACGCAATTATCGCATGCGTTGAAACATACGATTCAAGAGCACAAATGGTCTGTTACCGCTCTATTTCTCTTTATATGGGTTATAGGTATCATATTGATTCGTATTATATAATAAAAAAAGGTCGTCATTTCAATTATGACGACCTTTTTTTATATTTTTTCGTAGAAGAATGTATCAAAACGCTGAAGGTTGTAGCGTTCGGGTGTTAAAATTTGTTCTGTGCTACCAACGAATAGTACGCCACCTTTTCGTAAAGAACGACTAAACTTTTCATAGAGCTTTATTCTTGCTTCTTCTGTAAAGTAAATCATTACATTTCGACAAATGATTAAATCGTAGTTCGTATCAAATGTCTGCATTAATAAATCGTGTTGTTTGAATGTAACTTGTTGTTTAATATTTTGATGCAATATATATGTATCATCTTCTTTTGTGAAATGACGTTGTTTTAAATCATTAGGTAATTCTTTCAAAGAGCGTTCCGTATATTGACCACGTTTCGCAGTTTCTAAAACATGAAAATCAAGATCCGTTGCTTGAATGTCATAACGAAACGGAGCTAGATGCTTCGATAATATTAAAGAAAGTGTATATGGTTCTTCACCGGCAGCGCAAGCAGCACTCCAAATTTTTAATTTACCGTTATTTTGTTCAAGTAGCTTTGGTAGAGCTTTTGTCTCTAATGTTTGCCAGCGTTCTTTATTTCTGAAAAACTCTGAAACGTTAATCGTAATGTAGTCAATAAAACTTAAAAATAATGTTTGATCAGTGCGTAAATTGTTTAAAAAGCTTGTATAATTGTCAAAACCTTTTCTTGAAATGAACGCATCGATTCTTCTGTGCATTCTATCTTGCTTATAGGAAGCGATATCCATATTAAATAGCTGTTTAAAACTCGTAATAAAATGATTATAATCTTGTTCAGTTTTCATATTTACAATAGGCACAATAACGATATTGTGCCTCCCCCTTTACATCATACGAATTTTTTGTTCAAAGCTTTTTTTCATCTGCTTTTCATGTAAGCCAGGTAAATCATAAATAACGGCGTCAATTCCTGCTTCTTTTGCAATGTCAACAGGAATGACAGACGTATGTTTATCCCTATTATAAAAACAGAGAACTAAATCAGTATCTTCGACAATTTGTTTTACAAAAAACATATAATCTGATCGATAAATGGAGTCGGAAGGATGATCAAAAGCAATATATTCAGCTCCGTGTTTTTTTAAATAATCAACGACTTCTTGAAATTCGTCTGTTAATACATGTAACGGTTGTAGCGTGTAAAAGCATAAATTTTGAGCGAGTCTTTCATTTTCAATGAAAAAACGAAGAACTTCATTTTCAATAGATTTATAACATAATATGTAAATTTTATGTTTGTGAGCATAGTCAATTAAAAATTTTTTTATTTCTTCTTGATCTAATGCTGTTAATTGATTTGAACCACAAAGAAAAATATTCATAGATTCGTGCCACCTCATGCTAAATTGTAACATATCTTCTATAAAAAATAACTGCAAAATATGAGTGTTCAGAGTATAATTATAAATAACTGGATTTTACGATTAAGTTTTGAAAGAAATAAAAAAATAAATAGGTGATATATATGCTACGTTCTATCGCGCATAATCCAATTTTATCGCATATACCGCCTGCTACTCAAATGCCGAAAGAAGCAAATGTCAGGACAGGACTTGCATTTTCGGATAATTTGCATGCAGATCCGAAAAAAGATAAATTGTTAGAACAAATGGAAGCGCTAGTTGATAATATTGGGGAAATTAAAGAGAAAATTGAATTAGAGTTAACGCTCGATAATGTTATGGAATACAAAAATACTGTGAAATCATTTTTGAATTTTTACGTTGATAACTTACTGCAATATAAAGATGTTATGTCTCGTCATCCACGTTATGGATATTCGCAGAAAATGACAATTGTAAAACAAGCTGAAGTGGGATTAAATGAAATGGAAGATGTTATGAATTTAATTAATACGAAAACAGGGCATTTAGAAATGTTAAATCAAATTGGAGAAATTCATGGTTTAATTGTAAATTTAGTCTTGTAAAAGGGAAGGAAGCTATATGTACATACAATTATATGAAAAGCTTGTTATCATTCAAAAAGCATATGAAAATATTCAAACGCTTGGAGAACAAATATATGAGAATTTAAAACATAAAAATGTAAATGCAGTTCAAAAGCTGCAAGTGGAACAATTGCAGTACATAGAAGGTGTAAAAGGATTATCTCGCTCTTTTGAGGAGATGGTTGTTCAGTTTTGTGAAGAAAAGAAAGTCGAACAATTGCGTATGCGTTCGCTATTTTCGTATTTTTCACCGGAAGAAATTGAAAAAATGGAAGAATTACAAAAAAGTTTAAATGGATTAGAAGAAAATGTAAAAATGATTCTTTTGAAAAATCAATATTACTTAAACGTACTATTAAAAACTACAGAGAGCATTGTGGATTCCGTTTCTGAATACAATTTGGAGAAAAACAATAATTCGCAAATCTTTATGAATGAACTATTGTAAAGGAGAAGTGAAGCATTATGAGGTTATCCGATTATAATACACCGCTATCTGGTATGCTAGCGGCCCAAATGGGATTACAAACGACGAAACAAAACTTATCTAATATTCATACACCTGGCTATGTGCGTCAAGCCGTGAATTTAGGTTCTGTAGGAGCAAGTAACGGTCATACGCCAGGACAGAGAATTGGTTCGGGTGTACAAACATTAGGTGTTGACCGAATTACTGATGAAGTGAAAACGAAGCAATTTAATGATCAGTTGTCACAGTTCTCTTACTACGCATATATGAATTCTACTTTATCACGAGTAGAGTCTATGGTAGGAACTACAGGAAAGAATTCATTATCTAGTTTAATGGATGGTTTTTTTAATGCTTTTCGTGAAGTTGCGAAAAATCCAGAACAATCAAACTACTACGATACATTAGTTGCTGAAACTGGAAAGTTCACAAGTCAAATAAATCGTCTTGCGAAAAACCTAGATACAGCGGAAGTACAGACGAAAGAAGATATTGAAGCGCATGTCAATGAATTTAATCGTCTTGGTGCTAGTTTAGCAGAGGCGAATAAAAAAATTGGACAAGCGGGGACACAAGTACCTAATCAACTATTAGACGAACGTGATCGCATTATTACAGAGATGTCTAAGTATGCCAATATAGAAGTGTCTTATGAATCTATGAATCCTAATATTACGAGTGTTAGAATGAATGGTGTTTTAACAGTAAATGGACAAGACACATATCCACTTCAATTAAATAAGGGGAGCGAACCGATGACTGTTGCGATTTATGGATCGGATATTCCTTTAACAGATGGAGCCATTCAATCAGCAATAGATACGAAAGGGAAGATTGCTAGTTATAAGAAAAATATTGAAGACTTAATGAGTTCTGTGAAAAATCAAGTGAATACAGTGATGGGAAAAGATTTCTTCGTTGGAGATCATGCGAAAGATATTCAGTTAAATCCTGAATTCGCAAAAGATGTTTCAAAAATGAAAATTTCTGCTGAAACAGCAAATAAACTGGCAGGAATTACAGATGGAGATTATAAAGAAGGTCTTTCTTATAAACAAGCGTTAGACCAATTCATCGTTGGTGTAGCTTCTGATAAAAGTGCAGTGAATGCTTATCAAAATATTCATAAAGACTTAATGGTATTATTTCAAATAGATATAGAAAAAAATGGCGGTATGCGAGTATATGAAAAATCAGGAATTACATGGTTGAAGTCTGAACTAGAACTACTATATGAAGTATATCAATTTTGTCAGCGTCAAGGCTTAAATATCGCAAATATTTCAAAATATGTTAGTAAAAATGAACTGAATTTATTTCCAAAAACGGAAAGTCAATTACAGAACACGTATTATAAATTAAAAAAACAAGAAATTCCGTTTGAAAATATTGAAAAACAAAAGCCGGGTCGAAAACGCAAATATACACCAGTCAAGGGTATAGTTGTTGAGGCGAAACAAGAAAGAAAACAGGAAGTAAAAGAAGATTTCCGAAGTGAAGAGGACGAAAAAAATCTCGTAACAGTTATATCAGGTATCGTTGAAAATTTTGAAACAATTAGTCAATCCCGTGAAAAGAAAGAGCATGAATTACATCAGTTTATGGAGGGGATCTATAAGCTTTCTAGCATGGCTGCAGAGCGTTCGAAAGAAGAAAAGAATGCTCGAGGTCTTGAAGGTGAAGTACATTCATTACGAACTGAAAATGATAGGTTAAAGCGAGAGAAGGAAGACCTTGTACATGATATTAAAGAAATGACGCATCATTTAATTCATTTCATTACGAGCTCTGATATCGATCAAATTCGTACGTTACCTTTCTTCGTAAAAGAGTGCAAACAAGATTTACATAAGTTAGGATTATATAACGCTCAAGACGGAAAAATGAAAATTATGGTTGATAGTAGCGGTCAAGTTATGACCGTACCACAATAAAAATGGGTACAAAACAAAAGGGAAATACATATACACTATGTATTTCCCTTTTGTTTTGTATGGAATCATTTCGGGCAGAGGAAAAGTTATAATTAATTTTAGTAAATCAAAAATTTGTACAAAAGGAAGGAACTAGGTCTTACTTTGTAGTATTGTGATCCGAAAAATACTGGGAATATGGGTATTGTCACTGTGAATGGGCTTAATACATAATGATTTTAAAGATAAACCGACCCTTCCTCAATATTTAACTGATTTAATTGAGGTGAATAAGCTGTATAATCGTACAGTTGTTATTACATTTCATCAACAAACTTTTAATACGGAGAATTGAAGAGTAAAGTAGGATTCCAAAGCATAGCCAAAAAGGTGGCTGTTATAGGTTATTTGCCTACCAAAATAATCAATATTTGTTTAAAATATAAGGTTATTATTTTATTATACCGAGTAATTATTCATATTATATAATAATTACTTACTACATAATTAACATGGTTATCTTACAAAAATGTAAGGTTTTTTTAATTGACACTCGTACATATAAGTAACTATACTGGTTACACGATGTTGGTTAATATATTTAATAGTCTCTATCTATAAGTGTATGTCTCAGGATTCTTTTCGGAATAATAGTTCGATTTTTATTTATTATCTTTAATATAGTGATAATGCGTATTTAATCTATTCTTTATTCTAGGTCGTATTATTTAAAGATTAACTATAAATGATATATTTACCAAGTTGTAATAATTTTTTAGAGGTGTTACATTTTGAAATACAAATTAATTGCTACAGGAATTCTTGCTGGAAGTCTACTATCCTATTCATCTAGTACATTTGCAAATACTCATAAATTCCCAGATGTTCCTGCATGGGCTGACAAATCCGTTAATTATTTAGTTGATAAAAAAGTATTGAGTGGTTATCCAGATGGAACTTTTGGTTCAAGCGATACATTAGATAGGGCTTCTGCGGCAACAATTATGACAAAGGCCCTTGGTATACATATTGACTTAAATGCAAAACCATCTTTTACAGATTCACAAAACCACTGGGGAACGCCATACATTGCCGCAGCTGAAAAAGCAGGAATAATTAAAGGTGAAGGAAATGGAATATTTAATCCTTCTGGAAAAGTTACTCGTGCTGCTATGGCTACCATGCTAGTGAATGCATATAAATTACAAAATATAAGCACTAGCAATGGACAAAGTAAATTTGAAGATTTAAAAGGGCATTGGGGTGAAAAATTCGCCAATATTTTAATTGATTTAAAAATTTCAGTTGGTACAGATAACGGCTGGCAACCAAATAAATTCATAACACGTGCAGAAGCCGCACAACTTACTGCCAAAACAGATAACCTTCAATCCAGTCCGAAAAATCCTTTAGAAAATAAAACAATCATTATTGATCCTGGACATGGTGGCGAAGATCCTGGAAAAGCCACAAAGGGATTGCCTGAAAGTAAAATTGTATTAGACACTTCCTTACGCCTACAACAATTGCTTGAAAAACATACACCATTTACAGTTTTATTAACTCGTGAATCTGATACTAGACCTGGACATGATCAAAAAAGCTCTTTACAGGAACGTGTTAAATTTGCTAAGCAAAATCAGGGGGATATCTTTATAAGTATTCATGCAAATGCTTATAATGGTAATGCAAAAGGAACAGAAACATACTATTATAAATCTTCTGAATCCGAAAAAACAAATCCTCATGTGGAAGAAAGTCATGTGTTAGCGGAAAAAATCCAAGCACGTTTAGTAGAGGCCCTTCAAACACGTGATAGAGGCGTTAAACATGGAGATCTTCATGTTATAAGAGAAAACGGCATGCCAGCTGTGTTAACGGAACTGGCTTTTATAGATAATGGTATCGATTACAGTAAACTATCTACGGCAAACGGTAGACAGATTGCAGCAGAAGCCATTTATGAAGGGATTTTAGATTATTATGAATGGAAAGGAAATAATGTATCTGAATATAGGTTGAAATAAGTAAAAGGGAATTTAGTAATTCTAGGAATAAGTAATTTATAAATTGCTAAAGTATAATTTTGTTATTTGTAATGTGTTTTAGTTTTATAGTGTATACTGGCGCCGACTTATTAAGGATTATAAATAAGTCGGTGTTTAAGTTAGCGTACTTAATGAATACTATAGAAGTTATGAAGAAAAAAAGATAAATAGATAGGGGCATACACCTACATTCATTATTTTTACGTGAAATTTTAATTTAAAAATAGTTAAGTTATATGATTCAGATGGGCAGTATACAATGAGTTCAAAGAAAACATTCTTTGAACTCATTAGCTATTAAATAAACTTGTTACATAAATAGTTCGTATAACAATAATTGATAGTGTTAAGGACATAGCTGTTCATATTTTTTTGTAATTCCTGTTATGGAATTGTTAAATATTTATAGGTTTAATGTAAGGCTGCTTTATTTTGAAAGAAATCTTTTGAAATGGCCATAATATGAATAATAATTAGAAACAAATTTTTGAAAAAATGATGAAAGACTTAAGAAGGTGAATATATTGCTTAAACATTCACATTTGCAATTTATCTTATTAACAATAGCTCTAATATTCTATATAAGCTTTTGTTTTATATTTTTATTTGTTTTTCCGAATCATTATTTTGTATCAGATTTTAATATCCGACTATCATCCTTAGTTGTTGAAACTACTGTATTTATCTCATTACTTTATTCTATATTATCCGGAAAAATTAAGTTAGGAGTATTCTGGGTTTGCATTACTATTGCAATAGGGTGTTTCTTGATTGGGAATTTTATATCCGCTTTTCAAGTACTTAATGTAGAATTGCCGATACAAAATTTTAATATCTCTGATGTGTTTTTGTTGTTTTTCTTATTCTTCTTTCTCTTTGCATTCTTTTATAAAATCATTATGGAATGTAACAAGTGGGAAAAAGCGTATTTAATTTGTGATTTATGTATTGTTGTTACTGCCATTTTTACATTAGAGTGGTACCTGTTTAATAAACCTTCTGCAAATATCTTATTCTTATCAATTGGAGATGTTTTTCTCTCATTTATTTTTCCGATTATAGATTTATTACTTCTTTTATTAGGAGTTAGTCTAATCTTTCGACCAGCTATTTTTAATGCGAAAAGTAAATTATTTATTTTTATTCTCGTATTAACTGGATTGGCTATTACGGACTACTTGTATTTTTACTTACAAGATGATTTGTCAGATCGTTCACTTATATTATTAAGGTGTTTGTATAGAGTTTTCCTATTATTTATCGCTATTGCTGCTTCGATCTCAAAGAATGCATCTTCTAGAAGGAATTATTTCATTATCGATGCCACATTTGGGAAGAAACTTCTTGTTATATTTCCTTATCTTGCAGTTGCGGTATTAATTGGCTTTACTTTAAAAGAGCAAACTTCCTCGGCTACACTTATTACTGGGAATTGTATTGCATTTGTATTTGTGCTGATTCGTCATACTATCGTACGAATGCAAAACAGAGATTTAACCGAAATGTTAAAAGTGTTTAATAATCAATTAGAACAAAAAGTATCTCAAAGAACAGAAGATTTAATAAACAAATCCAATGACTTGGTCAAAAATCAAGAGAGATTTAAGTCATTATATGAGTATCATCCAGATCCTATTTTAACGATTAATTCAAATGGTACTGTGTTAAATATAAACCAGGCTGGAAGTATGTTATTAGGAAAAAACAGTGATGAATTAATAGGTAAAGAGTGCTTCTCGATTTTTTTAGACGAAGATAGATCTGAATTGGAAGCAGCTCTACAGGAAGGGAAACGATGCAGTTCGGCTTCGTTACAATTACGTGTGAAAAATAATAATGAGAAGGACATTCATTTTTGGTACGTCACCATTGTTCCTATTATAATAGAAGGACAAACTTTTGGGAGTTATGTAATGGTAAAAGACATTACGAGAATGAAGAAACAACAAGATGAGATAAACTATCTAGCATTCCATGATACAGTGACGGAGATTGGAAATCGAATATTCTTCCAAAAAGAATTAGAAAAATCCATTGAGCGTGCACGAAAAACGCAGGGTGAATTTGGACTCTTGTATATAGATTTAAATCGTTTTAAAACCATTAACGATACACTGGGACATTCAATTGGTGACAGTGTTTTAAAAGAAGTTGCTAAACGTTTTAGGACATGTCTGTCACCGGCTATTCCTCTAGCGAGAATAGGGGGAGATGAGTTTGCGATCATAGTCCATAACCACACAGAGCAACAGCTATTGGATTTGTGTGAAACTCTATTTCGTATAACTGAAGAAGCATTTGTAGTTAATCAACATAGTTTTTATTTATCTCTTAGTATAGGAATAGCGGTGTATCCGTTTGGAGGAATAAATACTACTACACTTTTACAACATGCTGATATTGCTATGTATAGTGCAAAGGAAAAAGGTAATAATGCTGTTTGCATGTATGACGAGACATTATCAAAAAAAATAACAAGACGATTACGATTAGAACAGGATTTACCGAAGGCATTAGAAAATAATGAGTTGTTTTTATTATATCAACCACAAGTTGACAGTAAGACTGGTATGGTTATTGGTGCAGAGGCTTTAATTCGTTGGCAACATCCAAAACTGGGACTTATTTCTCCTTTTGAATTTATACCTATCGCGGAAGAAACGTCGGAAATTATTCCAATTGGGAAATGGACGTTACAGGAAGCGTGTCGACAACTGAAAAAGTGGCATTCTGCAGGCTATGCAAATCTAAAAATGGGGATAAATTTATCAGCTATAGAGTTTGAACAGAAAGATTTTGTTCAAGCAATCATATCTACCATAGAAGAAGTAGGGGTACCTGCTAGTTCGATTGATTTAGAATTAACAGAGAGAATAGCAATGGTAGATGAAAAAGAAACCTTATCGAAGTTAAAAGCATTAAAATCATATGGTGTACATTTATCAATTGACGATTTTGGTACAGGGTATTCTTCATTAGCATATCTCCCTTTGTATCCAATTGATACCTTGAAAATTCCAAGAGAATTTGTTAATAGGATCGGAAATTCTACTGATGGAAATGAAATTATTCATACCATTATTTCACTAGCGCATACTTTAAACATGAAAGTGATCGCAGAAGGGGTGGAAACGAAGGAACAATTAACAGTGTTACAACGTAATGCATGTTATCTAATTCAGGGCTATTACTACAGTAAACCTGTAAGTGAAGATGAATTCATCAAGTTTTTAAGCACAATGTCGCGTCACCTTTTCTAAGGGAACCACAATCTAGATTTGTTTTTTGTTGAAATTATAACAAATAGAGGACAGCAAAGTAACTGTCAAAATGTTTTAGCATTTAATTTGGCTTAATAGGAAATTCTAATGAGCATAGACCTTATCTGATTTTAGTTTTAGAAAGGAGAGAAGCGGATGGATTCAATATGGCTAGAGTATGCTTGGGCATTGTTAATTTTAATCGGATTAGAAGGATTATTATCGGCTGACAATGCCCTTGTACTAGCAGTTATAGCCAAGCATTTACCCGAAGAAGAGAAAAAAAGAGCTATAAATTACGGAATTATTATGGCCTTTGTTTTTCGATTCGCAGCCCTTTTTGCTATATCATTTATTGCAAATGTTTGGCAAATACAGGCGATAGGAGCAGCTTATCTTCTTTACTTAGGATTAAAGCATGTCATTCAGGCGCAATTCGGAAAAAATAATCAAAATATTCACAAGGAAGATGAAAAGGAAGCAGCAGGAAAAAGCTACTGGTTCACAGTAGGAAAGATTGCATTAGCTGACCTTGCCTTTGCGATTGATTCAATATTAGCGGCAGTCGCTCTTGCCCTCGGTCTTCCGGATTCACCGCTAGAAGATTTCGGTGGTATGGATGGAGGACAGTTCATAGTTGTACTTCTCGGAGGGATAGCTGGAC
The DNA here is from genome assembly GCF_044908245.1 of Bacillus sp. RC242. Lineage (NCBI taxonomy): Bacteria > Bacillati > Bacillota > Bacilli > Caryophanales > Bacillaceae > Bacillus > Bacillus sp. RC242. The sequence continues at coordinate 64,531 of NZ_JBIYCZ010000003.1, forward strand.
TTATTTTAATTAAATTTGCGGCAACTTGGTTTGTACAATTACTGGAGAAACGCCCAGCACTAGAAACAACAGCATATGCAATTGTTGCCTGGGTCGGCGTCAAACTTGCTGTAATTACACTTGCCCATGAGGATATAGGTATTTTAGATCATGATTTTCCACACAGTACAACTTGGACTTTAATCTTCTACGGAGTATTAGTTGCCATCGCACTAATTGGTTGGTTTGCACCGGGAAGTAAGTCATCTCAGAATAATCCTGAAAGGTAGTAAAAAGGTCAGGGCATTATGTGCTGTGACCTTTTTATCATTTTGATATTGTGTATTTTTGGATTTAACGCTATAATTATAGTGTTAAAGATGGAATCGTGATATGACCTGTTATGAATCTATCATTTTATTTATGAATAAATGGACTGGTATTTTAGCAAGATGTGCTAATAAACTACTCCACCATGATGATAACGTGCCAAAAATGTGGTGCGTATATTTTCGTGGTGGAGTTTTTTTATTCTCAAAAAGGGGGAGTCACCATGAACGACAGCATGGTTCATATTACAATTGACGGCAAAGAGTATAATGCTGAGCCTAGTTCAACTATACTGAGCATTATTAATGAGAACGAAATTGAACATCCACAAATTTGTTGCGTGCCAGAAGTGGATCCTATTCAAACGTGTGATACTTGTATTGTAGAAGTGAATGGAAAGCTAGTGCGATCATGTTCTACAGTAGTGACGGACGGTATGAATATTGAGTTGTCCTCTACTAGTGCGAAGGCAGCACAACATGAGGCGATGGACCGTTTACTAGAAAATCATTTACTTTACTGTACGGTTTGTGACAACAATAACGGGAATTGTAAACTGCATAATACGGCAGAATTAATGGAAATTGAGCATCAAAAATATCCTTATGAACCAAAAGTTGATACAGGCGAAGTCGATATGTCCCATCCATTTTACCGCTATGACCCGAATCAATGTATCGCATGCGGTCAATGTGTAGAGGTGTGTCAAAACTTACAAGTAAATGAAACGTTATCTATTGATTGGGAGGCAGAGCGTCCTCGTGTTATTTGGGATGAAGGAGTAGATATTAACGATTCTTCATGTGTAAGCTGCGGTCAATGTGTAACAATTTGTCCTTGTAATGCTTTAATGGAGAAATCGATGCTTGGTGAAGCTGGATTTATGACAGGGTTAAAACCTGATATTCTTGAGCCTATGGTCGATCTTATTAAAGAGGTTGAACCTGGATATAGTGGTATTTTTGCTGTGTCAGAAGTAGAAGCTGCAATGCGCGACACTCGTACGAAAAAGACGAAAACAGTATGTACGTTTTGTGGTGTAGGCTGTTCATTTGAAGTATGGACGAAGGGCCGTGAAATTCTTAAAGTACAACCAACTTCTGAGGCACCTGTTAATGCGATTTCGACTTGTGTAAAAGGAAAATTCGGTTGGGATTTCGTTAATTCTGAAAAACGACTTACGAAACCTTTAATTCGAAAAGATGGAGTGTTCGTTGAATCAAGTTGGGAAGAAGCGCTTCATGTAGTAGCGAATAAATTAGGCTCTATTAAAGAAGAGTACGGTAAAGGTTCTATCGGCTTTATTTCTTCTTCTAAAATTACGAATGAAGACAACTATGTTATTCAAAAATTAGCACGACAAGTGTTTGAAACGAACAATATTGATAACTGCTCACGTTATTGTCAATCACCAGCGACGGATGGATTGTTCCGTACAATTGGTATGGGCGGAGATGCAGGGACGATTAAAGATATCGCGCAATCGGGTCTTGTTATTATCGTCGGTTGTAATCCAACAGAAGGTCACCCGGTATTAGCGACTCGTGTGAAACGTGCGCATAAACTTCACGGTCAAAAACTAATTGTTGCAGATCTTCGTAAAACTGAAATGGCAGAGCGTTCGGATATCTTTATTAGTCCAAAGCAAGGAACGGACCAAGTATGGTTAATGGCTGTTACGAAATATATGATTGATCAAGGTTGGCACGATCAGCAGTTCATCGACGAGAATGTAAACTTCTTTGATGATTTCAAAGATAGTCTCGCGGAATATACGCTTGAATATGCAGAAGAGATTACAGGCATTTCAAAAGAAACGCTCGTTAAAATGGCAGAAATGATTCGTGATGCAGACGGTACGTGTATTCTTTGGGGAATGGGCGTAACGCAAAATACTGGTGGTTCAGATACTTCCGCTGCAATTTCAAACTTACTTCTTGCAACAGGAAACTATCGCCGTCCAGGTGCTGGTGCATATCCGCTTCGAGGTCATAATAACGTACAAGGTGCTTGTGATATGGGAACACTTCCAGGTTGGCTTCCAGGATATCAGCACGTTACTGACGATGTAGAACGTGCGAAATTTGAAATAGCTTACGGAGTAAAAATTGATAACAAACCAGGTCTTAATAACATTGAAATGCTTCACGCAATTGATGAAGGAAAAATGAAAGCTATGTATCTTGTTGGAGAAGATATGGCTCTTGTAGACTCTAACGCAAATCACGTACATGAAGTGTTATCAAGCCTTGAATTCTTTGTCGTTCAAGATGTGTTCCTTTCTAAAACAGCTCAATACGCTGATGTAGTATTACCAGCAGCGCCATCTCTTGAGAAAGAAGGTACTTTTACAAATACAGAGCGTCGTGTACAAAGATTATATCAAGTGCTTCCAACGCTAGGAGATGCGAAACCAGACTGGTGGATCGTGCAGGCAATTGCTAATAAGTTAGGCGCAAACTGGAGCTATAATCACCCAAGTGAAATCTTTGCGGAAATGGCAAGCTTATCACCACTATTTGCACACGCAAACTATGAAGTGCTTGAAGGGTGGAACAGTTTCCACTGGGGAAGTTTTGATGGTACGAATACGCCGCTTCTATTCAAAGATGGATTTAACTTCCCGGACAAAAAGGCTCGTTTTGCGATAGCTGATTGGGTACGTCCTGCTGAATTCCCAGCAGAATACGATCTTCACATTAATAACGGCCGTATGCTTGAACATTTCCATGAAGGGAACATGACAAATAAATCAACTGGTATTCAATCGAAAGTACCAGGTGTTTTCGTCGAAGTTTCTCCAGAACTTGCAAGGGAACGTGGAGTGAAAACTGGTTCGTTAGTACGCCTTGTTTCTCCATTCGGAGCACTAAAATTACGTGCACTTGTAACGGATCGTGTAAAAGCGAATGAACTGTATTTACCGATGAACTCGACGGATAAAGAATCGGCAATTAATTTCTTAACAGGTCCTGCCGTTGACTTACGTACAAACACGCCGGCATATAAGCAAACGAAAGTACGTATGGAAGTGTTAGAAGTTGATGGCGAAAATCCGATGCCAAAAACGAACCCACGTAATAAAAAGCGTCATCCTCAAAACGGAATTGAGGTAAATCGTAAGTGGGCTCGTCCAGGATACGTACATTTAACGGATAACTAAGGGGGAGAAAAGAATATGGCAGCACCTATTCAAGCGATCCAGAAGCAGGAGCTAACTGAGGAAGAACTTAAACAACAAAAACTCGAAGCTTTAAAAGAACTGCTAGCTGATAATGAAGATGCTTTAAATCAAATGTTTAATATAGTAGGTGAATTAAATGACATTGGGATGCTGGAAGCAGCAAATTCTATGCTGAAAGCGAAAGAACCAATCGCAAAAATCGTTCTAGGCCAAGTCACTCGTGAACCAGTTACAAATTTAATTAATAATATGATGGGCGCTGCAGGAGCTTTAACAGAACTTGATCCGGAACTTACGAAAAAGCTTATAGGTAGCGTATTGACAGGTATGGATGAAGGAAACCAGCATTTGCAAAGCAATAAAAAAGTAGGAATATTAGACCTTATGAAAGTACTGAAGGATCCAGATATTAATCGTGCTATTGGATTTGGTCTTCATTTCTTAAAAGGTATGGGTAAAGGGTTAAAAGAAGAATAGATAAGCAACAATAATAGTATTTCATATGTTGTTTGCGTACTTGAGATAATTGTAAAAGGTGATCCATTTCGTCTCATTATTAAATAGTTTAGGCGAAATGATCATTTTGTTAAAATAGTTGTGATGGAATAACTAGGAAGGAATGAGAGTATGTCAAAAATGGTACATGAATTTAATGATATGATCCGAAAGCTTCGAAAAGAGTTGTTCGGGAAAGGGCCGGAAAGAATTCATACTGTATTTACCGAGAACATGGCGATTGCAACACTTTATGGGAATTTAACACCTACTGAGAAATTTATTTCGGGAACTACGGATGGGGCGGAAATGGTTCATATGGCTCGAACGAAAATGATTCAAGAAGTGTATGTGGCTAATCCTCATGAACATTTAGAAGAACTTGTTGGTGCGAAGTTAGTTCATCTGTTTTCTGATATGAAAGTAGATGAGGATATTGCAGTTTCCGTGTTTGTTTTTGATAAAAATATAACGTGAGAGAAGGATGCTCATCGTGAAATCGATTCAGGTGGAACGGAAAATTTTTAAATATGAGCAAGGGGAATTTAAACATATAGAGGACAGCATTGTAACAGAGTTTCCTGTTACGGTTAAAATTAACGGCCAGGAATTTGTTACAATGGTTAGTACTCCAGAGTATATTGAAGATATGGTAATTGGCTTTTTAGCCTCTGAAGGCATTATCCGAAAGTATGAAGATATTGATGAAATATGGATGCAAGAAAAAGAAGGCTATGTACATGTAAAAACGACGAAAATCAATCCTTATTATCGTGACATACAAAACAAACGTTATATTACTTCGTGCTGTGGAATGAGTAGGCAAGGGTTTGTTTTTGCGAACGATGCGCTGACTGCGAAAGAAATGAATGATATTCGCGTAAAGATCTCTCCCGAGGATTGTTTTCGGTTAATGAATGATATGCAGCAATCTGCGTCTACGTTTCAACATACAGGCGGCGTTCATAATGCAGCTTTATGTAATGTGAGTGGAATTGTTTTAAGCCGCATGGATATAGGAAGACATAACGCTTTAGACAAAATTTACGGCTATTGTTTAAAAAATAACATTTCGATTGGTGATAAAATTATTGTTTTTAGTGGACGTATCTCTTCTGAAATTCTATTAAAAGTTGCGAAAATTGGCTGTGAAGTAATATTGTCAAAATCAGCTCCAACTGAGTTAGCATTAGAACTAGCGGAGCAGTTAGGGATTACTACAATAGGCTTCATTCGTAATAAATCTTTAAATGTATATACGCATCCAGAGCGGATTATAAATATAAAATAAGTAGAAACGAGGCAATAATCATGAAATCTGTTACATTAGACAAATTAGATCGTCCTTTAAAGGATTTACGTATTTCTGTTACTGATCGCTGTAATTTTCGCTGTCGATATTGTATGCCAGAAGAAATATTTGGTCGTGATTATTCTTTTTTGTCTAATGATAAAATTTTATCTTTTGATGAAATTGAAAGGATTACACGTATTTTCGTTTCTTTAGGTGTAAGAAAGTTACGTATTACAGGAGGAGAGCCTTTACTTCGAAAAGACTTACCTGAACTCATACAGCGGTTAAACGAAATTGATGGAGTAGAGGATATTGGTTTAACGACAAATGGATCATTACTTAAAAAGTTTGCTCCAGATTTATATAAGGCGGGTTTATCTCGTGTAACAGTTAGTTTAGACTCGTTAAATGAAGAACGATTCTCTTATTTAAATGGGAATAGAAGTAAAGTAAAAACGGTTCTTGCGGGAATACAGGCTGCAGCGGAAGCCGGAATGAAAATTAAAATGAACATGGTTGTCCAAAAAGGGAAAAATGAAGAAGACATCGTTCAGATGGCAGAGTACTTTAAAGAGAATAAGCATATCCTTCGGTTCATTGAATATATGGATGTCGGAAATTTTAACGGCTGGGAATTAGGTGAAGTAGTTTCTAAGCAGGAAATAGTAGAGATGATTCATAAAGTGATGCCGCTTGAACATATTGAAGCGAACTATCCTGGTGAAGTTGCAACACGTTATCGTTATGTTGGTAGCGAAGAAGAAATAGGAATTATTTCATCTGTAACGGATTCGTTCTGCTCATCATGTACAAGAGCGCGTATTTCTGCAGAAGGAAAATTGTATACATGTTTGTTTGCTTCTAAAGGAAACGATCTTAAAGAATTACTTCGCTTTGGATATACGGATGAGGAGATTACTAATGTTATTCGTGACATTTGGAATAATCGTTCAGACCGTTATTCAGACGAACGGTTAAGCAATACGAATAAAAAAGCAATGCCGAAAATTGAAATGTCGCATATCGGTGGCTGAGAAGTTACTAAGAATGTAGATTCTCTTTGTTAACGTAAATAGTGGGAAATGTGCAAGTTTTGTACACTTTCTATGAGTATAGTAAAAATGATGATTGATATTTCTGTAAGAGATATGCAGAGAGATTAAGCAGCATTCAAAAATCCTTACGATGTTAAGGGTTTTTGGTGCTGCTTTTTTTAGATGAGAAAAATGGAGGAATTGGTTATGGTATTTCATAAACCGGAACAAATTGCTGCGCTTGTGATTGAATCCGGTGTTCAAAAGGTGGGGCAACCGCTATCAGCGATGCTTATTCTTGGTTTTTTAGGAGGAGCATTCATTTCATTAGGATTTTTACTTAATATTCGTGTTCTAGGTAATGTACCGGAGCAGTGGGGAAGTTTAGTCAATTTTATAGGAGGAGCGGTTTTTCCTATTGGACTTATGCTCGTTGTTTTAGCAGGAGGAGAATTAATTACGGGAAACATGATGTCGATGGCCATGGCACTGTATGCACGGAAAATTTCATTGAAACATGTGTTAAACAATTGGGCGTGGATCACTTTAACTAACTTCGCAGGTGCACTTTTCGTAGCGTATTGTTTTGGTCACCTTGGCGGGTTAACTGAAGGTGCCTATTTAAATAAAACGATAGCGATAGCTCAAGATAAATTACATGAATCTTTCGGAAGAACTTTAATTTTGGCAATTGGTTGTAACTGGCTCGTTTGCCTTGCAATTTGGTTAGCGTATGGAACGAACGATTTAATCGGAAAGATTGTTGGAATTTGGATTCCGATTATGGCATTTGTCGTAATTGGGTTTCAGCAAGTAGTAGCAAATATGTTTGTCATTTCAGCAGTTATTTTTGCGGGTCACCTTACGTGGATGGATCTTGCGAAAAACTTTGTGCCAGTCTTTATCGGAAATGTAATTGGCGGAGCTGGATTTGTTGGATTCGCTTATTTTTCTTGTTATCAGAAACAAAGTGCTACCGAAGAAGATGTATTGAAAAAATAACAGTATTTGAAAGGAAGGCACCTCATGATAGAGCGGTATTCACGACAACAGTTGTTTACTCCTATTGGAAAAGAAGGGCAAGAGAAAATTAGAAATAAGCATGTATTAATAACAGGGGCAGGTGCATTAGGAAGTGCAAGTGCAGAAAGCTTTGTACGTGCAGGTATCGGGAAATTAACGATTATTGATCGCGATTACGTAGAATGGAGTAATTTACAGCGGCAACAACTTTACGCTGAACAAGATGCGATAGAAAAGTTGCCAAAAGCAATCGCAGCGCAGAATCGTCTCAAACAAATTAATTCAGACGTGCAAATTCAGGCGCTAGTAATGGATGCAAGAGTAGATAATATGGAAGCTTTATTAGGTGGTGTCGATGTCATTATTGATGCCACAGATAATTTCGATATTCGGTTTGTAATCAATGATATATCACAAAAACATAATATCCCTTGGATTTACGGTTCTTGTGTCGGAAGTTATGGCATGAGCTATACAATTATTCCGAAGAAAACACCGTGCTTACATTGTGTACTGAAAAGTGTTCCTGTCACAGGGGCGACGTGTGACACAGTTGGAATTATTAGTCCAGCTGTTCAAATCGTTGCAGCGTACCAAGTGGCAGAAGCATTCAAAATTTTAGTAGAAGACTATGAAGCAGTTCGGAAAACTTTTTTAATGTTTGATATATGGAGTAATCAATATCATTCTATCAAACTAGGAAAAATCAAAACGGAAGACTGTCCTTCGTGCGGAACAAATAGAACTTATCCTTATTTATCATACGAAAATCAAACGAAGACAGCTGTGTTATGTGGAAGAAATACAGTTCAAATTAGACCAGCGCATAATAGACATTACAACTTTGATGAGTTAGAAAAAGTATTAAAGAATCACGGGAAAGTTGATCGGAATCCGTATTTGCTCTCTTGCCAATTAGAAGAGTATCGCATCGTCATTTTTCATGATGGTCGTGTATTTATTCATGGCACGAATGAAATTCAAAAAGCAAAACAACTATACTATCGGTTATTAGGCTAATAGAAAGGGATTGGTAATGATGGAAAGAAGGGTACCGATTACAGTTGAAGAGGCTGTTCGTAAAGTGATGGCATTTGCTAATTGTGGTTTAAAAGAACTAGTACCACTGGAATTAGCATATGGGCGTACGTTAGCAGAAGATTTAGTGGCGGATCACGATGTGCCTTCTTTCAATCGCTCGCCATATGATGGATTTGCTATTAGGGCAGAAGATACTTCGCGAGCAAGTCGTGAGAATCCGATCGTATTTGAAGTAATTGGTGAAATTGGAGCAGGTTCCGTATTTCCTACAGAAGTAGGAGCGTTTCAAGCAGTTCGAATTATGACAGGGGCACAAATTCCGAAAGGATGTAATGTAGTCGTCATGCTAGAACTGACTCGTCATCGTCAATATGAGAATATCGGAAAAAGCTATATGGAAGTGAGACGCTCATTTAAAGAAGGGGACAATATATCCTTTCAAGGTGAAGACGCACGTAAAGGAACCGTTCTCGCAAAAAGAGGTGGTTACATTAATCCAGGTATTTCAGCTCTTCTTGCTACATTCGGTTATAGTGAAGTGCCAGTAGCGAAAAAGCCTGTTATTGGACTATTAGCGACTGGGAGTGAACTTCTCGATGTAAATGCAGAACTACAACCTGGGAAAATTCGAAATAGTAATACGCATATGATATCGTCTCAAATTCGAAGAGCAGGTGGAAGAGTAAAATACTTTGGGAAGTTTAGCGACGATTTGAATACGTGCTACGAAGCAGTGAAAAAAGCGTTAAGCGAAGTGGATATGTTAATTACAACTGGTGGTGTTTCGGTAGGCGACTATGACTATTTGCCAGCTATATACGAAAGGTTAGGCGCATCAGTTCTTTTTAATAAAGTAGCCATGCGGCCGGGTAGCGTCACGACTGTAGCGCAATTAAACGGAAAATTATTATTTGGATTATCAGGTAATCCATCTGCTTGCTATGTAGGTTTTGAATTATTCGTAAAACCTAGCATTCGTGCATATATGTTTAGCGAAAAACCACATGTAAAACGAGAAAAAGCAATGCTCGGAGAAGATTTTCTAAAACCGAATCCATTTACAAGATTTGTACGAGGTAAGCTTCAGTATAACGAAGGACAACTAATCGCTTATCCATCAGGATTTGATAAATCTAGTTCCGTTTCTTCATTAGCAGAATCAAACATTTTTATCGTCCTACAGGGCGGAACGAGAGGATATAAGAAAGGGATGTTTGTAGACATTCTTTTATTAGAAGATAACGAAGGTAGTGAATGGCCTTGGACATTCCGTAAAGTAGGGAGAGGTTTTGATGGGACAAGCACGATTTGAAATTGTCGATAATCCGATTGTAGTTGAAGAAGTAACGAATAAAGTAGCAAGACGAGAAGCAGGAGCAATTACAACTTTTATTGGAACAGTAAGGGAATTAACGAAAGGAAAACGAACGTTACATCTTGAGTATGAAGCATATAAACCGATGGCGGTAAAAAAGCTTACTGCAATTGGAGAAGAAATTAAGAAAAAGTGGCCGGATGCGAAAATAGCAATCACACACCGAGTAGGACGATTAGAAATAATGGATATCGCAGTTGTTATTGCAGTATCGTCACCACATCGTAAAGTAGCGTACGAAGCGAATGAATACGCAATTGAACGTATAAAGAGAATTGTCCCAATCTGGAAAAAAGAATTTTGGGAAGATGGAACGGAGTGGATAGGAGATCAACTTGAAAATACTCCGTATCCAGAAGGAAAGCCAGAGAAAGAAGAATGAGAGAATGATAACAATTTTACTGTTCGCAAATTTACGAGAAGAAGTCGGCTCAGAGAGATTAGTAATAATAGAAAAACGAGAGATGAACGTTCATCAATTGAAAAAATGGTTGAAAGAAAACTATCACTTACAGACGCTAGAAAAAGTTATGGTAGCAATCAATGAAGAATTTGTAACGGACGAAGATATTGCAAAAGCCGGAGATACTGTCGCTTTTATCCCAGCTGTAAGCGGAGGGTAATTTTTTTATTCGAGTATTAAATCTTTCATACGTTAAGGAGGATCATTATGAGTGAATTTTCGCACTGGAATGAAGAGGGCAGAGCCAAAATGGTTGATATTTCTCAAAAGGATATTTCAACACGCACAGCTGTTGCGCAAAGTACGATTTCTTTATCAAATGAACTATTTGAGGCAATTCAAAGTGGTGGATTGAAAAAAGGAGACCCGCTCCAAGTAGCACAAGTTGCTGGAATAATCGGTGCTAAAAAAACAGCGGATATAATCCCTATGTGTCATCCGATATTAATCCAAGGAACAGACTTTACGTTCCGTTATGAAAAGAAAACTGATGGGTATGAGTTGATCATACGAGCGACAGTAAAATGCAGTGGGAAAACAGGTGTAGAAATGGAAGCATTAACTGCCGTATCGATTGCCGCCCTTACTTTTTACGATATGTGCAAAGCGGTTGATAAAACGATGGTTATGAAAGAAACGTATTTAGTACAAAAAACGGGTGGGAAAAGCGGAGACTTTTTTCACTAGGTAAAATAATTACAATGGAAGGAATGTGTATGATGATTACTCACGAACAGATTATGAACGCGTTAAGCCATGTCGAAGATCCAGAGTTACACAAAAGTATTGTGGAACTAAATATGGTTAGAAATATAAAAATAGATGGTACAGAAGTTGGGCTAGAAGTAGTTTTAACGATACAAGGTTGTCCGTTGAAAGCAAAAATTCAACAAGATATTGAAGACTCACTTCGAAACATTGGAGCGTCGAAAGTTACTTTAACATTCGGTTCTATGACACCAGAAGAACGCGCGGCATTAACAGCATCTTTAAAGAAAGAAGCTAGAACAGAAACAGGCATGCCTAGTATGCTTCGACCTGATTCAGGAGTACGTTTTATTACTGTAACGAGTGGAAAAGGGGGAGTCGGTAAATCAACTGTGACGATTAACCTTGCTACTGCTTTAGCACGTATGGGCAAAAAGGTTGGGATTTTAGATGCAGATATATATGGATTTAGCATCCCGGCAATGATGGAAACGAATGAAAAGCCAACAATGATTGATCAAACGGCAATTCCAGTCGTTAGTCACGGTGTTAAAATTATGTCGATGGGATTCTTCACAGAAGGAAATAACCCAGTCATGTGGCGCGGACCGATGTTAAACAAATGGATTCAAAACTTCCTTGCGAACACGCACTGGGGAGAACTAGACTATCTTCTTCTAGATTTACCACCTGGAACAGGAGACGTTACGATAGATGTCGCTGCAATGATTCCACAAGCGAAGGAAATTATCGTTACAACGCCTCATAACGTAGCTTCATTTGTCGCTTCAAGAGTAGGAGTCATGGCAAAACATACGAAACACGATATTTTAGGTATCGTTGAAAACATGGCATATTACGAAGAACAAGATGGATCAAGAAACTATCTCTTTGGAAAAGACGGCGGCGAAATGTTAGCAGAACAACTGCAAACAGAAGTGATAGCTCAAATACCGTTTGCGAAGCGTGAAGAGAATAATGGTTCATGTGTATATGATGAAGATTCACTTGTTGGGGAGATTTTTACTTCTTTAGCGGAGGATATTATTTATAACGGATAGGTTGATATTAAAAGTGGGATACATAGCATATATGTATCTCCTTCTACGAAAATAGAAACGGTTGTTAATAAACCAGTAGAGCCTATTAGAGTAGAGGAAACGAGTAAGCTTGAGGAGACGGAGAAAGCTGAAACGAAGAAAGTAGATGAAGTGCAAGTTGCACAAAAAGAGTTTGAGCGACGTTTCCCAGAAACGAAAAATGAGCCTGCTGATACGTGGGGATTAACGAATAAATATAATATTCAGAAAATACGTTCTTCAAATGAAGGTAAGTATGAGGATATTATTGATCGCGTAAGTAATACATATGGAATTCCGAAAACTTTAATTCAAAAAATGATTGAAGTAGAGTCTAATTTTAATCCGAAAACGGTGTCACATGCAGGGGCGATGGGGCTTATGCAGCTTATGCCAGCAAATGTGAAAGAGATGGGTATAAAAAATCCATTTTCACCAGCTGAAAGTATTGAAGGTGGTGTGAAAGAGTTAAGCGGTTATTTAAAGAAAAATAACGGTGATCTCGTATTAGCGCTTGCTTCTTATAATGCTGGTCCTGGTAATGTGAGAAAGTACGGAGGCGTACCGCCATTTAAAGAAACGCAAGGATATATAAAGAAAATATTGAATATAGACGTTTCGAAATAAGAAATTTCATTTATATATAAAGTGAAACTTTAATCAGTGGGGGTTTTGTTCATCCCCCACTGATTATTAGCTGAACCAATCGGGCTTTTACGGGCAGTTGCCCCTCCGCCTAACTTCTTTGCTTTCGCTGAATTTTGAGGTAGGGGTCTTACTGCCCGTTAATGCGGGATAAATAGAGAATATGAAATTTTCGTTAACATGATATGGGAGTTGGCTAGATTTGAAATTACAAGATGATATTCCGTTAACAATTTATTTTGAAATCGGAAATACAAAAAAGAAAATTGAAGATCTGCTTCATATTACGAAAGGTACATTGTATCGTCTTGAAAATTCAACGAAAAATACGGTGCTTATTATGCTTGAGAATGAAGAGATTGGAACCGGAAAGATTTTGACGAAGAATGGAAAAATGTACGTTGAAATTGTTGAATTGAAAAGGTAGGGAAGGGGATTTTCATGAGTGGCGATAAATTAAGTCAAGAGCAAATTGATGCCCTACTGAAGGCGGTAAATGAAGGCGAGGAAATGCCAGCTTTCGCACAAGAAGCAGGGAAGCAAGATAAATTTCAAGAGTATGATTTTAATAGACCGGAGAAGTTCGGTGTTGAGCATTTACGTAGTTTGCAAGCGATTGCGTCTACTTTTGGCAAACAGACGTCACAGACGTTGTCAGCGCGTATGCGTATTCCAATTGAACTAGAGCCTTCGACCGTTGAGCAAGTTCCGTTCACGAGTGAGTATGTGGAGAAAATGCCGAAAGATTACTATTTATATTGTGTTATTGATCTCGGCCTTCCAGAGCTTGGAGAAATTGTAATTGAAATTGATTTAGCGTTCGTTATTTATATTCATGAATGCTGGCTTGGCGGAGATAGTAAGCGTAACTTTTTAATGCGTAGACCGTTAACGGCGTTTGAGTTTTTAACGCTTGATAATATATTTGCTCTTCTTTGTAAAAATTTACAACAATCATTTGAAAGCGTTGTTGCGATTGAACCGAAATTTGTAACGACGGAGACAGATCCGAATGCGCTGAAGATTACGACAGCGAGCGATATTATTTCACTATTAAACGTAAATATGAAAACGGATTTTTGGAATACGACAGTTCGTATCGGTATTCCGTTCTTATCTGTTGAAGAAATTATGGATAAGTTAACGTCTGAAAATATTGTCGAACATTCTTCAGATAAGCGTAGAAAGTATACGTCTGAAGTAGAAGTGAAAGTAAATCAAGTGTACAAGCCTGTTCACGTTGCGATTGGTGAGCAGAAAATGACAATGGGCGAGATTGAGCAAATTGAAGAAGGCGATATTATTCCGCTTCATACGAAAGTAACAGACCAACTACGTGGTTATGTAGATGGAAAACATAAATTTAATTGTTTTATCGGGAAAGATGGAACGCGTAAGGCGCTCCTATTTAAAAGTTTTATAGAGTAGGAGGATCTATATGAAGCATGAAGTATCTCCTGTGTCATTAATGGGATTAGAAGAATTTGCAGGGAAGCGAAATGAAGCGGGGAAGGCACATATTGATACCGTTTCGGATATTTCGATTGAACTTGGAGTAAAGCTTGGGAAGTCATCTATTAAGCTTGGTGATGTGAAGCAATTAAAAGTTGGCGATGTTCTTGAAGTAGAGAAAAATTTAGGACATAAAGTAGATGTATATTTAAGTGATATGAAGGTCGGTATTGGTGAAGCGATAGTAATGGATGAGAAATTCGGCATTATTATTTCTGAAATTGAAGCTGATAAGAAACATGCAGCGCTTATGAAGGCGCAAAATCAAATGCAGGATAAAGAGTAGAGGAGGAGTCATATGTCGTATATGACGACCTTATTTCAAGTCGTTTTACTGTTTGGTGCGCTCGGCTATGGTGCATATTATATGACGAAAAAGACGCGCAAACAGCAGTTTTTTAAGCAAGGTGAAAACGGCCATATTCAAGTGAAAGACGGCGTATATTTAAATCATCAAACGAGCGCCTTTTTGTTTGAAGTGGACGGAAAGCAAGTGTTCACTGTTATTAGTAATAACGGTGTACAATCTGTGCAGTTAACAGGAACAGGAAATCAGTTTCAACAAGCGCTAGAAGACGCGGTGAAGAGTGAAACGAAAAAAGTAGAGGATCCATCATGAGAATAAAGAAACAGTTATCGTTATTTGCCGTTATTTTCGTATTTTCTATTATTTTTTCATTTGTTTTTGTAAATCCAGCGTATGCAGCCCCGAACGGCTTTATTAATTTCGAAAATGGAAAAGAGTTTACGAGTAATTCAAGTGTACAACTATTCGCACTCGTTACCCTTCTATCATTATCTTCTTCTATCGTTCTTTTATTTACGCACTTTACGTATTTTATGATTGTTCTTGGGATTACTCGTCAAGGACTTGGGGTAATGAATTTACCACCAAACCAAGTGCTTGTTGGACTCGCATTATTTTTATCACTGTTTACGATGCAGCCAGTACTTGGACAGTTAAAAAGTGATGTGTGGGACCCGATGACGAAAGAAAAAATAACAGTAAGTCAAGCTGCGGAGACGACAGCTCCGATTATGAAAGATTATATGTCGAAGCATACGTATAAGCATGATTTGAAAATGATGCTGAAAGTGCGCGGAGAAGAGTTGCCGAAAGATTTAAAGGATCTTTCACTGTTTACGCTTGTGCCATCCTTTACGTTAACGCAAATTCAAAAAGGTTTACTTACAGGGATGTTCATTTATTTAGCGTTTGTCTTTATTGATTTAATTATTAGTACACTTTTAATGTACCTTGGGATGATGATGGTACCGCCGATGATTTTAAGTTTACCATTTAAAATACTCGTTTTCGTATATTTAGGTGGATATACAAAAATCGTCGATATTATGTTTAAGACGGTCGCCTGAAGCATTTGATGCTATGTGATAGGAGTCATATAAATGAATACGTCACCAATTATAGATATTTTCCAAACCTTTTTTTATAAAGGGGTTATAATTTTAATGCCGATTGCCGTTGTAAGTATGATTGTCGTTATTATTATCGCGGTTATTATGGCGATGATGCAAATTCAAGAGCAAACGCTGACGTTTTTACCGAAAATGGCGAGTATTGTGCTCGTTATTATCATTTTAGGTCCGTGGATGTTTCAAGAGTTAACGATGCTTATTTTAGATTTATTTGATAAAATCCCATCGCTATTGCGTTCGTACTAAGATAGGTGAACTGAAATGAATATGGAATTATGGGCGGCGACGTTTTTTGCGTTTTGTCGCATTACTTCATTTTTATATTTTCTACCGTTTTTCTCAGGCCGATCAATTCCGGCGATGGCAAAGGTTACATTTGGACTCGCTCTTTCGATTACAGTGGCTGATCAAGTGGATGTCTCTCACATAAAGACAGTTTGGGATGTAGCAGCTTATGCAGGAACGCAAATTGTAATTGGGTTATCACTTTCAAAAATTGTAGAGATGCTGTGGAACATTCCGAAAATGGCAGGGCATATTTTAGACTTTGATATCGGTTTATCACAGGTGAGTTTATTTGATGTAAATGCAGGGTCACAGTCCACTTTGCTATCAACAATTTTTGATATATTTTTTCTTATTATTTTTATTTCACTGGGCGGCATTAACTATTTCGTTGCCACGATTTTAAAGTCGTTTCAATATACAGAGGCGATTTCAAAATTGTTGACGACTAGTTTTTTAGATAGTCTACTTGCAACGTTATTATTTGCAATTACATCAGCGGTTGAAATTGCTTTGCCACTTATGGGCAGTCTATTCATTATTAATTTCGTCCTTATTTTAATTGCAAAAAATGCACCGCAATTAAACGTTTTTATGAATGCGTACGTAATTAAAATAACGTGTGGTATTTTGTTTATTGCGATGAGTGTACCGATGCTCGGTTATGTGTTTAAAAATATGACAGACGTATTACTGGAAGAGTATACGAAACTATTTAACTTTTTCTTAACGAAGTAGGGGGACGCGCATGGCAAAGGATAATAAAACAGAAAAGGCCACCCCGCAGAAGCGTAAAAAATCGCGTGAAGAAGGGAATATCGCCCGGAGTAAAGATTTAAATAATTTATTTTCCATTCTTGTATTAGCAGTTGTCGTTTACTTTTTCGGAGATTGGCTCGGTTATGAGATCGCACATTCCGTAGCGGTACTGTTTGATCAAATTGGAAAAAATACAGATTCGACCGAGTATTTTTATTTAATGGGCATATTACTTCTGAAAGTATCGGCTCCTATATTAATACTTGTATATGCTTTTCATTTGTTCAATTATATGATTCAAGTTGGTTTCTTATTTTCTTCTAAAGTACTTAAGCCGAAAGCATCACGTATTAATCCGAAAAACTATTTTACGAGATTGTTTAGTCGTAAAAGTTTAGTAGATATTTTGAAATCACTGTTTTATATGGGATTAATTGGTTACGTTTCGTACGTTCTCTTTAAAAAGAATTTAGAGAAGATTGTTAGTATGATTGGATTTAACTGGACAGCGTCACTTACTGAAATTATTAGCCAAATTAAATTTATCTTTCTAGCCATTTTAATTATTTTAATCGTTCTTTCTATTATTGATTTCATTTATCAAAAATGGGAGTACGAACAAGATATTAAAATGAAAAAAGAAGAAGTGAAACAAGAGCATAAAGATAATGAAGGGGACCCGCAAGTAAAGGGGAAACGAAAAAACTTTATGCATGCCATCTTGCAAGGGACAATTGCGAAGAAGATGGATGGTGCAACGTTTATTGTGAATAACCCAACGCATATTTCGGTTGTACTTCGTTACAATAAACAAGTTGATGCAGCGCCTATTGTCGTTGCAAAAGGGGAGGATGAACTCGCGTTATATATACGAACGCTTGCCCGTGAACAAGAAATACCAATGGTGGAAAATCGTCCGCTTGCTCGTTCTTTATATTATCAAGTCGAGGAAGACATGGCGATTCCAGAAGATTTATACGTAGCTGTAATTGAAGTTATGCGCTATTTAATTCAAACGAAAGAACTTGAAGTATAATAGCGCGTTTGGAGGGGATCTCTTTGTTTAAGATGGATTCTGCAAGAACCTATTTTTCTATCTTTTTAGCAGCGTCATTCGTTGTGGCGCTCTTAATTCCACTTCCGCCATTTATACTTGATATCGTTATCGTTTTTCTACTAAGTATGTCAGTGCTTATTTATATGCGAGCTACAAGTATTAACGAGTGGGATGAATTAAAGTCATTTCCGACGATGTTGTTATTAATCGGGATTTTCCGCGTATCGATTAACGTTTCGACGACGCGAGCGATTTTAACAGACGGAAATGCGGGTCATGTTATTGAAGAGTTTGGCCAGTTCGTAATTGGCGGGAACTTATTAATTGGTATCGTTATTTTTATAGTATTAATCATATTCCAGTTTATCGTTGCAAACGGTGCGTCTCGTACAGCTGAAGTAGCAGCTCGTTTTACACTTGATTCTTTACCAGGGAAACAAATGTCTATCGATGCTGACTTGAATCAGCGTCTTATTACAGAAAAAGATGCACAGGCAAAACGAAAAAAATTAAATATGGAAACAGAGTTTTACGGAGCGATGGATGGTGCCGGAAAGTTCATTAAAGGGGACGTTATTTTCGGGATTGTCATTTTATTCGTAAACATTATTTTCGGTTTAATTGTCGGTATGATGCAGCAAGGAATGAGCTTTGCAGATGCGGCTATTCACTATACACAGTTAACTGTCGGTGACGGAATTGTAAACCAAATCGGTTCGTTAATGCTTGCGATTTCAACAGGTATTATCGTAACGCGAGTATTTGACGGTTCATCTGATACAGTAACTGAAGGAATCTTTAAAGAGTTATTAGCGCATGAAGTTGTTGTATATGCACTCGGTGGTTTATTTATCGCAATGGGTGTTTTTACACCGTTACCATTTCTACCCTTTGCTCTCGTTGGAGGCACGATTGTTTTCTTAGGAGTTCGTAATAAAAAGCGAATAAAGAAAGAAAAAGAAGACGAGCTTCAAAAAGAATTAGAAATGATTCAAGGCGATGAAGAGCAACTGCAACAAGTGGAAGATTCATTCGGCGTCTTTACAGATAAATATCCAATTATCGTAGAGCTCGGTTTAGATTTAGCGGCACTTGTAAAGCAGAAGATTAACGGGGAAACAGCTCGTGATAAAGTTGTTCTTATGAGGAAGTCGATTATTACTGACCTTGGTATTAACGTTCCTGGAATTAACTTTAAAGATAATACGAGCTTTAGACCACGCGGACGTTACATTATTCGTATTAAAGGTGCGAAGGCCGCTGAAGGTGTTTTAAAATCAGGTTATTTATTAGCACTGAAAACACCGAATGTAATGGCTGATTTAGATGCAGAGCCGGCGAAAGATCCAATTTTTGGTGAAGATGGATATTGGATTTTGGAGCATATGGTACAAGATGCACAAATGAAAGGCTATCAAGTGTTAGAGCCGCTCAGCATATTAATTACGCATTTAGATGTTGTCGTTAGACGTAATCTTCATGAGTTAATTCAGCGTCAACATGTGAAAGACTTGATTAACTCACTTGAAACTGATAATGGCGTTTTATTAGAAGAAATTAAGAAGAAAGAAATCGATTTATCACTCGTGCAAAATGTTATTAAACAACTTCTGAAAGAAGGAATTTCAATTCGTGATTTACCAACAATTATTGAAGGTATTATTGACGGGAAAGAAATTTATCAAAACCATGTTGATGGTGTCACTGCATTTGTTCGTGAATGTATTTCAAAAGTTATTTGTGAGAGTGCGAAAAATCCTGATGGGAAAATTTATGCAGCGCTTTTCGCTGATTCAATCGAGTTAGATGCGGATGTTGTTAATAATTCATACCAAGGTTATTTATTAAACTGGGATTTAGATTTAGAAACGCGAGTAGTAGAGCAAGTACAGCGCGTTTTCAAACAAGCTCGTTTAATGGGAAGAGAGCCAGTATTATTAACACGCAGAAAAGATTTCAGGTTTGCGATTGTGAGACTTCTTGAACGTTATCAAATAGAAGCTAAAGTATTATGTATTAGTGAATTAGCACCAGAAATTGTTGTAGATCAAATTGCTTATATTGAATAGTAGGGGGTGAAGTAATGGAAAGTACAGAAAAAAAAGAAGCGTTAATGCGAATAAAAGCAGCTTCGAAAAATGAATTGTATCGAAAGTTATTTGACCAATATGGTACAGATTATTATTACGTTGTCGATGAAAGTGTAAAACGAAACATCCCGTTTTTTTGGAAGAAGAATTATGAAATGTTAGTCGCTTTTCCTGAAGATAAACAGGAAGAAAGTAACGAAGGCGTAACTCAATTTCATGAACAATTAATGGATGTTGTAAATGAACCTTCAGAAGAAGTTGTGAAGGCAAATGGAATTCAATCGGTACTGCACAATTTAGAAAACGTAACGACTTCTATGCCGTACGCAGCGATGCAAACAGGAAATAGTGAAGAATGGGCAAGAAAAAAAGAGAAACTATTACAACTGTTTGAAAAAGGGATTGTCGTTGTGAAACATACGGAGGCGACGAAAGTAACGAAAAAACAGCCTGCTGTGAAACAAGCTGTTCCTGTAAAGAAAGAAGAAGTAGTTGTTAAAAAAGAAAAGCAGGAATCTGTGCCATTTATTATTCAAAAAGTAATTCGGATGTTAGAACAAAACGATGTGGAACAATATTTCATTCATGCATATGCTGAAAAATTAAAAGTGAAGTTTGAGAATGCAACGATGATTACAGAAGAGGAAGTCATCGGATACATATTGGAAGATATGAGATCTCATTTCAATACTGAAAACGTATTTGAAAAAGAAGTACAAACGATTGCATTAATAGGTCCAACTGGCGTTGGAAAAACGACGACACTTGCGAAAATGGCATGGCAGTTTCACGCTAAGAGAAAAACAGTTGGTTTTATTACGACGGACCACTCTCGCATTGGAACAGTGCAGCAATTACAAGATTACGTAAAAACAATTGGGTCAGAAGTAATCGCTGTGCGAGATGAAGCAGCTATGACAAGGGCACTCAGTTATTTTAAAGAAGAAGCGCGCGTCGATTATATATTAATAGATACAGCCGGTAAAAATTATCGTACGTCAGAGACAGTTGAAAAGATGATTGAGACGATGGGACAAGTAGAGCCAGACTATATTTGTTTAACGTTATCAGCTTCCATGAAAAGTAAAGACATGATTGAAATTATTACGAACTTTAAAGATATTCATATAGATGGTATCGTGTTTACGAAATTTGATGAAACAGCGAGCAGCGGTGAATTGTTGAAAATTCCAGCTGTATCATCAGCTCCAATTGTATTAATGACAGATGGACAAGACGTGAAGCAACATATACATATCGCTACAGCTGAATATTTAGCAAAACAAATGTTACAAACATCGTAAGAAAAGAGGTGAAGAATAAGGCACTTGCCTTATTCAAACGAGTATGAACGGTCTTTATATAGGTTCTATGGGTATGATGAATTACATGCAGCATATTAATGTTCATTCGAATAACGTCGCAAATGCCCAAACGACAGGATTTAAAGCAGAAAACATGACGTCTAAAGTATTTGATGTGCAAGACACATATCGCCGCGGAGACGGATCGGCGACAAATATCGGCTCGGTCGATTACGCTGTCGTACCAGCTGCGACGCATGTGAACTTAGTACAAGGAAATGTACAAATGACAAATAGTGCTACAGATTTCTTTTTAGACGACGGTGCGGCTGGCACATCATCATTTTTCGTTACATCTAAAAATGATGAAACATTTTTAACGAGAGATGGTAGCTTTACATTAAATAGTGATCGTTATTTACAAACAGCATCTGGTGCTTTCGTAATGGGTGAGAATAATGAACGTATTCGTATTCCAGAAGGAGCAAAGGTAGCTGTACAAGCAGACGGTACATTATACGATGAAGTAACACAAAATAATATTGCCCGTCTGCAAACGAAAACAGTAGACGTAGAAACGAACGCTCGCCTCATACAACGTGAAAATAAAAGTTTTACACTAGCAGAAGGAAACGTTGCTGATTTACCGAATGGAACAGGGGCAGTACGTAATCATATGCTAGAAAATTCAAATGTGGATATGACGAAAGAAATGGCTGACCTTATGACGAATCAAAAAATGATTCAAGCATCGCAGCGCATCATGACTTCGTTTGATAAAATTTATGAAAAAGAAGCGAATGAAATATTGAGATAAAGGACTTCCAATTAGTGGTGGTCTTTTTTTTATCCCGCAAAAGCCCGATTGGTGAAGGCTAATAATCAGAGGATGGGAGCTCCTCCTCTGATTAAAGTTTCACTTTATTGTTGCTTTTATTATAGTTACACCATAAAATGATAATGATTATCAATATCATTTTATCTTTAATAAGAATAGAAGCTGTGAGGGTCGTATCATTTGTTTAACTAGGTAAATTAAAAATAAGGGGAAGGTGTGTACATATGTCTATAAAAAAACAGCTTTGCATTGGACTATGTTTGATTTCTAGAAAGAAAGAACAAGAGAGTATGTTTAATTCAGGGATAGAGGAACAAGTAGAGTTGGCACTACAGGCAGAAAAGGCTAAGTTAGATTTTGTTTTTAAAGCTGACTATTTAGTAGCGCATCCCGATTTAATTGCTCGTAATAAGGGGAATGTAATTTTAGATCCGACATTATTGTTTACTGCTATTGCGTATGCAACAGAAAAGATTGGAGTCGTTACGACCGCTTCAACATCATTTTATCCACCATATATACTAGCGAGGCAACTACAATCTTTAAATTGGATTAGTAACGGCCGAGTAGGATGGAACATTGTCACATCAATTGATGGTGCTGAAAACTTCGGTGAGGTAGGGATGCCACCATCTGAGGAACGATACGCGAAAGCGGCAGAATGTACAGAGTTAGTAAGAAAACTTTGGAGGAGTCATCCTTATGAAGTTTTGAAAGAAGACAACGCAGATGTAATTAGAGAAATGGTACAGCCAATTGAGCATCGTAGTGAGCATTTTGAGGTGAAAGGTCCACTTAATATCCCGCAACATATTTCTGGGGAAATGCCTTTATTTCAAGCTGGTGCTTCAGAGTCTGGCCGGAATTTCGCTGCTTCTGTTGCGGATGCGATTTTTGCCGCAATGCCAGATGTAGAATCAGGAATCGAACTTCGTCAAGATTTAAGAAGAAGAGCAGAAAAGCATGGCCGAAAGCAAGATGATATACGTGTATTGCCAGGTTTATATTTCTTTATTGGTGATTCATATGAAGAAGCACTAGAAATGCACAGGCAAGCTCATCAACACCTTACAAAAGAGAAGAGGTACGCTTTACTCGAAATGGTTCTCGGATTAGACGTTAGAGGGCTTCCATTAGAAAGTAAGGTTACTGAACATATGCTACCAAGTAGAAATCAAGCTGTACGTAGTAAAACACATGCCGAATTATTACGGAATTTCATCATAAAAAATGAACCAACTGTTGAGCAAATACTAGAACGACCAGAAGTTGTTGGTTCTGCTCATTGGGTCGCTATTGGCACACCACAAGACGTTTTCAAACAAATTATGGAAAGGTTTGAAGCAGGAGCACTAGATGGATTTATTGCAATTCCAGGCGGTCCTCCAAAATCATTGGATTTATTCTTTAGTGAAGTCATTCCTTTATTCGTGAGAGCAGGTGTATTTAGAGAAGAGTATACAGGTTCAACCTTACGTGAGCATTTGGAGGGTAATATATCAAATGCTCTACAGTTGAAATAATTCATTATGCACAAAAAGCCTTTCAAAAGAAGGCTTTTTATTTCGAATAAAAATTCGGAATTATCAGTTGACTTGTAGAGGTTTCTTTTTTATATTAGTAGGTATAGCAATAACTACTAATGGAAAGTGAAATCGTAGTTTTGAAATTAGAGCTATATAAATTGTGAGGGGTTACCGATGGATGAAATAATAAAGGAGTTACAAAAGTTAGGTTTTTCCCAGTACGAATGTAAAGCGTATATTGGACTATTAAAACATTATCCAGTAACAGGTTATGAAGTTAGTAAACAAACAGGCGTACCTCGTTCGATGATTTATGAAGTACTTGGCAAGTTGATGGATAAAGGAGCGGTGCATATCGTTCCTTCTGAACCAGTGAAATATGTACCAGTGCCAGCTACGGAATTAATGGATCGAATGCGAAAAGATTTTGAAAAGTCCTTTGAATTTCTAAACCGAAAATTAAATTGTTTAGAACAAGAGCGACAAATTGATGTAATTTCGCATATTCGCTCAAATGATCGTGTTTTGAAAGAAATATGCAATATAATTAATAGAGCAAAAGAAGAGTTATGGATTTCTGTATGGGAAGATCAAGTGCAAGAGATTGAGCCATTCATTCATCAAAAGGAAGCGGAAGGCGTACATATTTTTTCAATTTTATTTGATGCTCCAGAAACAAAAATAGGAGCGACATTTCACCATAATTATATGACACCTCACGTCGTTGAAAAGAGAATGGGTGGTCATTTAACTGTTATCGCGCGTGATGGGGAAGAAGTATTAATTGCTAACTTTTCAAATGATAGCACTTCATGGGCCGTTACAACGTACGATCCAGCTTTAGTTCTCGTCGCTACAGAATATGTTCGGCACGACATTATGGTGGAAGAGATTACGAAGGAGTTTGGAGCTGATAAATTAGATACATTATGGCGTGAAAACATAGATTTAGTTCATGTCGTAACAGGAAAACGTACTATAGAAGAAATGGAGGGAGATAATGGTGAATAAAGCTCAAGCACATATGACACTGCAGAGCGATGATTCATTTCAGCAAGGTGTAAAGGATTGTTTACCAACTGTATTTGGATATTTGAGCATCGGTATAGCGGCTGGTGTTATTGCGAAAACAGCAGGTTTCTCGATCATAGAAATTGCTTTTATGTCCACATTAATTTACGCAGGTTCTGCTCAGTTTATATTAGCGGGTATGTATGCAGCGGGTGCCCCAGCCTCGGCAATTATTTTTACTGTGTTCTTTGTTAATTTACGTCACTTATTAATGAGTGCTGCACTCGCACCTTACTTCACCAAGATACCTCTTTTTAAAAATTTAATAATTGGTTCGCAAATTACAGATGAAACTTTCGGCGTTGCAGTGCAACAAGCAGCACAAAAAGGCCATTTAGGCGAGAAATGGATGATGGGACTTAATGTAACAGCATATTTAAATTGGATTTTAGCTACAGTTCTTGGAGGGCTTTTTGGAGAGTGGATACCAGATCCTCATACGTACGGAATGGATTATGCGTTACCAGCGATGTTTATCGGATTATTTGTACTTCAGCTAATAAGTAGTAAACCGAAACTAGCCATTCATCTAAGTGTTGCAATTGTAGCGATTATTATCGCATACGTTTCACACTTATTTATGCCAGATAGTATAGCAGTTATTATCGCAACACTTTTAGCTGCGACAATCGGGGTGGTGATTGAAAAATGGAAGTAAGATTGGACGTATTATTCCTTTTACTAGCAGCAGGAGCTGTCACACTCGTACCACGTATTTTACCTCTTCTCGTATTTAGTAAACTACAAATTCCAGACTGGGGTTTAAAATGGTTAAATTACATACCAATTGCGATATTAGCAGCACTTTTAGCACAAGTATTATTTATGCATGAGACAGTGCAGTGGGATTATATCATTGCGGCAATTCCAACATTTTTCGTAGCGATATATACTCGTAGTTTATTAGGCACAGTATTAACAGGAGTCATTGTAATTATTTTGTTACGTTTATTTTTCTAAAAAGGATTCAGCTCATATAATAGCGAAAGGTGTAATAACATGAAATATATAGGGGTGGTGTTATGATACTTTTAACGATAGGCGCAATATTGTTAACGTTGTTTATTTTTTTTATTATCGGCTTTATTACGTTTATGATGTTTGTTGATAAGGCGACACCTCAAATTTATTACACACCTTGTGAAACTATGACAATAAAATCTAAAGGTAAAAATAGAAGGAAGAAAAGTTGATGTTGGGCTTTTCTTCCTTTTATTTTTACATTCCTGAAAGAACTAACAACAATAATCCAAATAGAAAACTAATAGAAGAAAGGAAACCGATAGATATGGAAAAAATACGATTGTTCTTCCATTCGCGTGTGAAAACAATAAAGCCTAAAACGCAAAGGAAAAACCAAATAGGTAGAAAAATAAATCGACTAACTTTCTCAGGTAGTAATGAATAAAAATTTGTTAAATATAATATCCAATTCGTAAAAAATAGAGCACATACGATGAATGATTGTAAGTATGGTCGGTTTAGAAAATTTCCTTTTTTAACCGTCATAAAAATGAGAGCTAATGCTGAAATGAAGGGAATTATTAGGAATATGAGCAATAGTAATGTTAGTGGCATATGGAACTCCTTTATCATATTGTTTGCGTAAGAAACGAATCTATTAGGTTGTATGCTTGCTTTGTAGAGTGCTCGTTATATTTTTCAGTGTACGGATTTAAAAATCCATGTTCACCGTGTAGTTGATTTATTTCTAATAAAGGATTATTTTGTTGCTGCAATGTTTGGATTAAAGAGGATACTGAAAAACTAGCTTCTTGTTCAGGAAAAATAAGTAGTGTAGCACATGTAGGTTTAATGTGAACATAGTCACGTATACGGGAACCGTAACATCCAATGATAAAATCTATTCTAGGATTGTTATTACATAGCCATGAGATGGTAGCTCCAACGCTAAAGCCAATAAGTCCAATATGTGTGTAACTATTGGAAAGGCAAGTAATGAATTCTTCAATTTGCTCTTTTCCATTATCAAATCCAATGTGGTTCATAAAATGTTGATATGCTTTTTCCTCATCACTATAATGAAATACATTTTGTAATTGTAGAAGGTTAGGACAAAATACATCTATATGAGATGTAGTGAAGTGGTCTATAACATGATGCATATGATCATTCACACCGTATATTTCATGAACAACAACGAGAGCTAGTTTTTTCTTCATAGTTACAATGTACCTCTATGAAACTTATATTCTTTCTCAACAAGGCAGATGCGCAGGTGGAAATTTTCATACCATTGCTCACGGCCTCTTTTTTTCGCTTCTTTATGTAAGGCGTTCCTTTTCCAATTTTCAATTGCTTCAAGTGACTCCCAATAAGAAATTGTAATTCCGAGTCCCGAATTATCACGTGCACTTTCGACACCTAAAAATCCAGGTTGCTGTTTCGCAAGGTCTTCCATTTTTTCAGCAACGGTACTATAATCTGTTGTATCATTTGATAGATTTGAAGTGAATATAACTGCATAATAATGATTCGTTTTTTGTGGAGCATTTCTCATGTAATTTCCCCCTTTAATAATTATTTTAGCACGTAATAAAAAGAAGCATGGGGCTTCTTTTCTTTTTAGGCTGTAAATTTTAATCCAGCATACTTGCGCTTTCTTCTTTTGAATATTACGTTCCCTTATTATTACTTGTATAATTTGGTCAATTGTAAGTAGTTTTTTGAAATCGGACAATGGCACTTCTTTCCGTAATATAGAACATTATAAATGAGAGAAAAGGTATGAAGTTTCTATTTTATATTCAGAATTTAATGATTAATAAATACTGTAAATATAAAAATCTTTATATAAAAATATATAAATTAGTAATTTATCACATATTTTGTTAACAAATAGCAGGATTTATATTAGAATAATACATATAAGGTATATTCGAATAATATACTAAAAAACTGTAATTAAGGAGGTAAACTCTTTGCACAATAGGATGAAAGGAAATAGAAAAATATTAAATACATTTGCAGTTGTTATGAGTTTATTTTTACTATTATCGCAGTTACAGTTTTTGAGTCCAATTGATGAGGTAAAGGCAGAAATAACAGAGGAAGAAGGTTTTGATACGCCAACTTATCAATCTATTCATAAAGGTGATATGTATTCTACCGGTAATGTGAATTTAGGTATTAAAGCCACTGAAGCTCAGAAGAAAACGGCATTGTATTCGGATATAACATATATTTATGGGACAACACCGAATGGTTATACACGGGAACTAATTGATGTGGATGATGACCCAACGACTACAAATTCATCTAAGGCATATATTCCTGTTCCGGAGGATGCTGAAATTGAGTGGGCTGGATTATATTGGAGTTCAACACGTTACGAATTAACACAACAGCAGTATGTAGCACCAGTTAAGTTGACCACTCCTGTAGGGAAGAGCTTTCAAGTATCACCAAGTAATACGTATTACGGAGGTGGCTTACTTTATGGTTTCGGTATTGATGGTACTTATTTTTCTAACTATGCAGATGTTACAGAGCTTTTAAATTCTTCTAATTCAAAAGGAGGAAGCTATACTGTAGCAAATATACCTTATCCGAATACAAAGCTTGCATATAATTCTGGATACTATTCTTTTGCTGGATGGTACATGTTAGTTATCACAAAGGATAAGTCAAAAACAAGAAAAGCGTTTACTGTGTATGATGGTGGATTAAAAAGAGCAACTGGTTCTGGTGAAAAAGAATTCACAGTGAAAAATTTTGTCGCTTCAAAAGCTGGGGATCTAGATCCGAAAGTTTCTGTTTTCGCTGTTCAAGGAGATAGATATTGGCAAGGTGATAAACTGTTTGTGCATACAGATAATGCATGGAAAGAAGTTACGGATAAATTAAATCCAACTGGTAATATATTCAATTCGACTATTTCTGAATATGAGGAGCATATGCGAGATAAGTATCCAGGTACTTTTGCTCCAGATTATAAAAATAATTTAGGAATTGATGCAGATTTAATTAGGCTACCAGCAGGATATATTAAACCAGAACAAAAAGAAATACGATTAAAAGCTGCTACATCTGGTGATGATTATGTATTAAATACACTAGCTTTTGCAGTAAATGCAACAGCGCCAGAGCTTGTCATTAATAAGGAAGTATTAAATCCGAAAGAAAAGTATGAATCCGATGATGAGGTTATATATCGTTTACATGTAAAAAATGTTGAGCCGAATTCAACTTCAATTGATACAAAAATTGAAGATGTTTTAGACCGTCGTTTACAGTTTATACCTGGATCAGTGAAGATTATTTCTGGCCCGAACGTGGGGGATCAAACAGAGTTAGTGATGGATGATCAAGTTGATTATGATGTAAAGACAAGAAAATTAACAATAAGAATTGGTGAAGGTGCTAATGCCACAAAAGGCGGAATTTATACTGATAAAACGCCTGAAACAATTGTTGAATTTAAAGCGAAATTAAAGGGAGAAAAAATAGAAAGTGAAATTCCTAATACGGCTGTTGTTCAAGGGATTGATGAGTTAACAGGGAGTCGTATTGAAGCGAATGATTCTAATAAAGTAATCGTGAAAGTCAAACCAGAACGAAACCGTGATATAGAGCAGAAAGGCAAATTGGCAGTAGAAAAATTAGCTAGAGATATAAATGGTGGAACTCTTAAAGTAGGAGAGAAACTAGAGTATACTGTTAAAGCTAAAAATACTGTGCAAAATTCTACCTTACAATCTGTGAAAATTACAGATAAACTTCCTGAAGGTGTAGAATATGTTCCGAATACGATCAAGATAGACGAAAAGGAACAAACGGATGTAGAAGATGATGATCAGGCACATATAAAAGATGGAACGATATTTGCTCATCTCGGTGACCTTAAAGGTGAAGAAGAGAAGGTTATTACGTTTGAAGTAGTTATAAAACAAGAAATGGCAAATAAGAAAATAAAAAATATAGCAGTTGTTGAATCTATTAGTGTACCAGATCAAGAGAAGCCAGAAGTCGAAACATTGGTTGATCGGTTGTATGGACAACTAGAATCAAAGAAAGAAGTAACTGGTGGGGTAGATGGAAAAGTACACGTAGATGATGAACTTGAATATAAAATTAAACTTCAAAATAAAGTTGAAAATGGACTCATAAAAGATGTTCGCATTGTTGATAAGCTTCCTAGCGGAGTGGAGTATATAGCAGGTAGTTTGAAAATGAACGGTAATTCATTGACTGATGATGTGGATGAAGATGCAGGATCATATGAGGACAATACAGTTAAAGTAAACTTTGGTGATGTACTTGATACAGAAGAACGAATTGTAACTTTCAAGGTGAAAGTTACAAAGGAATCGCTAAAAACAAAAGAAATAGAAAATATAGCGATTGTGGAAGGGAAAACACCAGATGGTGAAGATTTACCACCAGAAAAGCCAACTGTAAAAACGAAAGTGGAAGCGGAGGAACCAAAGGTTATAAAGACAGTTTCTGATGCAGATGAAACAGAGGTAGAAAAGGCAACATTGCAAAGTGAGAATGAAGAGTTTACATGGCATGTAAACTATAATTTTGGAAATGACGTAGCAAATGTTGAAGAAATAATATTACAAGATGATTTAGAAGATATTTTAAAAGTAGTACAAGTAAGACTTGTAAATGCAGATGGTGAAGAGGTACAAGTTATACCAGAAATCGATGAGCAGTCGAAAAAGGTGAAAATCGAATTGCCGAAGCGAGAAGGTAGTTACGAGTATCTAGTTGATCAAGCATATACGATGCACATTAAATCAAAGTTGGATGTAAGTAAAGGTGTGGAAGCTTTAGAAGCTTATACTGCAAAGGGTGGTATACGAAATAAAGCGGAGTTACTATTTGATCAAAAGAAAATTGTATCGAATGAAGCATTTATCATACCACCATCTTTTGGGAAAATTGAGATTGAGAAAGTAGATGCGAAGGATGAAAATCTCAAATTAGAAGGTGCAGTATTTCAAGTGATAAATCAAGCTGGAACTGTAGAGTCTGAATTAACAACGAATAAAGATGGTATAGCGATTTCTAATGCATTATTAGTAGGGAAATATACGCTGAAAGAAGTACAAGCACCAAACGGATACATGCTTTTGAAAGAGCCAATTGAAATTAATGTGACGCAAGAAACAACTGCACAGAAAATAAAGATAGAAAATCATAAAAATGAATGGATTATCCCGGAAACGGGTGGTATAGGAACAATTATTTTTTATGTAATTGGTGGAATATTGATGTTCATTACATCTTTCTTCTTCTTTAGAAAAAGAAAGATTATGAAATAGATTAGTAGTTTGCAAAAATGGTATACACAATAGGGGAGTGGAATTTGATGAAAAAGATTTTTAGCACATTTCTAATATGTATTTTAGCTTTTTCGACATTAATGAATATGACGGTTAGTGCTGAATCAAAAAATACAGGTACTTTAACGATTCATAAGTATGAGCAAGGTAAGGATGCGAAGCCTGGTGTAGAGGGCAATGGCAAAGAAGGACAAAGCGTTCCAGAGGGGGCAAAGCCTTTAAAGGATGTAACATTTGAAATTAAACGTATTGCATCATTTGAACAAACTTCTGATGGAAAAGTAGTAACAGAAAATATTAATAAAGTAACGGATAGCGTTATTACAAAAATAACAGATACAAATGGAATGGCAGTCTTTAATAATCTTCCATTAGGACGTTATGAAGTAAAAGCTGTTAAAGGTCCAGACCATATTGAATTAGATAAGAGTACTTTTATTGTTGATATTCCAATGACAAGTGCAGATGGTAAAGATTTAAACTACGATGTTCATATTTATCCAAAGAATGAAACGAAACGTGGTTCAGTAGAATTAATAAAAAAAGGTGAAGAGGGCAGGGTGTTACCAGGTGCGGAATTCCATTTATTCAAAAAAAATGAAGATGGCACAAAAACGCAAGTAAAAACACCACATCCACTAGTATCAGGATCAGATGGTAAGATTCATGTGGAGTCATTAGAGTATGGAAACTATTATTTTATAGAGGAGAAGGCTCCAGAAGGTTATTTAACAAGTAAAGAAGAATATCCTTTTTCTATTAAAGAAACTGGTAAACTAGTTAAGTTAGAAAAAGATGTAAAAAACTATAAAGAGCCTACAATTGAAAAAACGATTAACGACAATTCGAAAAACGCGGGAATAAATCGTGAAACAGAGTATACGTATGATATTAAAACATTGCTTCCTGAGGATATTCAAACGTATCAAAATTATGTTGTAACCGATGTTTTAGATGATCGTTTAGAGGTTGTTGGAACACCAATTGTAATGATTGATGGTAAAAAAGTTGATGAGAGTATTGTAAATGTAATTGTTGCTGGACAAAAGGTTATTGCTTCAGTGGAAGATTTTTCGAAAGTAACAGGGAAAGAATTACACTTGCAAATTACTGCAAAAATTAAAGGGGATGTTCAATCTGGAGTGGAAATTCCGAACAAAGCAGTACTTGATTTTGTAAACAAAGATGATGTTTCATCAGAAAAAGATGGAAAACCATCAAACGAAGTAGTGGTTACACCAACAATGGGAAATATAAAAATCGAAAAAATTGATGGTAAGAATAAGTCTCTGAAATTAGAAGGTGCAAGATTCGAATTACGAGATAAAAAGGGAAATATTGTAGTAGTAAACAAAAAGAAAATGGATGATATCACTGATGCAGATGGTATTATTACATGGAATGAAATCCCGTACGGTGAATACCAAATTGTTGAAACAGAAGCACCAAAGTATATAGATGAAGATGGCGCAGTAGAGCAATATCAAAAATTAAGAGATCCGATTGAGATTAAGATTGATGAAAAACATCAAAAAATAGAGCTACAAGTAGAGAACAATAAAAGCGGCTGGATTATCCCACAAACAGGTGGTATAGGAACAGTTTTATTCACAGTAGTTGGTTTGTTATTAATGGTGACAGCGGCGTTTATTTTCTTTAGAAAGAAACCTGTGAAGAATTCTTAATTAATATTTTTATAATAATTGAGTTTGGAAAAGAGGAAAGGCATATTGCTTTCCTCTTTTCCACATTTTATCCGTAGCGAAAGAGGCTGTTATGAAAAAAAATATTATTTTTGGAAGTATATTTTTGCTAGGTTTAAGTATATTTTTATATCCGATTGCAAGTAATTGGTTTGCAACGAGAACGCACTATTCGGAAGTAAGTACGTACGATGAAGCAGTAAGTAATTTACAAAAAGAAGAAATTGAACGTAAGGAGAAAGAAGCACGGGAATATAATGAAAAAGTTCAAAGTACGATGCAAACATTTTCGGACCCATTTCATGAAAATAGTGATGAGAACAAAAGTTCGCATATAGATATGTTAAATATCGGTGATGTTATGGGATATGTAGAAATTCCAAAAATTGATGTGAATCTTCCGATTTATCAAGGGACGACTGAAGACGTACTAACCCGCGGAGTTGGACAACTGAACGAATCTTCATTACCAGTAGGGGGAGAAAATACGCATACAGTTTTAACGGGGCATCGTGGTTTACCTTCAGCACTAATGTTTACTCATTTAGATAAAGTTGAAAAGGACGATATATTTTATATTCATTCATTAGATAAAGTACTTGCCTATCAGGTAGATCAAATAAAAGTTGTATTACCAAATGAAACAGGAGATTTATTAGTTGTACAAAGAGAAGATTATGCAACATTAATTACGTGTACCCCTTATGGAGTGAACACGCACAGGTTACTAGTGAGAGGACACCGGGTTCCATATGATGCTGGAGCAAAAGAAATGATTACAAAACCTTTCATTTTAGAAGATTGGATGATCGTTTTTCCTATTGTTATTATTTGTGTCGTCCTTCTAATGATTTATTTAAAAAAACGAAAATAGTATGTATTGAGTGGTGAGTGTGTGAGAAGGGGATTTATAAGTTTATTATTGTTCCTCGTAGGGCTTTCATTATTTATATACCCAACGGTTGCTAATTATATAAACAATTATGTATATAAAACAAGAGTAATAAGTTATGAGAAAATGGTTGCTAATTTAAAAGTAGAAGATGTTAATGAGAAATTTCGTAGGATGGAAGCATATAATAGCTTATTAGGTAGAACTACTTTTAAAATGAATGATCCATTTGTTCATGATATAAAAGTAAATAACAAACAGTTAGATTTTATAAATAAAGATGAAGTATTTGGTACAATTACAATTCCGAAAATAGATGAAGAGTTACCATTATACTTAGGAGCAAGTCAAGATAACTTGAGTAAAGGAGTCGGACAAATTGAAGGGACTTCTTTACCAATCGGTGGACAAGATACGCACGCTGTATTAGCAGGACATCGTGGATATCACGGCGCAATGATGTTTCGCCACCTGGATCGATTAGCTGATGGCGACACATTTTATGTCAGTGTACTAGGGAAACAACTTGTTTATAAAGTAATTGGGCGTGAGATAATTAATCCAAATCAAGTTGATAAATTGAGTGTAATAAAAGGACAAGATAGAGTTACATTACTTACATGTGAACCATATACATCTAGTAAATATCGATTGTTAGTATATGGAGAGCGAGTAGAAACAGACCAAAATGAAATTGAACGACAAAACAAAAGTATAGTAGAAGTTAGGAGTCATGAAACAAGAGATTCATTTGAGAAACTGGCTTTTGGCATAGTAGGTCTAATTGTAATTTGTATTGGGCTGTATGGTTTACTAAAAAGGAAAAACTAGTGATGAAATATATAATAAAAGAAAAATGCCACTTCAAAAAAAGAAGTGGCATTTTTTATATTTCCTCTAAGCTATTAACTGGAACAGTTAATTCGCGTTTTGGATTTGTTACTTCATATATGCGGGCGGTTTCGTTGCTTTCGTCAACGTGTTGAATCATAACAGGCATGCCTTGAAAACTGACATTGGCTTCTTCAGATGACTCGGAAAGCTCTTTTGCGCGTTGTATATTCATTTATATTCCTCCCATCATTATTATCTTTGCAAAAAAGGAGGAATAATATACCATTTCGAGACATTTTTAAAGTTTTTGTATTATTTGTAATGTTTCTTTAATAAATGAAGAGAAGATGGAATCAGGATAGTCATCTATCGCTTGAACTGCTTCTTTTGCTTCTTTCAGAGCAGATTTTTTATCTTGAAGTTCTATATAGCAAAGAGCACGATAAGATCCAGCTGTTAATAACCACGATTGATCAAGTGGATGACTCATATAATCCGGTATGATAGCACGCTCTAATACTTCTAAAGCTTCCTCGTAACGTTTTAAACCATACAAATATTTTCCTTTTTCAAGATAATACAATCCATCGTCTTGAAAAATTGGTTCATCTTTTAGTTTTTCTCGAAATTGTTCTAAATGTTCTAATGCGATTGTATATTCATTCGTAATTGTATTGTAGTAATAAGCTTTTAATATATCTATATTTGCAGCGGATAAAGTATCTTCTGTAAAAATGGCAAATTGCTCAGATTTTTTTATGTAATATAAATATCTTTCTTTATCCGCCGTAATGATTTTTTGATAAGATAAAATACGATAAAAATCATCTGTTTTATAATACACTTGATGTTTTTTGGAAAAGGCAAGTGCATCTAAGATGACTCTTTCACATTTTTCATAATTGCCATATGCGAGTAAAATAATTGCTTCTTTTAAGTATAACTGTATATGCGTAATAAGATCCATTTCTAAATTCTTCGTTTTATATTCATCACGAATAATGGTAATCATCTGTAAACATTCTTTATATTTTTTACGTTTGAAGAGCATATAGTAAAACAGTAGTTTCGTTTCAGTGCTTTCTCGATATAAAGTATATTTTTCAAATATAGAAATAGCGGTTTCGACGTAATATTCAATATTATAATCGTTCATAATAGCTGCTCCAGTTATGAACTGTTTATATATACGAGCCGTATTTAAAGTAGAAGGTAGCTCTTTTTGAACGATAGGTAGTAAAGTATCATATACTTCATCGCATTTATTTGTCTTTATTAGTTCCTCCATTTTTTGAATGAGTTCTACAATTTCTCCATCATCTTCTTCTAGTAAAAAACTCATTTCACATCCAAGTTTATTAGCGATATATTGTAATGCTTTCATGGAAGGTGTAGCTTTTCCATTTTCAATTTGACTTAGCATACTTTTTGTCAGTTCTGAACCTGCTAATTCAGTTTGAGTAAGCTTTTTTTCTTTTCGTAACGTTTTAATTTTCTCGCCGAGAGTAGCCATCATATGCTCCTTTATAATCAAAAAGTTAAATACAATTAAACTTTTTGTTGTGAAAATTGGAAAGTTGATTATATAATAAGTTTAACACAATTTAACTTTTAAGGGGAGAGAGTCATTATGGGAGATATAAGTATAGGACAACATGATACAAGGATGAAAGTTGCAACGAGAAATATTATTTTGATGATGATTGGAAAGATGACGTCTTTATTAGGGGCAGGTATTTATACATTCGCAATGGGGTTATACGTATTAAAGACAACTGGTTCAGGGATGGGGTTTGCTATTACGCTCGTTTGCGGATCACTACCAAGGATGATCTGTGGTCCGATTGCAGGTGCTGTAGCTGATCGTGTGAATCGAAAATGGCTTGTCATTGGCACGGATTTATTAAGTAGTTTAACGATGCTTATTATGTTTATTCTTGCTACTATATTTGGACCGTCACTTCTTGTTATCTATATTTCAGCGGCATTATTATCAATTTGTGCAAGTTTTTATTCTGTTGCATTAACTTCGTCTATTCCTAATTTAGTAGATGCGGGGCGTATTCAAAAAGCGAGTGCTTTAAATCAAACGGCAGCTTCTTTATCAAATATTTTAGGGCCGATTATTGGTGGCGTTGTATTTGGTTTCTTTTCAATTAAGTCGTTTTTTTTGTTAAATAGTGTTACGTTCTTTTTAGCGGTTATTTTGCAATTATTTATCGTATTTGATTTGTACAAAAAAGAAGTGGCTGAGAGTAAAGAGCGTTTCTTGACGAGTATAAAAGAAGGATTTTCATATGTAAAACGACAGCATGAAATATATGGTTTAATGAAAATAGCATTGTGGGTAAACTTTTTTGCGTGTGGGCTAACAGTAGCACTTCCATATATTATCGTCCATACATTGCATCTATCTTCAAAGCAACTCGGTACTGTAGAGGGAATGTTAGCAGTCGGGATGCTAATGGGTGCGATTGCTTTATCAGTGCGTAAAGAAGTGAATAATCCGTTTCGTTCTATTTATACTGGATTGTTTTTATTTGCGGGTTTAAGTTTATGTACAGTCTTCCCGTTGTTAGTTACCATTCCCAAAGTGGCAAGTTTTATTTACTATATTGCTTTTATGATGTTAACGGGTATTTCAATTATGATTGTAAATATTCCGATGCAAGTACATATGCAAAAAACGACAGATCCGAGCTATTTAGGGCGTGTGTTTGGCCTACTTGAAACAATTGCTACTGCAATCGCACCACTCGGTATGATTGTATATGGATTATTATTAGATATGTTGCCAACTAGCATTGTTATGATGACGATAGGCGGAGGTTTATTGTTAGTTGTATTAGTTGGAGTAAAGCAACATATGGCGAAAAAACAAGTAGATGTGTCGGCTTAAAAATAAATTTTAACAATATAAAAATGACCAAATTAGTATTTTAGTTTTTGAAACTCCTTTTCATGTATGTTACAGTATAGTGAGCAGGCAAAGAAAAGGAGAAAACATCATGAAAAAATTAAGTTTTGTTATGCTTTTTCTGTTAGTCGTAATGGCTGGATGTAGTAATTATGACACGTATATTGAAACAGGTATGCAATCATTGAAAAATGAAAAATATAGTGATGCGATTATGTGGTTTGAAAAAGCGGAAAAAGAGAAATCAGGAAATGAAGCGAAGGCATATAAAGAAGTCGCTCAGTTATTGGAGCGCGGTGCGACAGCATTAAAAGATGGTAAGTATTCAGAAACGAAAGATATTGCAAATGAAGTGTTACAAAAGAAAAAAGATGATGCACTTGAAAAAGCTGTGACATCAAATGCAGAGAATATGCTTCAAAAAGCAAAAGATGTGGAAGAGAAAGTAAATGAAAGAGTAGCGAAACGAAAAAAAGTAAATGAAGAAGGAATCGATAAATTAATTAAAGCTGTTGATAGTATAGATGATGTAAAAGAAAAAGAGAAAAAAGTTTCAGAAGCATTAGATAAGGCTGAAGAGGCACAAGCAAAAATTGAGGATAAGAAAAACAAATAGAGTTATAGTTTAAAAGGCTGTCGTGTATAACGACAGCCTTTTAATTTTTTTCTGCAAAAGAAGTAATGCTATGTAGTAAAAAAGAAATTATTTTAGAATTCCATCTGTCCTCATGATGAATGGTATAAATATTACGCTGAAATTCAAAATCAGGGATCGGTATATAGCATAGCTCATTTCGTTGTACTTCTTGCTCAATAGCAAGTTTTGAAATAAAGGCAACCCCATTACCATATTTTAAAATTTGTTTCATCGTTTCTAATGAATCTAGTTCAATTTCTGATTGGAATGTAATGTTATGTGCTAACGTCCATTGTGTAAGTAAATCTCTCGTTGTAGATGGGTTACGATGCAATAATATACGTTCTTTTTCGATATCTTGTAATGATACATTTGTTCTTTTAGAAAGATGATGTTCTTTGGAAAAGGCAAGAACAAGTGTATCAGGCATTACATTCATTTGTTTTAGAAGTGGTTCGTCAAACGGTGCCGCAGAAATTATCCCGAGATCAATTTCATGATTTTGTAGCATCGTTCGAATTTCAGGAGCTGTTTTTACTATGAGTGTTATTTTTATATTTGGAAATTCGCATTGAAATTGGTGAACAACTTCTGGTAAAAGATAAGTCGCTGGTACATAACTAGCACCAATTGTTATAGCGCCTTTATTAAAATCTTTAAACTCTTGTGTGACCCGTCTAGCTTCTTTCATAAGTGCATCTATTTTGCAAGCATAATGATGCAATGCCTCGCCAGCCTCTGTTAAAAAATATCTTCCGGAACGTAATTCAAATAAAGACACACCGAGTTCTTCTTCTAAGCTTTTTATATGAAACGTAATAGTAGGTTGTTTAACGCCAAGTTTTTCTGCAACGATAGTAAGCTTTTTATATTTCTTAATAAGCACTACAATTTCTAATTTTAAGAGATTCATTATAAGTTGGCCCCTTTTTCTTCTAACTATAGAAAAAATCTATAGAAATAAATAGTTTATTAGAGATTTTTTAATTTAATCTTTACAGTACATTAACATTCAGTATAAATCTTCCAGATAGAATGAAAGCAGGTTAAGAATGAGGGGAGAGAGGTGAAACGATGGATATTAAAATTCATGGATTAGAAAAGGCATTTGGAAAAACACAGGCGTTAAAGCCGTTACAGATTGTAATGAAAAAAGGGGAATTCACCACACTTTTAGGACCTTCAGGATGCGGGAAAACGACTTTACTTAGAATGATTGCAGGGCTTGAAGAACCGGATAAAGGTGAAATATATTTTGGAGATAAGTGCATGTATTCTTCTGCTAAAAAGATAAAAACATCTCCTCATGAACGGAATATCGGTATGGTATTTCAAGATTTTGCTTTATGGCCACATATGACTGTATTTGAAAATGTTGCATTTGGTTTAAGGGCTACAAAGCAAACGAATCAATTAAGAGAAAAGGTAGAAGATGCGATAAAGCGAGTTCGTTTGCAAGGTATGGAGAAAAGATATCCGCATGAACTCTCAGGTGGACAGCAGCAACGTGTCGCATTTGCTAGAGCAATTGTAAAGAAACCTCATTTTATTTTGTTCGATGAACCGTTAAGTGCACTCGATGCAATTTTGCGAGAAGAAATGCGATTAGAACTTATGGACATCGTTCATTCAATTGGTTTAACGGCATTGTATGTAACACATGATCAAACAGAAGCTATGTCAATGTCAGACCAAATTATTGTCATGAAGCAGGGTGAAGTATTACAAAAAGGAACACCAGAAGACATTTATGTGAAACCGTCTCATGAATTTGTTGCAAAATTTGTTGGTAAGGCAAATTGGCTTGTAGAGGGGAAAAAAATGATTCGTCCAGAGCATGTGAGCTGGACAAAAAATGACTTGTGCGAAATGTATACAGGTGAAGTTCAGCACGTTACATATGTAGGAGAACGTTATGAAGTGAAAGTAAATATGGGGACACTCGGTGTATGGACAGCTTATCACAATAGTAAGCTAAGCGTTGGCAAACCGGTATCGTTATATGTACCAAAAAAATGTATTCATCATATAGGGGGAGAATCGTATGAAGAAATTCAGTTCGCTTAAGTCTTTATTTGTATGTACTTTACTATTTTCTGCTGTAGTAACAGGTTGTAGCTCAAAGACAGGCAGTGTAGATGCAAAAAATAAAAACGCTAATGAAAAGAAAATCGTTGTATATAGTGCAGGACCAAAAGGATTAGCAGAAAAAATTCAAAAGGACTTTGAAAAGAAAACAGGGATAAAAGTAGAAATGTTTCAAGGAACAACAGGTAAGATTTTAGCGAGAATGGAGGCTGAAAAGAAAAATCCAGTCGTTGACGTTGTCGTACTTGCTTCTTTACCAGCGATGGAAGGATTAAAAAAAGATGGGCAAACGTTAGCTTATAAAGAAGCAAAACAAGCTGATAAGCTTCGTTCTGAATGGTCGGATGATAAAGGACATTATTTTGGATATAGTGCTTCAGCATTAGGAATTGTGTATAACACAAAAAATGTGAAGACAGCACCTGAAGATTGGAGCGATATAACGAAAGGAGAATGGAAAGGGAAAGTGAATCTTCCAGATCCAGCACTTTCAGGTTCAGCTTTAGACTTTGTAACAGGATATGTGAAAAAGAATGGACAAGATGGATGGAATTTATTTGAACAGCTTAAGAAAAATGAAGTTACAGTAGCTGGGGCAAACCAAGAAGCGTTAGACCCAGTTGTAACAGGTGCGAAAGATATGGTAATCGCAGGTGTTGACTATATGACGTACAGTGCAAAAGCAAAGGGTGAACCGGTCGATATCGTATATCCAAAAAGCGGAACAGTCATTAGTCCACGTGCAGCAGGCATTATGAAGGATAGTAAAAATGTAGAAGGTGCAAAAGAGTTTATTGATTATTTATTATCAGATGATGTGCAAAAACAAGTTTCTAAAGCGTATTTGTTGCCAGGTAGAAAAGATATAAAAGCTGAAAATAGACCGAATGTAGAAGAGATTCCAGTATTAAATATTGATTGGAAAACAGTTGAGAAAGAACAAGATGAAATAGCAAAACAATTTAAGAAAGTATTTCAATAAGATGGTGATTACATGGTAAATCGATTCGTATCAGTAAGACAAGTTGGAATGACAGTAGCGTTGTTACTTGTGGCGATGTTAATCGTCATTCCACTTTTTCTCATTTTATTTTCTAGTGTATATGAAAATAGCAGTTGGAATTTTTTAAAGCCTTTTGAAGTCATGCAGAGTGGTGGATTAGCTGGAATTTTTCTAAATTCGATGCTTCTAGGTGTACTCGTTGTAATAGGAGCTACAATATTTGCGTTTCCATTGGCGTTCATTATGAGCAAAACAGATGTAGGAAAGTATAGTAAGTTAGATATTGTTTTTATGATCCCATTTATGACCCCGCCCTATATCGGATCGATGGGCTGGATTTTGTTCATGCAACCTAACGGTTATTTTGAACAATTTTTTCCGGCTTTAAAGCCGATTTCATCATCGTTTTTTAGTTTAGGCGGTATGGTTTTAATTATGAGTCTGCATTTATTCCCATTCCTTTACTTCATGTTGAAAAACACGTTACTTCAGATTGGGAGTAGTAAAGAAGAAGCTGCAGCAGTTCATGGTGGAAGTTTTTTTTATCGTTTAAGAAAAATAATACTACCGTTATTGTTATCAAGTTATGTAATGGGTGCTTTACTCATTTTCGTAAAGACGATTGCTGAATTTGGAACACCAGCTACATTCGGACGTAGAATAGGATTCCATGTGTTAACATCTGAGATTCATAAATTTATCTCTAGTTGGCCGATTGATTTTGGCAGTGCCACAGCATTATCTTCTTTATTACTTAGTGCGTGTATGCTCATTTGGTATATGCAAAATGTATTGAATCGAAAGTATACATATGCAATGGTTAGTGGAAAAGGTGTGAAATCTAAAAGGTATACTTTGTCTATATTTGCGCGCGTTATAGCATGGGTTTATGTAATTGGTTTACTAATAGTAGCAATTGGAATCCCATACTTTTCTATACTTATTGCTTCTTTGTCGAAGTTAAGAGGCGGTGGCTTACATTTTAATAACTTTACAACAAGCCATTATGAAGCATTATTTACAATTGGTTCTCCGGGATTAGAAGCTTTATGGAACAGTTTTCTTTTTTCACTCGTAACGGCGATTGTTGCTGTAATTATTGGCGTATTTTTGGCGCTTATGATTCGAAAGGGGAAAAAGTCCTCTGAAAAATGGCTTGATATGTGCGGCATGTTACCGAATATGGTACCAGGAATAGTGATGGTTGTAGGGCTTATTTTATTTTGGAATTCACCCTATATGCCTATGTCAATTTACAATACACCAGTCATGGTTATCGTAACGTATGTTGTTCTCTTTTTACCTTATACGGTGCAGTATGTAAAAGCATCGCTCGGACAAATTGATGATTCTCTTGTACAGGCAGGAAGTATTTTTTCCGGGAATTACATTTATATTTTTAGAAAAATAATATTGCCGCTTATTATTCCAGGAATTCTTGCTGGATGGGCGATGACATTTACGATTTCGATACGAGAGTTAGTAGCATCGCTTCTCGTACTACCTCCATCAGTAGAAACGTCAGCAACGTTTATTTTTGCTCAATTTGAACAAGGAGAAGTATCTATAGGAATGGCAATGGCTGTTGTTTCTGTTGGGCTTACAACAATGTGCTTATTACTTCTGCAACATATGGAGCAAAAACGAAAAGGGGTAGCATGATGAGGATGGAAGTATGGGGAGGAGCGGGAGAATACGGTCGTTCCTGCTATTTTGTAAAAAATAAAGAGACAAAAATAGTATTTGATTGTGGTATTAATCGATCATATGAGGATAGTTATCCCAAAATAGAAAGAGAAGTTGTTCCATTTTTGGATGCAGTATTTTTATCACATATTCATGAAGATCATACGATGGGTTTACCTTTATTGACGAAGTATGGATATAAGAAAAAAATTTGGACAACTCGTTATACGAAGGAGCAACTTCCAGCTTATTTTGAAAAATGGGGAAACTACAATCTTTCAAAAGGGTGGAATTTACCTTATAACGATCAAAATATTAAAGATTTAAATTATGTATGTATTGATGAGATTAGTAATCCAAATGAATGGATACAGATTACACCAACGTTGAGGTTTCAATGGGGGTATAGTGGGCATGTATTAGGAGCTGTTTGGTTTTTAGTGGATATGTGTAATACATACGTATTTTATTCTGGTGATTATTCAGCAGAATCTAATATACTACGAGCTAATTTACCTGAAAATTTGCGAAGCGATATAAAAATTGCAATTGTAGATGCCGCTTATCACACTGATGATGTTTCGCAAAATGAACGAGTGGACGAATTATGTGCAGAAATTGAACGAGTTGCGCACAATAAAGGAATAGCATTACTACCACTGCCTCCACTTGGTAGGGCGCAAGATATAGTATTGTATTTATATGAACGATATAAAGAGTTTCCGCTTATAGTAGATAAAGAAATTTTGGTTGGTTTTGAAGAAATGTTCATATATAAAGATTGG
Source organism: Bacillus sp. RC242 (assembly GCF_044908245.1). Lineage (NCBI taxonomy): Bacteria > Bacillati > Bacillota > Bacilli > Caryophanales > Bacillaceae > Bacillus > Bacillus sp. RC242. Next base: position 107,919 of record NZ_JBIYCZ010000003.1, read on the forward strand.
CTAAAAAATAATGAAAAACTTGAACGGGTTGTGGAGAGTTTAAAAAGAAACATAATAGTTATGGATAATGACATTTGTATGCAAAATAGTTACGGAATAGTTGTAATGAGTGATGCGAATATGCAAACGAAACGAGCACAGTTATATTATGAACAGCTTCGGCATGAAGAACGAAATTCCATTATCTTTACTGGACATATTGCTAAAGGGAGTTTTGCAGAAAAGGTGATGAAAGAATGTGTAAGTAGAGAATGTAGGGTAGAGCGAGTTCCATATAAGGTTCATCAAAGTATAAATGACGTTAAGGCGATGTTAAATACATTATTACCAGAACATACGGTGTTAGTACACGCACTGAAAGAGGATACGGATCGATTACAGCAAAAGCTTAGTACAGCAGGATATGAAAATATATATTCACTTGCAATGGAACGTATAGAAGTAATTTAAAATGTAAAGGAGATCGGTATATGAAAAAAGTATTTGTATTCGTAAGTATTTTCTTTTGTTGTTTCCTTTATAACGTTAAGGAAGGTTTTGCTGCTAGTCCAATGAAACCTAGCTTTGAAGTGAAGTTATTATTAAAGCCAGAACAAGTATTAGGTTATAACAAAGAGATGAAGCAAGAGGTACTAGAACATTTCCAGGCTGGTACAAATTATGAAAGAATACAAGTGCAATTTTTAGATACGGCGAATAAAAGTTTAAGTAATGAAGGTTGGTTTGCGAGAATCCGAAAGAAAGAATTTAGTAAAGATTTTGAGCTAACATATAAAAAAAGATATCCTATTCCAAATGGTGTAATTCAAGATGCACTAGAAGTAGCTAAAAAAGATGGATTTGATAGTAAAACTGATAGTTATGAGGCGGAAATAGATTGGGGATTTGGGAAAAAAACGTTAAGTATTTCAAATAAGAAAAGTTACAGTGCTAAAGGATATGGGGTACTTGATTTACCAAATGAACAAGCTGCTCAAAATATGTTAATAGAAAAGTTACCAGGGAAAATGAACAAATGGTTGTATACGAATTGGGTAGAAGAGATGCTCAAGGATTCTCACATTTACGGTCCTGTATTAATGAAACGGTATACAGGTGAATTTGAAAATATAAAAACGAATATTGAAATTTGGCCATTAAGTAATACCGGGAAGATAGAAGATGACTTCGTAATAGAAGTGTCGTTTAAAACAAATGAGGAAAGTATCGCGACAAAACAAAGAGAATTATTAATGGCGAGTATAGAGAAAAAAGGATGGTTGTTACCGAAAGATAGTTTGAAGACAGAGCTTATTTTTCAGTAAATAGGAAAGAAGGAATTCATGTGCCATGGATTCCTTCTTCTAATATATGAGTATTAAGCTAAATCAGCTGACACGAACATATCATTATTTTGAAGGTTTTTAGAGCGTAAACTATAAGCAACTACCTTCTTTTTATGTTGTTTTACTACATCAACATGCTCTTCATGACTATAAATATAAAATGTAAAATCTTTTTTGCCACGTTTTGCATTGATAATTAAAGGAGTGCCTTCATTGTGTGGTGGTGCATAATAGCGATCTAAAAATAATCCTTCGTTAAAATCATGAATAATTTTGGATTTCTTTTCGCCTTCTAAGTTATTTCCATTGATTGTAACAGTCACATTCTCTTCTTCAAGTTGTGGATGTGTTTCGTACTTGCTAATAATGGATTCAATAGCAGAGTTAGGAAGGCTAGAAACAATAATTTTAAATGCTCCAAATACAACTAACATTACAATAAACCAAGTCGTCATAGTATTTCATCCCCTTTATCCCACAGTAACGGTCCGTAAAATCCTGGTTGGTGCGGGCTAATAATCAGTGTGGGATAGATACCCCGTACTGACTAAAATTTCACTTTATCCTATTTAACAATATAACTCATATGGTAATAGTACATATGGTGAAGTTTTGTATAATTTGTGAAAAATATGCCATGTTTATGGACGAAATGTTAGAAAAATCAATTTTGTTACAAAAAGTTGAAATCGAAGTATTTTAAAAGAAAAAGGTTTATAATAAAAATATAACTAATAACAACATTACTAATTATAAGGAAGTGTAACTATGAGTACTGTAACAATCGTATATGGTATTATTCTTTCTACAATTATTGTTTTATTTATTGTCGGGGTATCGCGTTATATTCACAAATGGAAAGAAGGAGTTGCGAAATTAAATCACATTGAAGAAGAACTTAGTGATTTAATGTTACATCATGGTAAGTAAAAAGTTTATTTTTTAACTAAACAATGTGAAAAAAATCACAAAACATGCTCTCATCATGAAGGCATGTTTTTTTGTTATGTGAATGATTAGGCACATACATACATTTTTTCCATACGATACAGTGTGCAGATGGAAATGTTCGGAGTGGAAAAGAGGGATAAAATGAGTAGTTCAGGTTATGTTACAGATAATAAAAATTTAAAGAAAAGCTCAGGAACGCCAAATCTTTTCTTTGATTCGAGAAAAAATGTCTTTTTTAAAAGAGATGAGAAAAACGTTGCATATGAAGTTACCTCAACGCAGTTACCTGCGATGATAGGAGGGGCGTTTGTTGATTTATTTATGACGAAAGGGCATATGCGGGAACCACATTGGCATCCGAATGCGTGGGAATTAGATGTTGTTGTATCAGGAGAAGCAGTTACATCCATTTTAAATCCCGAAACGAATCAATTGCAAAATTATCATGTGAAAGCGGGGCAAACTGTCTTTATTCCAATGGGATGGTGGCATTGGATTACAGCGGTAACAGAAGAAGTACAATTACATTTGTTCTTTAATAACGATCAGTTTGAAACAGCAGAGGGATCAGACATACTTAGATTAACACCGCCAGAAGTATTTCAAGCTGCATACGGTGTAAGTGCAGAAAAATTAGGAATGGACCTTTCGCCAATTAAGGAGTCAGTTGTAATTGGTCCTCCTAACTCAAATCGACTAAATAGAGTTAAAGAAAGTGACGACTCAAATATAGTTGTTACGTTAAATGGACAAATAACATCATGTGAAATAACTCTTTCTGTTTTAGGAAGAGTTACTCTATTTTGTATAATTTTGTAATTAAATTCGTTATAATTATTATATAGAAGGGGGCATATTGTGAACATATTAAAGATTATAGGAATTGTTGCAGGAGTGATTGTAGTAGCTGTTATAGCTTTCTTTGTTATTATGAAGTACTATTTGTCAAAAGAAGATCCTGATTACGTATTAAACTACATAAAAGAACATAAAGGTGATGAAACATGTTCATTACTTATTAGAAAAAACGGTGAAGTAGTAACATCTGTAAATGAAAATAAAAAATTACCATTAGCAAGTATGGCAAAAATCGTAATAGCAGTTGAGTTTGCTAAACAAGTGTCAGAAGGAAAAATAAGTCGAGATGAACAAATTTCATTGCAGGATTTAGAAAAATATTATGTTAAAAACACTGATGGTGGAGCGCATCCTGACTGGTTAGAAGATTCAAAAGTGAGAGAGTTAGTGAAAAATGAACAAATCACTTTAGAAGAAGTCGCTAAAGGGATGATTCATTATAGTTCTAATGCGAATACAACATATTTGTTAGATAAGCTTGGAATAGAAAGAGTAAATGAAAGTATAAAAGAGTTAGAGCTTACTAGTCATGACAAGTTCACTTCGTATACTGCTTCACTGTATATGAGAGGATATGTAGAAAAAGGGCTTCATGAGCCAGAAAATCAATCGTTAGAAACGATACGTAACATGTCAATGGATGAGTATAATAAACATGTGTTACAAATTCATGAATGGATGAAAGATGAAAGCGAATGGAAGAAACGTGATATACCATTAAAAATAGATATGGAATTCCAGCGTATTTGGTCAGATCGATTAGTGAGTGCAAATGCTAAAGATTATATGAGTTTAATGGAAAAGATAAATAGTAGAAATTATTTTTCAAAATCAATGCAAGATGAAATGGAGAATATTTTTAAAGGAACAGTTCAAAATAGTAAGTTCGAATATGCTGGTCAAAAAGGTGGTTCTACCGCATTCGTGTTGACAAAAAGTTTGTATACTACAGATAAGAAAGGGAATAAGGTAGAAGTTGTAATTATGTTTAACGATATAGAAGATCAAGTTGCATATCAAAAGCTGAGAAATAATATAGATTATTTTATTCAAGATGCTATAACAGATGAAGAATTCAGAAGAAGGTTATAATGAAATAATTTTATTATGTAAACAAAGGACGCTTATTTGAAAGCGTCCTTTTCTTTTACTGATACAGGATTTCCTATTTACTCCATTGAATAAAGATTGAAACTAAGAAAGAAAGGAAGGAAGAGGAACAAATGACTACAATATATTTTGTTCGCCACGCTCACTCTACATATACAAAGGAAGAAAGGGAACGCCCCTTATCTGACAAGGGACACTTTGATGCAGATAATGTAATACATTTATTAAAAGAGGAACATATTGATGTTGTGATTTCTAGTCCGTATAAAAGGGCGATTCAAACCGTGCAAGGAATTGCGAATACATATAATTTATCAATACAAATAGAAGAAGATTTACGGGAAAGGCTATTAAGTAAAGAACCAGTACAGGATTTTAATTATGCTCTTCAGAAGGTATGGGAAGACTGGACTTTTGCATACGAAGGCGGAGAATCAAATGATGTAGCGCAAAGACGCGCTGTAATATGTATGCAAAGTATATTAAAAAAATATAAAGGTAAGAATATTGTAATAGGTACTCATGGGAATATTATGGTATTACTAATGAATTATTTTGATTCGAAATATGGTTTTCAGTTTTGGAAAACCCTTCATATGCCTGATGTGTATAAATTAACTTTTGATAATAATTGTTTCAGTTCTGCTGAAAGAATACAGTCTACAGATTATCAGATAAATAATTTGTAAAAGTTTATCAAAAAAAGAGGAAAGGGAGAAGGTATTGTAGAAGTATGACTTTGTAACATAAAAAATATTGGTTAAAGGAGGCTGTTTACATGTTTGAGAAAGAGAAAGAAGGGCTTATTGAAGTTCACAACGTATATGAAATCGCACCAGCAGATGGAGCAATTATAGGTATGGCAACGGAAGAAGAAATGGAGATTGCTGCTGAACTAGAGTTACAGTACTATGCCCATTCTCGTTTATTAGAAGCAAATATTCAGTTAGACGGTTCCTCCTATAAAGAGTTACTTCAGGAGTTCCAGGAGTACGAAAGAAAATCAATGAACTTTTGGAGAGCAATACATAAACGTTTAGCTGTGCCATGGGCATGGGTACTACGTATTGATGTTGCGAACGGTCCTATATATGTAAGCAATGGGAGTTCGTATTATGAAGAAGTCGATGATGAAGAAGACTATGAATAGATAAGTAAGGAAGCAGCTTTAGTTGCTTCCTTTTTTTATTTACAATAAGTGAATGGCTTCAATGATAGCATCTGGACGATCGTTTTCTATCCCGTGACTAGCATGTTCAGCCAAAATGTATTGGCTGTTTATTGAGAGATTTAATTGTTCACGAATAAGTTCTTGCCACATATCTTCAAGTTGTGTAGCTTCTTCTTTTGGCATGCCGCCCTCAATCAATTGAGCAATAGAATATTGAGGATCTCTACCGATAACGATTAATGGTATTTCTAATGTTTTATGTTGTTTTTTTATTGAGCGAGCACAATTTTTCCACTCGGACAGTTCAGAAGCTGTCGCTTTATATAAGGAAGGAGATGTAGAAAATTTGATATGCTGTTTTGTTGTATTGACGAGCATAGGTTTTAGTTCAGTATAAAGCGCGTCTGCATCCATGTTGGAGTAGGTATGATATTTTTGTAGCCACATATCATCAGAATCAGTTTGATCAGAAACTGGTAAATGAAGCTCATCTAATCGGTGTAAGTTCATGGAAGTAGAATCAACTAAAAGAAGTGCTTGCAGCCTATCTTCATGTAACATTGCAAAATGTTGTGCACATAACCCTCCATAGGAATGGCCGATTAGAATGATTGGCTCGTGAATATGGAGTTTGTTTAGTAACATATGTAGTTCCTTTGTAACTTGCCTTGCTGTACGTGGGGTATTTCCTAGCTCACTTTTTCCGTAACCTGGGCGATGGTATGAAACAACTGTAAAGTGTTGTGAAAGCTCTTCTATAATAGGGAGCCAATCATAAAATGAGCAACTCATTCCTGTTTGAATGACTACAGTTTGTTTACTGTTACCTCTTATATATACTTCTACAGTTTGTCCAAATATCTCTACTGATCTATTAATAGTAATTCCCCCTAAGCTTGAAATATTTTTTGGCAAGTAAAGACGATACACCAGGCACATATGCCTAAGAGTATAGATGTACTAAGTGAAAAGGAGTTCTTTAAACCGATATAAACAATAAATAATAGTAGTGCGGATGCAGGAAATCCATATAATACGCCTAAAGCGAATTGACTTAATTCTTGTTTACTCCCACCTTCGAAAGAAATCCAAAATAGGCTTAGTAAACTAACGAGTGGAAGGGCAGCAATAAAGCCGCCTATCGTACTATAATGTTTAGCGACTTCAGTAATAACGCCGATAATAAGTGCCGAAACGATTACTTTAACGAGGAAATGCATATTTTGCCTCCTTCGCTAATAACGAAAAGGCTTTTTCTATTAGTTGTTGTTCTTCTTTTGATAACTGTGATTCTAATATTTTTATCTTTTCTTTATCTAGTAAAGTATGCTTTTCTAATACTTCAATGCCTTCTTTCGTTAAAGTAAGGTTTACAACCCTTTCATCGTGTTTGTTTCTTTCTTTTATAATAAATCCTTTTTGAATAAGGCGCTTTACGTGTTCAGATGCTGTGTTATGAGAGAGACTAAGCTCAGTAGCAACTTTTCCAATTGTTATATCTTTCTCACGAGAAACGATTTGTAAAATACGAATAGCTTGGTGAGAAAGGTTGTCTTCATATTCATATCGTAAGTGATAATAAATACTTTCCCAATGTTGATTAATGTCTTTCATAATGATAAATCCTCCTATTTTTATATCGTATAGTAAGATATATTCGTTGATTCAGAAGTAAAATCCTTTTATTTTCATTAAAAATGTTGAAAAAGTTTATTTTTATTGAAATATAAGGTAATCTATGTGTAAAGGTATACATTTAGCAAGAGAGAGGATGATAGCTGTGAATACATTTAAATGGATTAGTCATGAAAAGATGTATGTAGATCAAATACATGTTGAAAAATGTGGTCCTCTTTCAGTCGGCGTATATGGAGGAAATCAAGAGAGTGATGCATATGAAAGAGGAGATGCAGTGCTAGCTTGGTGGGATCCGAAATTAGAATTTGAATTTGTTATGATTTTTGATACACATCATAAAACGAAAAATATACATTATATAATAGAAGCGATTTCAGAAAGAGAAGAAAAACTAAAAGAGTTATTTTCATACCCAATCCATTTAGCTTTTCATCATACACATATGTATTTATTAGCGTTATTTACAGATGAGCTCTTTATCGAGAAATGTGACCAAGATGATGAGGAACTTGCATGTTTAATTTGTTTACGAAAAGGCGAGTTCTTATATTGGCTATCAGTTGGTGATTGCTTCGCGTATTTATTCCATTCAGAGCAAACGAAAAATGGAAAAGGTAGGCTAAATAAGCGTAAGAACTATGAATACATAGGAAGAAAAAATGTTTTTGCAGCGAATACACCTTGTTTTACATCAGGGGTAAGGGGATTAGAAAAAGGTCAGAATCACATTGTAATGGCAACGGATGGTATTTTAGAGTGTGATAAACTAAAGTTTGATGATGATCAATCTTTAGTAGAAATATTACACGACGGATCTTGTTTACAGATTGAGCCTGTATTAACAAATGTACTTCAGTGGAAAGGTAGAGATTGTGCCACTATTATTGGATGGTCCATCGATACTGAAAATAGACAATGTGCCAATTAATAAATGAAAGAGAGTTCAAGGGTTTTTGTCCTTGAACTCTTTTTTGTTAAGCAATATGAATATGATACGTTTTTAACCATTCATTTACTTGTAGCATATACTCCATAGCACTTCTTGCTTCAAAATTGGTAATCTCTTTGTTACTTTGATCAGCAAGTGCAAGTAATATGGAATGGTTAATGAGTGAGAAAACAGGATTGTTTTTATTGCTGCACATATCAAGCGTTAAATTGCGGATTGTTTGTAAATAGTGTGGATCCTGTGAAGTAGGGTAAGCGCTTTTTCTTCTATTTCGCACATCATCAGGTAAAGCTGGTTTCAGCGCTCTACGTAAAATTCCCTTTTCGATATTATCAATACTTTTAATATTGAAAGGAACGTTCCATAAATATTCAACTAATCTATAATCGCAAAACGGTACACGAACTTCAAATCCTACAGCCATACTCATACGGTCTTTACGGTCGAGTAAGAACGGAAGGAATCGTGTTAAAAATAAATAAAACATTTGACGCTGTTTCGCTTCTTTTTTACTTTCACCTTCAAGAGTAGGTACTTCAAGAGCAGCCTCATGGAATCGTTTATTAATATACTGCTCAGGATTACATTGAGTTGTTACGTCGTTTAATAATAGAGAAGATGTGTTTTTCCAGTTTGTTAACCACGGAAACTTATCTACATATAATAGTTCTTCTTGATGAAACCAAGGATATCCCCCGAATACTTCATCAGCAGATTCTCCAGATAAAGCTACGGTTGCATCTTTTTTCATTTCGCAAAATAGTAAATAAAGTGAAGTTTCCATTTCGCCAGCACTGGGTAAATCTTTCGCGTGAAGGGGAACGAATAAGTGATTTGCTAACTCTTCAGCATTCACAATAATGTCATGATGCGATGTCCCTACATATTCAGAAACACGTTTTACCCAAGGAGCATCTAGACCAGTTCGAGCAAATGTCAGTTCGAAATCTTTCGCGCTATTTAAAAAGTCGATTGAATATGTGTGAAGTGTTTTGTGTTCCTCTCTAAATTCTTTACCTGCCAGTGCAGTAATACCACTAGAATCTAATCCGCCTGATAACATACAAACGAGGGGAACATCAGCAATTAATTGTCTTTTTACTGTATCTTGTAAAATAGATAAAATATGAGAAGATGTGTCTTGGGTAGAGTCTGTATGGATCTTACTTTCTAAATTCCAATACTTCTTAACTACTTTTTTATCACGTGTGAATGTTATAGAATGTCCAGCACGAACTTCTTGAATATGTTTAAAGACGCCACATCCTGGAGTTCGAAATAAGCCTAATCCAAATATTTCATTTATGCCGTCCGCATCAATTTCAGCAGGAACAGATGGATGAGCTAATAATGCTTTTATTTCAGATCCGAAAATAATACTGTCATTTCTTTCTGTATAAAAGAGTGGCTTTACGCCTAAATGATCACGTGCTAAAAACAGTTGTTGCTTCTGATCATCCCATAAGGCGAAAGCGAAAATTCCGTTTAAATGTTGTACGCAGTCTTCTTTCCATTCTAAATAAGCATGTAGTAATACTTCTGTATCTGAATGCGTTTCAAATGCATGACCACATTTTTGAAGCTGTTCTCTCAGTTCACGAAAATTATAAATTTCTCCATTATAAGTAAGAGCATACGTATAATCACCGGCACGGAATGTTTTTGGCTGCGTCCCGCCTTCTGGGTCAATAACAATTAAACGTCGGTGTGCAAAAGCCGCATGAGGTGAAAACCAAAATCCTTCAGCATCAGGACCGCGATGCTGAATACTATTCGCCATCTTTTCTAAAATAACATGTTCATTTGAAAGATCTTTCTTCCAATCTACCCAACCTGTAATTCCACACATACAAATCTCATCTCCTAATTTAAAATTATAAAAGTAGATTAATTAAATGAAATGTACATCAGGTTAAAGAGTGTCTGCATAAATAGTGTACTACACTAATTGAATTACAGACTTGAGAAAATTTTCTTCAAGCTTATATTTATATGAGACAATGGCTAAGGAAAAGTATTCCATTACATACAAAAAATAAAAAAAGATGAGAGAAAAAAATTTCCAAAACGTTATATAGGGTGTAAAAGCTTTTACAAAAAAATAAGGGGAATCGCTACATGAAATCAAATGAGAAAAATTTTATAAAAAGATTACAGCGGCAAAAAGAAGATGCGCTAGAATTTGTTGTCGATACATACTTACCACTCATAAAAGGAATCACGCACAAAGTACTTCTTCCAGTTCAAAATGATGGATTGATAGAGGAATGTGTAAATGATATATTTCTTTCCATTTGGAATAACGCAAATAAGTTTCATGGAGAGCCGAGTGATTTTAAAAAATGGATTGCAGCGATTGCAAAGTTTAAGGCGATTGATTATTACCGGAAAGCGACTAGAACAGTAGAAATTATTTCAGATGAGTTTCATATTAGTACAGAAAAATCGGCAGAAGATGAATTAATCGTTATGGAAGATAGGGAAGAGTTATTGAAGCTTATTAATCAATTAGAACCGTTAGATCAAAAGGTGTTCGTTATGAAATATCTTCTCGGTATGAAGACAGAGGAAATCGGTGACAAGTTAGGATTAACCAGGGCGGCGATCGATAATCGTGTGTACCGGGGGAAGAAGAAAATACAACAAAATGCTACGAATATTAGTTTTGGAGGTAGTGTAATATGAAAGACATTTATGAACTATTAAATGATATTGATATAGATGAAAAAGAACTTGAGACTTCTGAAATTGAAAAAGAAAAAGTGAAACGTAATTTAAAACGATCTATACGTACGAAGAAAAAGATGAAAACTTGGAAAAAAGGTGTCGCTGCTGCATCCATTTTAGTAGGATTATCAGTTGCAACGCTTGGTATCGGGTTTCCTACATATGCTGGAGGATTGCCAATTGTAGGTGATATATTCCGATTTTTAGATAATGGTAGAACAGGACTATATGAAAATTATAAAGAGTTTTCGACTGAATTGAATATGACGAGAGAGAGTAATGGGGTTAAGGTTACAATTAATGATGTAATTTCTGATGGCAGAACATTATCTATAACGTATTCACTGGAAAGTGAGCAAGACTTAGGGGATGATCCTATTATATTAGGCGGATTGGATATAATGGACGCTCATGGTAGTTCAGGAAGTGGGGAAATGACTAAAGTTACTGAAAAAAAGTATGTAGGTATGGTAACAACGACGCACCATGATATTAATAAAAAGGACAAAGTAAACTTTAGATGGAATATAGAGGGAATAGAGATGCCAGATAGGAAAAAATCAATACAAGGTAATTGGAATTTCGCATTAACTGTAAAATCAATGGATAGTAAAGAGAGAACAATTGGTGGAAGTTCGGAAAAAGAAGGTATAAAAGCAAATATGGAAAAGGTCGCAATGTCGCCGGTTTCATTTATTCTTTATTACAATCAAGAAGTTTCTAAGGGTGCGAGGAAAGAATGGGATAGTGTAGATGTTGAATTGACGGTTAAGGATGATTTAGGGAATGATTATTCGGGTGAAGGAAATGGGGGAAGTGGCAACGATCCTTACAATATTCGATGGAGTGCTACATTCCAAAAGTTGAACGAAAATGCAACAAAGCTTATCGTTACACCTCGTGTACACTTGCGAGTTCATACACCTGAAAATCATGGTGGAGTGGAATATGTGAATGGAAAAGAGAAGGAAATTGAGGTGCCGAAAAAAGAAGCGAAGAGTAAAGATATTGTTCTAGATGATATCGTAATTGATTTAAAGAAATAAAAGAGAGACTGCCTAAAGCCATTAGGCAGTCTTTTTTCGTTAAGAACAAGTAACGAGCAATGCATGTGGATGCTGCGTTTTATATTCATCTTTCCACGGAATGTTTAGTTGTTCCCACGTTTCACCGCTATCATTGGATTGAAATACGCCATTGTTATTTAAAGTGTAAAACGTATGTGGTTCTGCTTGGTTTGTCGCAAACATTGAAATGACTGTACCAATTGCAGAGGGTAGACCTTGCTGCACTTGCTCGAACGGAGTATCTTTCGTTTTTCGATAAATATAAGATTCATAAGGAATACGGTGATGAGCAAGGTCGGCACTTGGTGCGGCAGAAACGAGAATTGTATCGCAATCAGCCGGATCGATAGCCATACTGTATAAATAATGATGTTCAAGTCCTTCACTGCATGAGATCCAGCTGTTTCCGCTATTATAACTTTCAAGGTATGCGCGATCAGGTCCGCCCATAAATCCGTCACCGCATGATGCATAAAGGCGATTAGGGGCTTCAGGGTGCATAAGCAGTTGATGAGCATCAATAGGAGCACCGAATTTTTTATCAATCCATGTATGCCCTCTATCATTACTTTGAATAACAGCACCAGCTTCAATTGAAACATGGATTGTATTTGGAGTGTTTGGATCAACTGTAATCCAGCGAACGTGATGGGTGAAAGGTCTAGGCGGAAAAGCCCACGTATAAGAAGATAATAATGATTTCATATTTTTAAGTTCAGTCCACGTTTCACCACCATTTTCTGAACGGAATAAAGCACTAGGTTCTGTACCGACATAAACGACACCATATCCGTTAACTTGTTCATTAGGGCTTATCGTAATGGAAGTAATCGAAGAATGTAAAATACCATCCTCTTTAGGGAAATCAAAGTAACGATATGAATCTCCAATTGGTCTCCACGAATCCCCGCCATCGTCACTTAGCCATAAACCTCGTCCAAATGTGCCGCAATAAACACGATTTGTTTGGAATGGATCAACCACAATACAGGTAGGTTGCATATTTTGTAAATGATATGTGGTTTCATAGTTACCATATTGTTCTTTTACTACAACAAGTTCACGCTCCATGCAGAGAAATAGTCGTTTCAATTTTGTAGCCCCCTTAAAAATTCTTTCATTAGTAAACAATATGAAAATAAAAAAGAAGTAGTCTTGTTTTTAGTTGAGAAAAAGGACTTGTTTGAAAAGTAGCGAAGTTTGTATACAGAGGAAGCGGGATAAAGTGAAACTTTAATCAGTGGGGTATTGTTCATCTTCTACGGATTAGTAGCATTCACTATCGGGCGTTAATGGGGGATAAAGATAGGGAATGTGTTTCATACTAACATACAGATATTGCACTTAAAGGAGTATTTGTATGGGATACTCACATGATCACGGTCATTCAAAAAATAAAAAAGCGTTATTAATTGCCTTTTTATTAACAACAAGTTTTATGATTGCTGAAGTTATTGGCGGATTTGTAACAAATAGCTTAGCACTATTGTCTGACGCAGGGCATATGTTAAGTGATGCAGTATCCTTAGCTTTAAGTTTACTTGCGTTCAAGCTTGGGGAAAAAACGGCAACGGCCGCGAAAACATATGGGTATAAGCGAGTCGAAATGTTAGCGGCATTATGTAATGGTGTCGTTCTTATTGTCATTTCAGTATATATTTTTATTGAAGCAATTCGTCGTTTTAAGGAACCAGTTGAAATCGCTAGTAATGGAATGCTCATTATTGCTGTGCTTGGTCTGCTTATTAATATTGTATCAGCTTGGATATTAATGAGAGGCGGAGATGTGAAAGGTAATTTAAATTTAAGAAGTGCGTTCTTACATGTACTAGGCGATTTATTAGGTTCAGTTGGAGCGATTATTGCTGCGTTACTTATTAAATTTTTTGGATGGACTGCTGCAGATGCGGTTGCTAGTATTCTTGTGTCTATTTTAGTCATTACAAGTGGATGGCGTGTAACACGTGATACAGTTCATATATTAATGGAAGGTGCACCGCAGCACATAGATGCTGAAGAGGTGAAAAATACATTATTAAATATTACTATTGTAAAAGAAGTTCATGATTTACATATATGGTCTGTAACATCAGATTTTCAAGTATTAACTTGCCATCTTATTATCGAAGGTAATGAAACGCAAAGCGTATTGAAAGAAGCAACGGATGTATTAAAGGGGAAATTTCATGTAGAACATGTCACCATTCAAGTTGAAATAGAAGGTGAATTTAACCATAATGAGACAACTTGCAAAGTATGAAAGAAAAAGGGTATGAAAAAATGTCATAACATTTTTCGCGTGGCATACATATATATAATGTGGCCACAAATACTTTGTAAGGTAAATATTTCATAAGATTACTTTACTTATTAAGAATCATCTTTTATAATCAAAAGTGGTAATTGATAAAGATTATCATTTTCAATGATCGTAGAAAGGAGTTTTTTAAAAGATGAGTAGTCAACTCCGTTTTGCTGTTGAAAATCGTAAGAGACATTTAATTGATGAGTTAATTGGAGCAGGGGTGTTTAAGATTCGCGACCGACAATTATACGAGCTGTCTTTAGAGGAATTGGAAAAAGAGTACGAGCATATTGAAGATTACGCAAATATTCAGGCATAGCACATAGATTATTAAAGAAGGAGCTGGTTACACTTTTGTGTAACCAGCTTTATTATTTCATAGAAATTATTTTTTGTATTTCTTTCATTGGACGGAGCCAGTTTTGAGACATCATTTGTTCCATTCGTTTTTCATCCTGTTTTTGTAGTGCTTGAATTATAGAGTGATGTTCTTTAATAGATTGACTTGCAGGCACGAAGTTTTGGAAAAATAAATATTCAAGGCGTAAAATGTGAAGTTGCATATTTTCTAGAAAAGGTTCAATATATCGGTTTTTAGCAATAGAAGTAATTGTATTGTGAAATCGTATATCTAGTTCTAAAGCTTTTTTTGAATCTTTTTCATGTATAGATTGTTGAAAAGCATCATTTATCTCGGAAAGTAGTTTAATATCAGCGTCTGTAACTTTTTGAAGTGCTTGCTTTCCTATAATTGAGTGAAGACCAGCTATCGTCTCATAAATGATAGATACGTCGTCTAACTTAATAGGCGCGATTTTCGTTTTTTGCCCAGGTACCATTTCAACTAATCCAGAAAGCTCTAAAATTTGTAAAGCTTCTCTAACAGGTGTTCTGCTTACTCCTAGTGCTTCTGCCAATTCCCCATCATTTATTTTCTCATCAGGTCGTAAAACACCTTCTATAATCCAATCTTGCAGTTGATTTAAAACGAGTGACTTTGCTGAAACTCTTCCTGTTTTTTTATAATTTTGAGGGACAGGCATAGTGAATTCAATCCTTTCATTGTATATGTTTCTTTTTCGTATTAACAAGCTTTAATTTTGGTTTTCCTTTATCCGGTTTTTGGCTTAATATGAGCACCATTACAATTACACAAAAAGCACCTAATAACTGAAAAGATTGAAACGGTACGTGCAAAATAAGCACAGAAGAAATAATAGCTGCGAGTGGTTCTGTACAGCCAAATAATGTTGTTTCTTTAGGCGTAAGGTATCTTATGCTATCTAAGTATAAATAAAATGCGATGAGTGTCCCGAAAATGACGACAAATGTAATGAGCGGGAGGGTACTTAGTTTTACATATTTCATAGTTGATAATAAAATGAATTCGTTTGTGGAAATAAAGTGTAAAATCGTTACGCCAATCCCCCCAATGATCATCCCCCATCCAACGATAACGGATGAAGACCACTTTTCTAACAATTCTTTTGAATACAAACTATAAAATGCAAGAGATAGTCCAGATAAAATGCCCCAAATGATAGCAGGTGTAGATACAGCTAAGTTATGAACAGAACCGTTTGTTAATAGGAGAAAAGTCCCTACTAATGAGAGGGTAATTGAAATATAATCAATTTTTGATGGACGAACGCTCCATTTGAAAAGTAAGTATACAGTGATAAATATAGGGGCTAAATATTGTAACAAAGTTGCAACAGCAGCGTTTCCTTCTTTAATAGAAGCGAAGTACGTGTACTGTACAGCAAGCATGCCTAAAAGACCGAACAAAATTATCTTATTTGCATCAGACTTTTGTTTCCAAATTCCAAATATTTCTTTTTTGTTCGCTCCGAATGATGACATAATGAGCAAAATAGCACCGGATATAAGCAAACGGATTGTAACTAACCATTCAGTGGAAACGTTTTCGAATTGAAAAAGTTGTTGCGCAGCTGTTCCGGATAAGCCCCATAAACAAGCACCGATTATGACCATTATAATTCCTTTTAATCGATTTGGATCCATAAAATATATAGTCCTCCTTTCAAAAAAATATATATTAGATACAATATGCAATATATCACGAAATGGAGTATTAATAAACTGAAATTTCTAATTAAAAATAAAATTGTTTAGTAAGAACGATCATCTTTTTTGTGTATAGTAAAATATCGTAGGGGAGAGTTATATGCTAGCAGGATTTTTGGTTTGTTTATTTGTTGGATTACTTATCATTTTTTTAGGCTATCAAATACATGTGAAAAAGAGATTGTTTTTGTTGGCAGGCTATCAGGAAGAAACGTTTGTTGGAGATAAAAATAAATTAGCGAAGCTTTCAGGTGTGTTTTCCTATATAGTCGGAGTTGCTACTATACTATTACCGTTTGGCTTAGAAAAAATAGGTGATGTAGTTGGTATCGTATATGCTATCTTAATTGTTTTAGGTACAATTGTGTTTCTTATTAAAGCAAATATGTTAAATAAGAGTACTACAAAGTGAAAAAGGCTCCATGCTACGGAAGCCTTTTTATTATGAAGTGAAAGTAAAAGCGGGAATAGGATCAACAAATGTATTTCAATCTTGTTTCATTTCTTTTTCTGTTAATAGAACGATTCATATCGATGCTGATAAATACAAGTTCAGTTATTTGATCTCCATATCGTTCATCCAATTTTTTCAATGCTTCTGGTTCTAAGGAATGCTATTTCCGCTTGTGAAAATAAGTAAAGTAGAGAAGATTAAGAAGCCAGCAAATCCATATGTAGATGAAGAATTACCCCAATAAGAATGGGGTAATTCTTCATCTTTTTATGAAATATAATCATAATCGCGACGCCAAAAAAATAAAGATAAGAGTAATTTGGTTTGTTAAAAATATGTGTATAAGGAGATACGTGATGAACTGGGTTACTCATAAACCATCGTTTGAATTTGAAAATTTTAGTCCTATTATTCGGTCACAATCTGCGTGGAGTGGGCATTTAGATTTCGCATATGATTTAGTAAGATTTGAAGAACCAGCAACTTTAGTTGAGTTAGGTACGCATTTAGGTGCTTCCTTTTTTAGTTTTTGCCAGGGGGTAAAAGATGGTGGGTTAGCCACAAAATGTTTTGCTGTAGATACTTGGGCTGGAGATGGGCATACAGGTCCATATGGAGAAGGGGTTTTTCAAATAGTAGAAAAAGTGGTGAGGGATAACTACCTGAATATAGGGAATTTAATTCGGTCTACTTTTGATGATGCTCTGGATGAGTTTCAAGATGAAACGATAAATCTTTTGCATATTGATGGCTATCATACGTATGAAGCTGTTTCTCATGATTATAAAACATGGTTACCTAAAGTTGCGAAAAACGGTATTGTATTATTTCATGATATTGAAGTTAAAAACGGTGATTTCGGTGTGTATAAGTTTTGGGATGAGGTCAAGGTGAAATACCCTCATTTTCAGTTTGGGCATTCATATGGACTCGGAGTTTTATTTCCGAAAGGTTGTAGCGATAAGTTTTCGGAAATACTTAAAAATAAAGAAGAGATACAAAATATGTATAAATAAAAGAGGGGCATGCATCGATTAAATGATGTGTGCTCTTTTTTTATGTGGAAATATATTATTACATATGAGGTGAAAGCGGTAGTAAAAAGTTTTGTTGAGGCAAATATTAAAAAGGTTATTATGGGTTAATAATTAGTGGGGATGGATAAAACCCTCATTGATTAAAGTTTTATTTCATTAGGTGTTTTTATCTAAATAAAAATACAACATTTTTTATATTTTTCATTGCGAAAAGCGCAATCTACTTTTACAATAGAAAGGGTTGTGAATATATTATACTGAAAAAATAAATCGAAATAATATGAAAATTTTGTTTTGTCTTCGCTGATTGTATACTACATACACGTAAGACTACATACATCATGTTATCGACTTGTAAGGAGAGAAAAAAATGAAAAGTGTAAGATTACCATCGATGCTAGAAATTATTATTCTTTTATGCCTATTTCTTGCTGTCGTCTTTTCCTTCCAAACGATTTTTGATCTCCCAATTCAATTAGCGCTATTTATTTCATGGTTTTTAGTTATTGCGCTTGGATTAAGATTAGGATTTCGTTATCAAGAATTGCAAGATGCAATTACGAAAGGGATTTCTAATGGATTAGAAGCAATTCTTATTTTAGTTGCAGTTGGGGCTTTAATTGGAACGTGGATTGCTGGTGGGGTTGTACCTACATTAATTTATTATGGATTAGAATTCATTCACCCTAGCATATTCTTATTGGCAACTTTAATTATTTGTTCAATCACTTCTATCGCGACAGGAACATCATGGGGAACAGTTGGAACTGCAGGTATTGCTATGATGGCGATAGGTGAAGGGCTTGGATTACCACTTCCGCTTGTTGCGGGTGCAGTCCTTTCAGGAGCTTATTTCGGAGACAAATTATCACCACTTTCTGATAGCACAGTTCTTGCAGCTTCTATGGCGAAAGTAGATGTTATTGCTCACGTTCGAGCTATGCTCGTATTAGACGTTCCAGCTTATATTATTACCAGCATTATGTTTACTGTTGCTGGATGGATGTATGGCGGGGATAATGTAGATTTAAATAGAGTTGAGTTTTTAAAAGAATCTTTATTAAAGCACTTTGATATTAAAATATGGATGCTTGTTCCAGCGGTAATTGTTATTGTGCTATTGGCGATGAAGAAACCATCTATGCCAACAATTGCTATGGGAGCTTTAATTGGTGCAATTTGGGCAACACTTTTCCAAGGAATGAACTTTGGAGAGGCAATTGGAACAGCATATAACGGATTCTCAATTCAATCTGGTGTCGAGTTTGTCGATAAGTTATTAAACCGTGGTGGAATTAATGGTATGCTTGGTTCAGTAGCCGTTATTATTTTCGGCTTAGGTTTTGGTGGATTACTTGAAAAGCTAGGTGTTCTAAAGGTAATCGTATCGAAATTTGAGAAGAAATTAAATTCTGCAGGTAATGTAACATTGTCTACACTAATCGTTGCATTTTTAGCTAACATATTTGGTTGTGCGATGTACGTATCACTTATTTTAACACCAAAAATTATGGAAGAAAGCTATGATAAATTAAAAATAGATCGCCGCGTATTAGCACGTAACTCAGAAGTAGGTGGAACTTTGACTTCTGGTATGGTTCCATGGTCTGATAATGGTATTTTTATGGCTGGTATTTTAGGTGTATCAACATTATCATACGTTCCATTTATGTGGCTAAGCTTCGTATCACTCATTTTAGCAGTTATTTATGGATATACAGGCAAGTTCATTTGGTATGTAGATGATGCGGATAAAGGAAAGCAAGCATCATAAAATAAAAAATCACCTTCTACAATATGTAGAAGGTGATTTTTTATTTTATAATAGGAGTTGAAGAAGTTATTTCGTCCTCATATTTAGCAATTTTTTGTTGTATCTTTTTTAAGTTTTTTTCAGTGTCTTGAATGAGCTGTAAGACATTGGTCTCCTGTTGTTTCATTAATTCCAACCGTTGAAGGATGGTAGATTCCCCCGCCATAGACCAGTCGATAAATTTTTTTATTTTTTGAATTGGCATACTGGTGTTTTTTAAACATAAAATCATCTCTAAATATTTCAGTGCTTCTTCATCAAAAACGCGATCTCCTTTTTCATTTCTTTTAAGAAAAGGGAACAGTCCTTGTTTATCGTAATAACGTATTTGAGAAATAGTTAAGTGGTGCATTTTGGCGACTTGCCCAATTGTATAATACATATCATTCATCCCTTTATTACCAAGGTATAATGCCGTCTTTATTTAGTATTTTACCATTATAGTTTGTTTCACTTAATGCATATTTAATAATAATTTTAGCACTTTCATTGGTCGTATGGCCACCTGGGGAATTTCCATTTAGGTCAGTAGTTGTAAAACCAGGGGTTACTCCGAAAATTGCTGGACCGTTAGTACCAAATTCTTTGCTAAATGCTAATGTTAAAGCATTAATAGCTGTTTTTGAAGAATTGTATCCTAATGTATTAATTGGGTGTGTTTCACCGCTAGCAAACATTGTTAGTGAGGCCATGTCAGTTGTTACATTTATAATTTTACTGTTGCTTGATTTCTTTAATAATGGTAAAAAGGCTTGCACCATTTGGAATGTTCCAAAAAAGTTAACTTCAAATTCTTGGCGTAAAGTTTCAATATTTAATTCACTAGGTAGCGTATGGAAGTCGAGTGCTATGCCTGCATTATTGATTAATAAATCTAAGTGGTCAGTCGTTTCATGGATTTTTTTGATTGCTTCTTGAATGGATTGAGCACTAGAAATGTCTACTTGAATATAGGAAACGTTTGAAACATTTAAAGATTCTACGGCTTGTTGTCCAAGTTGTTTATTACGAGCACCTAAAAATACGTGATAGTCTTTTTCTGCTAATTGACGAACCAATTCATATCCGATCCCTTTATTCGCACCTGTTATGAAAGCATATTTTTTCATTTTGAATTCCTCCAGTGTCGTTATAGTAGGTTACAATGGAAAGGATACAGCCTAAACCTAAGTTTAGGTCAAGAGGAATTTATGAAAAAAATATTGAATATTTGTATATATGAGTGAGAATTCTTATCATTTGATTAAAAGTCTGTTAATATAAGAGATGTAGGTATTATATTTTCAAGGGGATGAAAAAATGGAGTACAGAATTGAAAGAGATACATTAGGAGAAATAAAAGTTCCAGCTGATAAATTATGGGCAGCACAAACACAACGTAGTAAAGAAAACTTCCCGATTGGAACAGAGCAAATGCCGCTTGAAATTGTAAAAGCATTTGCCATTTTAAAGAAGAGTGCAGCGCTTAGCAATCAAAAATTAGGAAAGTTATCAGAAGAAAAAGCAGAAACAATTGTGGCAGCAGCTGACGAAGTAATTGTAGGGAAATGGAATGAACATTTTCCGCTTGTTGTATGGCAAACGGGTAGCGGTACACAGTCAAACATGAATGTGAATGAAGTAATTGCAAATCGAGGGAATCAAATTTTGAAAGATAAGGGATCTGACGTACATATTCATCCGAATGATGACGTGAACATGTCTCAAAGTTCAAATGATACATTTCCAACAGCGCTTCATGTAGCATGTGTAATTGCAGTAGAAAATCACGTATTACCGGCAATTACGAAATTAAAAGAAACTTTAGCAGAAAAAGTAACTGCATTTGAACATATTATAAAAATTGGTCGTACACACTTACAAGATGCAACACCGTTAACGTTAGGACAAGAAATTAGCGGATGGCACCGTATGCTTGAAAAAACAGAGCGTATGATTGCAGAGAGCAATACATATATGAAAGAGCTTGCAATTGGTGGTACTGCAGTTGGAACAGGTATTAATGCTCATCCTAAATTTGGTGAGATGGTGTCAGAGGAAATTAGCCAATTTACAGGTAAGCAATTTATTTCTGCACCAAATAAGTTCCACGCATTAACGAGCCATGATGAAGTTGTATATACGCATGGTGCATTAAAGGCATTAGCAGCTGATTTAATGAAGATCGCTAACGATGTACGCTGGCTGGCAAGTGGTCCACGTAGTGGTCTAGGAGAAATTATTATTCCGGCAAATGAGCCAGGAAGCTCTATTATGCCAGGTAAAGTAAATCCAACGCAAAGTGAAGCGTTAACGATGGTTGTAGCGCAAGTGATGGGAAATGACGCAACAATCGGATTTGCTGCGAGCCAAGGTAATTTTGAGCTAAACGTATTTAAACCAGTTATTGCATATAACTTCTTACAATCCGCTCACTTATTAGCAGATGCAATTGTTTCATTTAATGATAATTGTGCAGTTGGCATTGAAGCGGATGAAGAAGTAATTAAAGAGAATGTGAATCGTTCATTAATGCTTGTTACTGCATTAAACCCGCATATAGGATATGAAAATGCAGCGAAAATTGCGAAGCATGCTCATAAAGAGGGGTTAACTTTAAAAGAAGCAGCATTGCAATCGGGCCTATTAACAGAAGAGCAATTTAATGAAATTGTAGATCCGAAAAAAATGATTGCTCCGAAAGAGTAATAGAAAAAGCCAAGGTTCTTAGTTTAGAATCTTGGCTTTTTTTGATATTTATTTTATGTTTCCGCCACTTGTACTACTGCAAGCTCCAAAAGATATTATTTGTTAGAAGACGTATTCATTACTTTCATATGTGGGCAGTTCTCTTTTAAGAGTGAAATGAATTTTTCTTCTTCTTGTGGTACGAAAGTTGTCACAGAGTCAAATAAATTATAATCAATTTCTAATTGCTGCCTAGTCCATTTTTCTGAACGGAGTGTTTTGCCAGAGTATTTAATGTGACGAATATCTTCAAATGGAATTTCAGTACGTAATATGAAACCGTGTTTTACAATAAGAGAAGATTCCGTTATGTTGTAGTGAGAGAAATAGAATGAAGAGAGATTCACGATATTTAACAGCATCATAAGAGTGAAAAAAATAGAATTTTCGTTTTGGAAGAATAGCGAAATGAAAAAAATAATTATAAATAATGTAATAAAAATGACGTGAAATGGATTTTTTTTCGCTTTAAACTTCAAGTTAGTCACCTCGTTATACGTGTTATTTAACTAAATTAAATCACAACATCGTAATAAACCGAAAGAATATGCAGAATTGCATATTCTTTCGGTTTATTATTCGTGTAAAATTTTTTGATAGGATAAATTTAAATGAAGTTTTTAATAGTGGAGTGGCATAAAGTGACTAACAAGAATAAAATTGTAGTGCTAGTCATAATTAGTTGTATGATGATTATGAATGGCTGCTCAAATAGATTCGCTGAGGATGGAAAGCGAAAACATGTATTTGTACAAGCGAGTAAAGTTTTAGTGGAAGTTGTTTATAAAATATATAAAGGGTAAAAAGGGTGTTTCTATATGTGGAAACACCTTTTTTGTAGTTAAAATTGAATACTGAAGTTTTGGAATGAGTGAATGTTGGTTCCATGTTGAACGAGTTTGTTATCACTTAAATATTGAATAGCGTATTTTACTTCTTTCAATATAGTAGGAGAAAGACCAAGTGTATGATGTGAACCGTAAATTTGTTTAATAGGAGAGAAGTTTGTAATTTTGTTTAGAGACTGAACTAAGTCTACAGGATTTGTCGAAGGATAAAACGCAAAAATCGTTCCTTCATAAAGTAAATCCCCTGTGAATAAAAGCGCAGTTTCATAATCGTATATACAAATATATCCTGGTGAGTGAACTGGAGTATGTATAATTTGAATTTTCCTATTTCCGATATCAATAATGTCTCCATCCTGTAGTAATTTTGTTGGTGTTCCTTGAAATGGATTGAATGTTTCAGGTTGAAATGTTTTAGGTGTAGGTTTAGTAATGTCACGAGCGATGTCGTGCCTAATTTGAGTAATAGGAAGTCCTTTTATGCCGTTAATGAGCCAATCTTCTTCTAAAGCATGTACATAGATTTCTTCATATTGTGAGTGACTACCGATATGATCCCAATGAACGTGTGTTGTGACAACTGTAATTGGTAAGTTTGTTAGTTGGTCCGTTATACGTTTCATCTTATCGATACCTAGTCCAGTATCGATAAGGAGTGCGGTGGTATCGCCTACAAGTAAGAAGGAATGTACTTTCTCCCAATGCCCATATTCACTAATCGCATATGTATTTCGAGCGATTTGTTTAACAGTAAACCAAGGGTCGTGCAAAATAGTCATGTTTTGTTTCACATCCTAAATTCATTTATTAAACACATTCGCTTTTCGTTGCTTTAAGTCCTTTTTTAATTTGTTTAATAGATTTTTTTATAAAAGTTTATAAAATGGGTAAACGGAACGTTGAAATGTTTGTTTGTGTTATGTTAAGATGGTGAAGTGGCAATAAACGTTATTGTGATTTGTTTAGTTTTTGAATAAACGTTTTGAAGGAGTGTTTAGTGTGAGTGATATTTCAGAGAAGTTTTGGGATGCATCGGTTGAGGAATTGAAGAAAGGGTATGTGTTTGAAGCGGAAGCAGAGGAATATATTTGTTTAGCTTGTGGAGAAGCGTTTATTAAGGGGGTTATTTATCAAGATAATCAAGTTTTGTATGAAGCAGAGAAGTTTGTGCAATTGCATGTGCAAAATGAACATACGTCTATGTTTGATTATTTATTAAATCTTGATAAGAAGTATACGGGTTTAACGGATTTGCAAAAGAAAATGGTTCAGTTTTTCCATATGGGGCTAAATGATAAAGAGATTGTAAAAGAGATGGATGGCGGAAGTACATCAACCATTCGTAATCATCGATTTACACTTCGAGAAAAAATGAAGCAAGCGAAAGTGTTTTTAGCGTTAATGGAACTGTCAGAAAAAAAATCAAAAGTACAAACGAAATTTGTACCCATTCATAGAACAGCAACGATGGTGGATGATCGCTACAATATTACGGAAGAAGAAAATGAGGAAGTATTAAAAGCACATTTTACAGAAGGATTAGATGGACCGCTTTCTAAATTTCCGAAAAAGCAAAAGCGTAAATTAATTATATTACGCCATTTAGTGACGAAGTTTGATAGTAATAAAAAGTACAATGAAAAAGAAGTAAATACTGTCATAGAAAGTGTATACCCGGATTTTGTAACTTTAAGAAGATATTTAATCGAATATGGGTTTTTAGATAGAACAGCTGATGGAAGCCAATACTGGGTGAAGTTATAATAATACGGAAAAGAAAATGAATGGAAGCACATCGTTATAACAACTATACAAAGAGATAGAAGTTGAAAAACAGATTTTTAGTAAAAGGAGAAATGAAATTTGAAACCACCTACAAATAACAATAAAGAAGGTGTAGAGTCACAGAAGTCAGAAACGGAACATAAGCCGATATGGAAATCGATGTCCATGTTTTTAGTGCCGTTACTTTTAAGTAATGTATTACAGTCAGTTGGACAGTTATTTGGAATGGTAGTAGTAGGAAGATGGCTTGGCGTAAATGATCTAGCAGCTATATCGGCATTTTTCCCGTTATTTTTCCTACTCGTTTCATTTGTAATTGGAATTGGTTCTGGTAGTTCAATTTTAATTGGTCAGGCATTTGGTGCTAAAAATGAGGAGCGCTTAAAAGCTATCGTTGGTACGACGCTTACGTTTACTTTTATTATCGGAGTCGTGTTGGCGATAATAGGTAGTATTTTTGCGATGGATATTATGCGTCTTATGGGAACGCCAGAAAATATTATTGAAATAAGTGTGCATTACGCAAGAATTTTATTTATATCTATGCCAGTATTATTTTTATATTTTGCATACACAACATTTATGAGAGGTACAGGAGATTCAAAAACGCCATTTTACTTTTTAATCGTAAGTACAGCGCTAAATATGATTTTATTACCAATTCTTATTTTTGGCTGGTTAGGAGCTCCGAAATTAGATGTTTACGGAGCAGCCTATGCTTCAGTTATATCTACAGTTATTACGTTTATTGTCATGCTAGTGTATTTAAAGAAGAAAAATCATCCACTACAATTAGACGGGACAGTAAGAAAATATCTTCGTATGGACTGGGAGTTATTAAAATTATTGTTACGCCTCGGTATTCCAGCGAGTATTAATATGATATTAGTTTCATTATCAGAGATCGCGGTAATCGCATTTGTAAATCGGTACGGTTCAGATGCAACAGCGGCGTATGGTGTTGTGAACCAAGTTGCAAGTTATGTACAAATGCCAGCGGTTAGCCTCGGTATTACGGTATCAATTTTTGCAGCGCAATCAATTGGTGCGAACCAATTTGATCGATTGCAGAAAGTTGTTAAGGCCGGAATTATTATGAATTATATAATTGGTGGTGTATTAATATCTCTTATTTACTTGTTCTCAAGAGATATTTTAGCACTATTTTTAACAAGTCAAAATACAATTGACATTGCTCATAGTCTAATCATGATTACATTATGGAGCTACTTAATTTTCGGTCATGCACAAATTATTAGTGCGACAATGCGAGCAAGTGGTACTGTACTATGGCCAACTGTAATCAGTATTGTATCAATTTGGCTTGTTGAAGTACCTGTGGCGTATTATCTTTCTTACCATACGAGCCTTGGAATAGAAGGGATATGGATTGGGTATCCAGCTGCATTCATCGTCAGCTTAATATTACAGTATGCATATTATAAGCTTTCATGGCAGAAGAAACGAATTACACGATTAGTGAGTTAAAAGATGAAAATGTCCCTAAGTCATTATACTTAGGGACATTTTTTTATGAATGCTTATAAATAACTTTTTAAAGTTATGTCAAAATGTTGTCTAATGAGTTCTCCATTATTCATATAAAACTCCCAAGCTGTATCTGGCTCACCGATAATTTCAAATGAACCTTCTGTAATATATAAAGCGCAATTATCTTCTAATGCAATACCTTCTATATTACCTTGGTGAGTTTGTAAAAACGTATGGAAGGCATTCATTCTATTTAATTGATTGTAATGGGGGCAAAATCTTTTGTTAACAATACCCCAGCCACTACTTTCTATATAACCGGAACCTTCATAATCTGAACGAATGCTAGATGTGAACCAGCACATAGCACCGGCACTATATCCTGCAATAAGTGTTCCACGTTTTAAAGCAAATAGTAACTTTTCATCTAGTTTATGTTCTTTCCATTGTTCAAGCATGTGAACGTAATTTCCACCGCCAAGGTAAATTAAATCGGCAGAATGAATCATCTCATCTATTTCATATTTAGTAGGTGTTTCGGTTGAAATGCGTAAAATTTGAACCTCACAATGTAATTGCTTTTCAAATGTTTCTAAAAATAACTTTATATATCCTTCATCATCACGACTAGCTGTAGGAATGAATAATACTTTTGGGTATTGTTTATTCGTTAATTCTATAAGTCGTTCATTAATATGCAAGTGATTTGGATCTTGTAAATCACCGCCACCAATGACAGCTAATTTCATAGTAAAGCACCACCTAATAATATTTGTTATGTAAAAATTCGATAGTGGGGAGTTACATTCCTTCTGTGATTTAATGAATAAGGGGAAATAAAGCAAACAATATACTGAAATAGCATGAGGTATCGTTAGCTGTAGATAGAAAGGAATTAGAAGCAGTTTATCCCGCTATTTGCGGGCAGTAAACTCCCGCCTCAAAATTCAACTGGAGCAAAGCAGTTAGGTGGGAGTCGGGCTGCCCGTAAACGCCCGATTGGTGAAGGCTAATAATCAGTGGGGGATGAACAAAACCCCCACTGATTAAAGTTTCACTTTATTGATATATAATACTGGATAATATTGTTTCAAAGTATGGAAACAATATGTTTAAATGAATATAACGACGTACTAATGAATATTAGTATTTATATTAAAAAGTACGGGGAATACCAGAAGTTTTACAAAAATGTTTTTTACTTTTTATAGGAACTTATTCTATAATATGGTAAAATTATATCGATATATTTATTAGCGTAAACTGAAAAGAGGGAGCGTGAAAGAGTGGATTTTCGATTTGAGTTCGCAGCGAAGGTGAAAGAATATTTAGACGATGAAAAAGATGAAAAAATAATAAAAGATGGACATAGAGATATAATTTATAAATATTTATATCCGTTAGAGAGTGAAATTGGAATTTTTAAAAATCCTAACTTTACTTTTTTTGCATCAGGAAGACGTTCACATATAGTATTAGAAAATATTGAATTTAAAACAGAAGTAAACGTAGAAAGTAATGTAATTGAAATTACAAAAATAGTGGATAATGTGGTGATTCCATTAGATACTATCGTAGCAAAAGATCGGGAATTATTTGCACTTGGGCGTAATGAGAAATTTAGTGTGCAAATATTAGAATATTATCTCTATGATACATTTGGAGAGAAGTTAGGTTTACAATGAATCGAACGTGGTACAGATAACTAATTAGTGGAGATTAGGATTCATTTAAGTATCAGTTAATATCATTTATGTTTGACCTTCTATATATTTTATACTACAAT
Organism: Bacillus sp. RC242; assembly: GCF_044908245.1. Lineage (NCBI taxonomy): Bacteria > Bacillati > Bacillota > Bacilli > Caryophanales > Bacillaceae > Bacillus > Bacillus sp. RC242. The sequence goes on from NZ_JBIYCZ010000003.1 coordinate 136,049, forward strand.
CTGTAGTGTGAAAGGGGGCATACGATGTTTACTCAAAACTACAAGTTAAATGAGCAAGGGTTAAATCACTTTTTCGGACCGCTTGAAGCGAAAATAATGGAGATTGTTTGGGCTACTGAGGGTATTACCATTAAAGATGTGCAACAGAAATTAAGTGAAGAATCCCCGGTGAATTTTAATACTGTAATGACAGTTATGAACAGATTAGTAGAGAAAGCACATTTAGAAAAGCATATTGTGAAAAGAAGTGGTATGTATCGTACTACACAAACGAAGGAAGAATTTTTATCTAATCAAACGAAGAAAATGACACAGGAATTAATGGGTGAATTTGGAGATCTTGTTGTGAACCATATGATAGATGAGTTAGAACAAGCTGATCCATCTTTAATAAAAAAATTAGAAGAGAAATTAAGTCAGCTAAAAAAAGAGGACCGATAAAATGAAGTGGCAAATGCGTAAAATCGTTTTGTTAGCAGTGACTATTAGTGTGCTTTTTTTAAGCATGTTAGTATACTACGTTACATACCCATTTCTTTTTCAAAATAAAGCATTTTTCCTTTCGCAATTTTGTTTATTTGAATTACAAAAACATATGAGGGAACTATCAATACTTCGTATAATGATAGCCGGATTACTGTTAGTTACTGTAATCATTATGAGTAAAAGAATTTGGAAGCAGTTTTTTTATAGTAAAAGATTGAAAAGAAATCTCGTGTCTATTACTAGAAAAGGAAAGCAAGTGTACGTATTATCAACGTTACAGATTACGGCATTTACAATTGGATTATTTCGACCGAAAATTGTCATTTCAGAAGGAATGTTTCAGGCATTTTCTGAGGAAGAAATTGATGCGATTGTATTACATGAGGAATATCATCAAAAAAATCGAGATCCATTAAAGTTATTTTTCTTTACATTGTTAGCTGAGGGAATGATGTATATTCCTATATTAAAAGGGATGTTGCAGCGTTATCATGTATATCAAGAGCTATCAGCAGATAAATATGCGATGAAAAAAATGAAATCTTCATTTGAGCTAGGTAGTGCATTATTAAAGTTAATTAAAATAAAGACGATGGAAAATCAATGTATTACAGCGTCGTTTGCGAAAACCGCAATTAATTTACGAATTGAGCAAGTGTTGAATGAGAAAGTTGTTAAGCTGAATATGCCATTACATACAAATTCAGTATATGTAACGTTAGGGCTATTTTGTATGTCGATTGTACTTATTGTCGGAGAGTGCATATAGCCTCTTTTTTTAATAATTAACACTACGCATTGTAGTGTGTTTAGGAGGGATAAAATGAATGCGGCGGATTTAACAATTTGGCTAGTAGTAGGGGCTGGGATACTTTCATTTATATCACCATGTTCTTTACCGCTATATCCATCTTATTTATCATATATTACAGGTGTGTCTATTCAAGATTTAAAAGAAAATCGTGGGATTATGCAAAAGTCAGCGATTATACATACAGTATTTTTTATGATCGGTTTCTCGGTTATATTTTATGCGTTAGGTTTATCGGTGAGTTGGATTGGGATTACTTTTTCATCTAATCAAAGATTGATTCAGCAAATTGGTGGGGTTTTTATTGTTTTGATGGGGTTATTTATGACTGGATTGTTTCAGCCTAAGTGGCTTATGGCAGAGAAAAAAGTGCAGTATAGAAGTAAATTGACAGGATATATTCGCTCAATTTTGGTCGGCATGACATATGCAGCAGGATGGACACCGTGTGTTGGTCCGATATTTTCTGCAGTGCTTATGCTCGGGGCGACCAATCCTGAAAGTGCGCTTCTTTATATTACGGCATATACTCTTGGCTTTGCAGTTCCGTTTTTCGTGATGGCATTTTTTATTGGAAAGGTAAGATGGATTGTTACTTATGCCAATGTCATGATGAAAATCGGCGGTGGAATGATGATTTTAACAGGGGTTTTATTATATACAAATCAAATGACGAAAATTACAGCGTTCTTTATTCGTCTATTCGGCGGATTTACGGGATTTTAGAAATGAGGAGGAAGAAAAGTGAAGAAACTAATTGCTATTATACTAGCTGGGGCACTAATTTGGGCCGGAGTTAACTTTTATAATACTAAGAAAGAAGAAAAAGAAAGAAAAGCGAAACAAGCGGAGTTACAAGAGAAGGAAGTATTACCACAAGTGGGATTTAAAGCGCCGAACATAACATTAAAAGGATTAGATGGGAAGCTTTATTCGTTAAATGATGCAAAGGGAAAACCATATGTTATTAATTTTTGGGCATCATGGTGTGGTCCATGTGAAATGGAGGCTCCTGATCTAGTTCGTTTGTATGATAAATATAAGGAGGATGTTGAAATCTTTGCGGTAAATGCAACAATCGGGGATCCAGTACAAGAAGCGAGCGCATTTGCAGATCGTCACGGATTTAAATTTCCTGTTCTATTAGATATGGACGGAGTAGCTGGAATAGATTATAAAGTATTTTCTTTACCAACGACATTTTTTGTTAATAAAGATGGAATTATTGTAGATCATGCACGAGGTGTATTACCTCCAGATCAATTAGAAGAGAAGTTTAAGAAAATAATTGAGAATTAAGAGGGGATTTCATAGTGATGGAGTGGATGGTGAGGTTACAACCCGTTTCTCTTATAATAGGAAGTTTATTTGGATTTATTCTAATGAAACTAAGGATGAAAAAGCAAAATATTCAATATGAAAAAATGATGGATGCAGTAACGAATGGCTTTCTTATCATTGTATTAGTATGGAAATTCGCACCGGCAATTTTAAATCCGGTATGGGCCATTGGGGCGCCAATGCCAGCATTATTAGCTGTAGGAAGTATTCAGCATATTATAGTAGGGTGCGTAATTGCGAGTATATATATTGTTTGGAAAAGTAAAAAAGAGCAATTTTCTCTTCGGATTTTACTTGATACATTACCTTTTGGATTTTGCGTGAGTATAATCTTTTATTTTATATTCCATCAAGAAGTAGGTGCACAAACGACACTGCCGTGGGGGATGAAAATATATGAATCAAAATTTTTGTATCATCCTATTTTCATGTATGAGATTATACTCGCACTCGGTATAATTGGCTTGTTATGGATTAAAAATGAAAGATTAGGAAATGGAAAGAATATAAGCTTTTTTCTAATTTGCGAGGGAATTGCTCATATCATTATTTCACTTATTAGTGAACAAAATTCAGTTCTATTTGGTCTTTCAATACAGCAAATACTCAGTTTTTTTGTTATTAGTTTAGGGATTTTGCTAGTACCAAAAAAATAAAAGTAGCCATGCACGGAGAGCATGGCTATTTTTGTATCATCATATGAATTAAAAAATCGGCGGAGTAACAGAAAATAAAACAATCGCATTTTTCTCGAATTGATTTACCCATTTATGTTTTAAATAAGCTGGTATTTTTACGCTATCACCAGTTTCTAATGTGTATTCTTCTTCATTTAAGTGCAATGTGATTTTTCCGTCTAATACAAATGCTAATTCTTCACCTTTATGTTCTAGAACATTTTCTGATGAAGCAGTATTTGGTGGGATAGTCATAATTGCTGTTGCTAAATTTCCTGTGAAATCAGGTGATAACAATTCATATGATAAATTATCGATAATCATTTTTTTTCTTTTATGAGAACGTACAATTAAATCGTCTGTATTATTTTCTTCAAGTAAAAAACTAAATGTTGGAACATCAAGAGCTTTTGCAAGTACCTTTAATGTTTGAATAGAAGGGTTAGCAGAACCACGTTCAATTTGACTAAGCATTGATGGTGTGATTTCGGCCATCTTTGCTAATTCTTTACTAGTTAATCCTTTTTCTTTTCTTTGTTTTTCAATCTTTTTACCAATATCTATATTTTCCATAATAAATGCTCCTTAATAATTATTAATTTATATTTAAATAAATTAAATTAAAATTAACTAAAATGAATTATTTATGTTAAACTATATTAAAATTAATTTAATTATAATTTATTATATGGCTAGCTACAAGGATATGAGGAGGAAGAGGAATGAAGGAGATAGAGGCATTAAAAGAGCAATATCCACTAGTAAATAACTTAATCGCAACAGAAGAAGTATTTTGGATAAACCCGAATATGGAAAAGTATGAAACAGCAATAAAAAATTCGCCACTTAATGAAGAACATGTAAAAGACGCGGAAGAGAGATTAAAGCGTTTTGCACCATATATTGCGAAAGTATTTCCTGAAACGAAGGAAACAGGCGGTATTATAGAATCACCTTTAGTGAAAATACCTTCTATGAAACAATCTTTAGAGAAAAGTTATGGGCAACCTATTTTAGGGGAATTACTATTAAAATGTGATAGCGGGCTTCCGATATCAGGATCAATAAAAGCTAGAGGCGGAATATACGAAGTGCTGAAACATGCAGAGCGACTGGCACTTCAGCATGGAATGTTAACAGAGAAAGATGATTATTCAATTTTAGATAGTGATAGATTTAGAGGTTTTTTTGCGAAGCATTCAATTGCAGTAGGTTCTACTGGAAATTTAGGGCTTAGCATCGGTATTATGAGTGCGAAATTAGGTTTCAATGTGACAGTCCATATGTCAGCAGACGCAAAACAATGGAAAAAAGATTTATTAAGAAGTAAAGGTGTAAACGTTATTGAATATGAAGCTGATTATAGTAAAGCAGTAGAAGAAGGAAGACTGCAAGCAGATGCAGATCCTAGCTGTTATTTTGTTGATGATGAAAACTCACATGATTTATTTTTAGGATACGCAGTAGCAGCGTCACGTTTACAAAAACAATTAGAAGAGTTAGAAATTGTAGTAGATGAAGAGCACCCTTTATTCGTTTATCTTCCGTGCGGGGTAGGTGGCGGGCCTGGCGGAGTAGCATTTGGTTTAAAGTTATTGTACAAAGACAATGTGCACTGTTTCTTTGCGGAGCCTACGCACTCTCCGTGTATGTTACTCGGTTTAATGACAGGGCTTCACGATAAAATTGCCGTTCAAGATATCGGTATTGACAATGTAACTGATGCGGATGGGCTTGCAGTAGGAAGACCATCTGGATTTGTCGGTAAAACGATGGAACCATTTTTGAGTGGAAATTACACAGTAAGTGATGAGGAGTTATATAGATTATTAAAAGAACTGGCTGATACTGAAAATATTTATTTAGAGCCTTCTGCATTAGCGGGTATGATAGGGCCGTTGAATGTATGTAAAGCTGAAAATGAGTATTTACAAAAACAACAGTTAACAGAGAAGGTGAAGAAAGGTACTCATATTGTGTGGGAAACTGGTGGGAGTATGGTTCCGGAAGACGTGATGAATGGGTATTATAAGAAAGGTTTGGAATTAAAGTTAAAATAAAAATGAGGCTATTTACAGCCTCATTTTTTTCATGTACATAAAATTCTTTGTTATTTTCGCACTAGTTCTTTATAGTATAGATATAAAGGATTGCTAATATCGAATAAAAATAACAAAAAGCTTTATTTTACATAATAAGAGGATGTGTATACGATGTCATTACAGACTAAATATATAGCGGGTATTTCGCTTGGGGTTATGGGCGTAGGTTTTGCGGCTTCCATCCCTTTTCAAGGAACGGTAGCTGGGGAGATTATTCAAGGGGGATTTGAAGCTGGGTTAGTTGGTGGACTTGCGGATTGGTTTGCGGTTACAGCTTTATTCCGTCATCCGTTGGGAATTCCAATTCCACATACAGCATTATTACCTAAAAATCGGAAACGGGTAACAAAGGGTCTCGTTTCTACGTTAGAAAATGAATGGCTGACGAAAGAAAGTATTACAAGTAAAGTAAAAGAAATGCAGCTAGCACAAATGGTACTGCAAATTGCTGAGAAAGAGTTACAGTCTGACGCTGTGAAAAAAGGAATTGTAACAATTGCTGAGAAAGCGATTCTTCAAATAGATACGGAAAAATTAGCAGTTATTATTGAAAAAGAATTAAAAACGTATTTGCATACAATTAACACAAGTAACATATTACAAGTTCTCGTGGATCAATTAGTAGTGCAAGAATATGATGAAAAAACACTTGATTACATATTAGTAAAAGTGAAAGATTGGACAGCTCAAGATGAAGCACGTTATCAGCTCGGAAGCTTAGGCATGAAGGCGATGGAAAACATAAAAATAGATGGATTCCTACAGTTTACTTTGAAATCGTTTATGAATATTGTTGATGAGGATAAAATCGGCGGCATTTTGCAGAAGTTTATCATTAGCAATATTAACAGCTTACAAGATGCAGATAATAGCACAAGACAACTTATATTAGCGAAAATTCGTCAAGAGATTATAAATGTAAAAGAAAATGAATCTTTATTACAGGAATTAGAGAATTGGAAAGAAAAATGGATTGCAAATTGGGATGCTACAGACAAAATAAAAGAAATGCTAGAGCAAGTACAGAGTAGGGCAGTTACCTTTGTGAAGAATGAAGAATTTGCTGATAAATATGTTGTTCCATTCTTACAAACACAAATGAATAAAATAAAAGAAGACGAACTGACTGTTCAAAAAATAGAAGATTGGTTACAAAAACAAGTTGTTACTATTGTTGAAAAGAATCATTCGAAAATTGGAAAGCTTGTGCAAGAAAACCTTGATAAGTTAGATGATAAAACATTAATCGAAATGATTGAAAATAATGTCGGTAAAGATTTGCAGTGGATTCGTGTGAACGGGGCTGTTTGTGGTTTTATGATTGGATTAATTTTAGAAGGAATAAAAGCGATTATATGAGAAAAACCTTCCACAATTGTGGAAGGTTTTTTATTTTTCGATAACGCTCATATTTAAATTATAAGCTTTCTCAATATTTAATTTGTACGTTCCATTTCCTGTTTTTATCGAGTTTTTATACCAATGTTCTTGCCCATTTAATTCTGGATTTTCTTCTGAAGAATTATTTTCTTTTTTCGCTAAATCTTCTACTTGTTCCCAAGGTGTGTTTCCGTGAGTTTCTTTTTGATTTGTTACGGCTGTTAAAGAAACATCACTTTCTTTAGCTAAATGAACAGATACGTTTGAACTGTTTTGTACAAACCAATTATTTTGTAATTGACCTGGATAAAGAGATAGTTCGTTATTTGAAGCGCGGATCTCTACATTTTTATTTTGCGGAAGAACGAGTGTTTGTTTCACCTGTGGTGTTGAGTTAAATAACGTATGCTGAACCGGTAATGGTTTTAACGTTATATACATCGTTTCTCCAGCCGTTTGAACTGAAAGGAAATCATCTCTTTTTAAATTAGGTTTTTCATTTGTTTTTGTCGTCATTTCATATGTTCCAAAAAGATGAATTTGATTTGTATTATCACCCTCTATCGTTAGAGGGTGATGCCCCGCATCCACTACGATTTTTTTGATAGATTCAGGTATATCAAGTTGTCCGTCTGGAATATTACTCGTTTGTCTAGTTGTGTTAATAGAATGACGAACTTCTTCTAGCAATCCAGTTGATAATAAGCAGTAAAAAGCAATTCCAACACTTCCTAAAACTCCGATAAAGAAAATACTAAAAATATCATATTTAATAAATGAATGTTCCTTCTTAGAAAATAGAAGGTATAGTAAAATTTCAGCGCCAAGTATGATAAGTAAAACAGGCCACCAGGCTGTTAATGTATCTAATGTTTGAACTCCTTTTACGACTGAAAATAGTAAAAAGCAACCTAATGTAATAATGGAGAGCCCCATTGAGAATGTTCCAACGCGCCATGTTCTCATTCGTTTGTACCACCTTTGTTTTCTTTATTTCCAAGTAACAATTTAAAGCCGCCACCAATTAAAAGGAGAGCAACGATAGATGTTTGGAAATAGCGATAATATAGTTCGCTAAGATGAATATTAAATATAGTTGCAAAATAGTCATTCAAAATAGGAAGGACTGTTTGATCTAATAAATAATAACCACCGAGTGTAATTAACCCAATACCGATCCATCTTTGATGATTTATAAAATAGTCAATGATAGGTTCGTCATTTACACGTTCTTTTCCGTATTTTGCAGTTTGCTGTAACGCATCAAAAAAGCTATAGAACCAAATGATTGGTACTAAAAATAAAAACGCAGAAAGTCTTAATAAGTCGAGCAAATAAATAGATAGTAAAAAGGCTGCCATAAGCTGAAGACCACGGCGCTGTAAGCCTAAATACATATGTCCTGCTCCAGGAAACATTGCTAAAATGGAAGCGAATGTTTTATTTTTCTTTCCTTGTTCTCGGTGCTCTTCAAACTCTTCGAAAATAGTACGGTCATCTAGTTGCTCGCCGCGTTCTTTTTTCTGTAGTTGTTGAACAACATCAAAGAAGTTATAAATCCATAAAACAGGTAGCGTAATAAGGAAGATAAGAAAACTTTCTTGAGATGTTAAGAGTGCAACGAATATAATCATACTTCCTATTCCTGTACAAGCTACTAAAAATGTAAGTCCGCGTTGCATAAGTCCTAATTGAAAATGACCAAGCCCAGGAATGATTGATAGAAGAATGATATAAAATCGTTCGCTTTCTTTAGAGGACTCTGTAAATTCTCCGGCTGCTTGTTTTTTCGATTGATTAATAATAGTGATAACTAAATCTAATAAATTGATCGCCCATAACACGACTAGTAAAAATAGAGAAAGAAAAGCAATATCACGCGCTCCTAATGCTATTGTACAAAATGCTGCAAAGATAAATAGAAATAAAGCCCCGCCGCTATATAAAATAAATCGTCCGAATTTCTTTAAATATAAATGTCCAAGCCCAGGAATTAGCCCTAACACAAGTGCCAAAAAGGGATTTTTATTCATGCTTTGAACCTCCGTCCTTTTTTGATGTGTCTACCGATTTGTTTACAATTTGTTGTGAGATAGAAGACTCGTTATGTTTTGAAGATTTCTCGAAATTTGATGTCGCTGTGAAAATATACTGGAATAAACCACTTACCATAAAAATAATTGTAGCCGCAGTCGCAATTATGTAGTGAATAATTGTGCGCTTTAGTGAGTTTGTTTTTATATTTTCATTAGGCTGTAACGTTTCAAAATTAATTTGCGTCATAACTTCGTTCGTAAATGAATCATCATTTATCATTGGAAGGTTTTCGTGTTGTTCATCAATACTTTCCATATAAAGTGCTAAACAATGATCACATTCATAAAGATGTTCTTCCATAGATTCACGTTCATTGTTTGATATAACATCTAATGTATAATTGCGCCAATCTTCTTTTGAATAATGCATCATAGAAACTCTTCCTCCTTCCAATGTTTTTTAATCCATTTTCTTGCCCGATACAGTTTCATTTCGACTGTTTTCACTTCAATATTTTCTTGCAAAGCAATTTCTTGATAACTTTTTTCTTCTAAGTAATGTGCGAGAACGACGTCACGGTAATTGTCGGGAAGTTCTCGCAGTTTTTGAGCAATGAGTAATTTTTGCTCTTTCGTCAATAATAATGCCTCGATATTATGAGAGGATTTTATATTTTCCGCAGTTTCTTTACATAAGGAGAGTTCTTCGTTTTCTCTAGCTTTTTTTCTCTTATAATCAATAGCGTGATTGGTGGCAATACGTGCCATCCACGTTTTTAATCCGCGAAATTGATAATTTGGGAGAGAGGCGTGAATTTTTACGAATACTTCTTGTGTAACATCTTTAGCATCTTCTTCATGTCTTAAAATGGAAAAGATAACTTGAAAAATATAATGACGATATGTTTGTACAAGGATACGAAAAGCATGTTCGCTTCCTTGCTGTGCTTTTGCAACTAATTGTTTTTCCTCAATCGGTCTCTCCCTCCTTTTTGACGCATTCTATTATATAGACGTAAGAAATGATAAGTCACCCTACACATGTTGTAAAAAAAGAATAATATATTTTTAGCAGGAGGGGTATATGAAAAAGGTGTGAAAAAATGGTAAAGAGAAGTATATAATGAGCAAAGAGGAAATGCTACATGGAGAAAGGATGTGAATGTTAGTAGGATAAGGTCCATACTAACAAACATGAAAATTAAAATATTAATAGCCGATGATAATTCTTTTATAAGAGAAGGCATGAAAATTATTTTAAATACATATGAAGAGTTTGAAGTATTAGATACCGTAAATGATGGAAAAGAAGCTGTAGCGTATTGTAAAAATTATGAAGTTGATATTGCGCTTTTAGATGTTCGTATGCCAAACATGAACGGGGTAGAGGCGACGAAGTTAATTTGTGAAGAGACAAAAACGAAGCCTCTCATTTTAACGACATTTGATGATGATGAATATATTTTGGACGCAGTAAAAAACGGAGCGAAAGGTTATTTATTAAAAAATAATGATCCGGAGCGTATTCGTGATGCGATAAAAGGAGTTTATAACGGTCAAACTGTTATGCAAGATGTAGTGCTTGATAAAATTAAGTCTAATTTAATGGAAAGTAAAGAGGAAGAATCTAAAATTGATAAGAGCCTTTTCACAGAAAGAGAGCTTAGTATTATCGCATTAATTGCGAAAGGTTTCTCAAATAAAGAAATTTCGAAGCAACTTTTCATATCTGAAGGAACGATTGCAAATTATATTACATCAGTTTTAGGGAAAACTGGACTAGAACATCGCACACAAATTGCGATTTATTACTTAACAGGGAAAGTAGATTAATGTTATGGAATTTTGGTTAACTGTAAGTAAACTTATTGTCTTTTTATATATAGTGTTTAGCTACATTCATTTAAATGTTACGAACTTACCGTGGATTATATTTACTTTGCTTTTATATCTTTCTGTAAACGTGTTGATCTCTATATTTAAAAAAGATACGTACAAAAACATATTAACTTGTGTGTCAATTGGCGTAGTTATGTTATTTACATGGAAGGTTCATCCGTTTTTTATTTTATTTTTACCTTTGAACTTATATGAAATTGCAAATTATTACATAAAAAAGAAATGGTTAATCTTTTTCATTATGATTCTTCCTATTATTTTTATAGGTGAAGGTATTCAAATGACGTATGGACTTATTAGTGCATTTTGTTTTTTTTCCTTAACGATAGCTCACCGCTATATAGCACGATTATTAAAACTAGAAATGCAAAATGATAAAATGAGAAAAGACATACAAAGACTTACGAAAAGCTTAAATGAAAATAAAGATTACATAAGGCAATCTGAATACACATTTAAATTAGAGGAAAGAAATCGATTATCTCAAGAAATTCATGATAAAATTGGTCACTCGATGACGGGTGCACTTATTCAAATGGAAGCAGCGAAGAGATTAATGGAAATAGATAAAGTGAAATCTGCTGAGTTATTACAAAATGCAATTCATATTTCAAAAGATGGCATTGAAAGCATTCGGATTACATTAAAAAATATGAAGCCACCAACAGAGCAAATTGGTATTCATCGTATGAAATTATTCATAGAGGAATTTGCTGGTAAGCATGATATAAATATTCCATTCGTATATAAAGGGAACTTAGATATGATTTCACCAATTCAGTGGAAGATTATTGGTGAAAATGTTATGGAGGCACTAACAAACGCGATGAAATATGCTGATGCGACAGTCATTTCAATAGATATTCATGTACTGAACAAGATGGTGAAAGTACAAGTGAAGGATAATGGTAAAGGTGCAGCTCTTGTTAAGAAAGGCCTCGGTATTATGGGGATGGAGGAGCGAACAGCATCAGTAAACGGAAAAATTATTGTAGATGGAACAAGTGGCTTTTCAGTAACAATGTTATTGCCGATATAAGAGGATGAGACGAGGATGAATCATCTCATATGAAAAAAGTGAATAATCTCATGTGAAAAGAGTGAACTTCTGCACTGAGCAGGTTCATTCTTTTTGTTTATAATAAAGTGAAACTTCAATCAGTGGGGGTTTTGTTTTTCCCCGCTGATTGTTAGTTGAACCAATCGGGCATTTACAGGCAGCCCGACTCCCGCCTAACTTCTTTGCACCAGCTGAATTTTGAGGTGGGAGTCTTACTGACCGCAAATAGCGGGATAAAAGCAGAGAAACCGAAATAGGGGTGAAATGATGAACACATTGGAAATTAAAAATTTAACGAAAAAATTTGGTGATTTCATCGCGGTAGATAATATGTCTTTATCTATTAAAGAAGGAGAAATATTTGGCTTTTTAGGTTCGAATGGTGCTGGTAAGAGTACAACGATTAATATGATTGCTGGTTTGTTAAGAAGTAATGAAGGTGAAATCAGCATACTAGGAAAAAATATAAAGAAATATAATCGATTTGCGAAAATGAATATTGGTATCGTTCCGCAAGATATTGCGATTTATGAAGAGTTAACTGCCTATGAAAATGTGAAATTCTTTGCTGGATTGTATGGATTACGAGGAGCCGAGCTAAAAGCGAGAGTAGAGGAAGCACTTCAATTTGTAGGCCTTAGTGATAAACATAAAAGTTATCCGAAAAACTTTTCTGGCGGGATGAAACGAAGACTGAATATAGCTTGTGCAATCGCTCATAGACCGAAGTTAATTATTATGGATGAACCGACAGTTGGAATTGATCCGCAGTCAAGGAACTACATTCTTCAGTCTGTCCGAAAATTAAATGAAATGGGAAGTACGATTATTTATACGAGTCACTACATGGAAGAAGTAGAAGAGATTTGTACGAAAATAGCAATTGTCGATCACGGTAAAGTAATTGCAGAAGGAACGAAAGAACAGTTAAAAGCGATTATTACAGATACGAAAGATATTTGGATTGAAGTAAAGTCAGTAGAAAATTTAGATGTAGAAAATTTAAAAGAGATAAATGGTGTGAAAGCTGTTCAAATTGAAGAGAACGTAATCAAGGTAAACTCGGATGCAGGATTAAATAATTTAAATAAAATTATTCAGCATTTCATTAATCATGACATTGAAATTCGTTCGTTAGAGGAGCAGGCTCCGAACTTAGAAACTGTATTCCTTACGTTGACTGGGAGAAACTTACGAGATAAATAAAAGGTAAATGAAGAAAAGGTAAAGGGAGGTTCATCAATTGAACATCTTTAACATTGCAGTGATGCACATTAAAAGAGATTTCAGGGACGTAAGAACTTTAGTTTTCATGTTAGCATTTCCGATTGTGCTTATGCTTGTATTAGGAACAGCGTTAAGTAACGCATTTAATAGCGATAGTCAAGCGATTAAGGATATACAAGTGCTATATAAAGATGAAGCGAGTAGCACGTTTTCTCAATCGTTTGAAGCGTTTACGAAAGAAGTCGATAAATCAGGTATTCATTTTAAAAAAGTTTCCGAAGGTATAGATGGGAAAGAAGAAGTGAAGCAAAATAAATATGCTGCTTATGTAGAGTTAAATAAAGATGGTGCAAAATTTTACGGAAGTGACAAAAGTAGTATTGAGGGAAGTATTGTGGAAGGCATGCTTACAACATTTGTTGATAAGTACAACGTAGTGGCCGAAGTTGCAAAAGTAGATCCGAGTAAGGTTAGCGCAGTTATTTCAAACGGAAATCATAATGATTATATTAAAGAAACATCTTTACAAGCTGCTAAAAAACCAGGTTCTATGGATTACTATGCGGTTGTAATGACGACGATGATTGCACTGTACGCTGCAATGGGGGCGAGTTTTTTAATTCGAGGAGAACGAATACGTAAAACAGGAGATCGTTTAATTGCAGCACCTATAAGTAAAGCTGAAATTTTCATTGGGAAAGTGCTCGGTAGTCTTGTAGCGAATGCACTTTGTCTATTACTCGTCGTTTTATTTAGTAAATTTGTTTTTCAAGCGAATTGGGGCGACCATCTTGGAATCATATTTATTATTTTACTAACAGAAGTCTTTCTAGCAATTAGCTTCGGTTTAGGAATCGGATTTATTACAAAAACAGGTGAGGCATCTAGAGCAATTATTATGGTTGTTGTGCAATTAGCTTCTATTTTTGGTGGTGCGTATTTCGTAGTGGAAGAAAATGTCGTTACGAATTTATCGCCATTAACGTGGGCCAACACAGCCATTATGAAAATTATTTATGCAAATGACATAGGGGCGGCACTGCCAGTAATATTTTTAAACCTCGGAATTTCAGCACTCTTTTTATTAATTGCGATTATTGCATTACGTAGACGGGAGGGGCTATAGTATGAAAGATATTTTATGGCTCATACAAAAAACGTTATCTGTGCTTCTGAAAAATAAAAAGGGGTTACTCATTATTATTAGCTTGCCGATAATAGGAACGCTCATTTCCTTTTCGATATATGGGAATGTAGGGCAAGGAACGTTAAATATTGGGGTTATAAATAAAGAAAATCAACCTATCGCAAATGATACAGTGAAATTTTTAGAAGGACTCAATCATGTAAATGTTAGTAAAATTAAGGAATCTGAAGTGGAGGATAAACTCACTTCAAAAAAACTTGATGGTGTTATTACATTACAGTCTGGTTTTTCTGAAAGTGTTCGAGAAGGGAAACCGAGTCATATTGAGATTTCATCGATTAAAGGCGATCAAGTAACAGGATTTATAAAATCGTATTTATATAACTATGTTGATAACATCGCTGCGATTAATAAAGTGGCAGGGGCCGATCAAAGTACGTTTAATAGTATGTACGCTGGTTATCAAAAAAGTTCATTTAAAGTAAAGGCTGAGACACTTGAAGATACTTCGAAAAATAAGGATATGACAAATCAAACGATTGGTTATCTTATTATGTTTATGCTATTTTCAGCGATGAACTTATCAGGATTTATCTTAAAAGAAAAAGAGAACAGAACGTATTTTAGGTTATTATCGACACCGATAGATGGAAAGAAATTTATATTATCTAATGTCGCGGTGAATATGATTATATTAACATTACAAATTGTAATTGCAGTATTATTTATGACGAATGTTTTTCATACGAATATAAATATGCCTTTCACAGTTATGATTGGTGTACTCATGATATTTGCTTTAATTGCAATTGGTTTATCATTAGTCATTGTTTCTTTTTCAAAAAGTTCAACTGCTTCAAATGCGATGCAAAATGTTGTTATTGTGCCGACATGTTTATTAGCGGGATGTTATTTTCCATATGATATTATGCCGAAAACAGTACAAAAAATAGCTGATTTTTTACCGCAACGCTGGCTAATGGACACGATTTCGAAATTACAGCAAGGAATTCCGTTTTCAGATTTGTATTTAAATATTTTAATCTTATTCGCCTTTGCGATAGCGTTCTTCTTAATTGCGATTTATAAGTTTGGAAGAAATAATGATGCAAGGAACTTCATTTAATGAAAAGGTGTGGCGCAATGCCACACCTTTTTTGTATTCGTAATTTAAAGTATCTTTTGTAATATAGGAATGCTTTTGTAGAGAACTTCGTTATGTGAAGCATGCACAACATATTTATTTCCCTCTAGAAGAAAAACACTATGTAGAACAGCGTTACCATCACCATGTTTTGTAAGTATATCACCGACGACTTTTCCATCTGTCCATTCCAGTTTTGAATGTGAAGGGACGACTTGTAAATATTGAATCGTTTCTACTCCATCTCCTGCAATGAGTGTAGTTTCAATATTTCTTTTCTGTATCATAAATCTATTTGCATTTAATGTATCGAGGAATGGATTTTTCGTTTTCATCTTGTTATAAGGAAGAAATGTAATAGCAGAGCCAGATTTTATAAATAAATAATTTCCGTAATCTTTACAAGGGATAACATCTTGTAATCCTGGAAAGTAACGGTGTATCGCTTCAACTTTATTCATTTTGTGTAAGGTGCTTACGTAGTGAATGTATTGTTCCATATAAAAATGAACGATATTTATTTTAGAAGATGTATGTACTGGGAGAGCACCTCCAGTCCAATAACTATAATTGGGGGGAGATCCAGCGTTTGGTGTACAGAGTATAATAAGTTGCTCCACATCATTTTCATATTCTTCACTTTGAACGTAAGAACGTGCAAGAAGCCCGCCCATACTATGACAAACTAAATTTAGTTTGTCGCACCCTGTAAATTCTTTAACATAGGCAATTGTTTTTAATAAATATTTTTGAGTGGAAAAAGCAATACGCTGACGCCAGTCATAAAAACAGATAAACAAGTTTTTATTTCGTTCATAGCCGATACTTTCTAACATCATAATGAATGGTTCATAAATAAACGAAGAAAGCCCAAAGTTCCAATTACCGGTACCAGGAATAATAATATTACTCATTGAACCGAAAAGACCTGGGATAAAAATAATAGGAGTCTTTGCTCTTTTCATAGTCTGCTCTCCTTTAACTTTGTAACATCCAAAAAGTAGGAAATGCATTTTGAATGAAAATTTATTTTAATGAAACACTACGAAATAGTAAGTAATATGAGTGGAAGGAAATCAAAATGATTAAAAAAATATTGCGAGTCACTTCTATTATTATTGCTATTTTCGTTGTTATTTTAATTTGGATGCATATTGACGTTACGCTCGGAAGGAAAATGGAAGCCGGGAAAAATATGCCGACAGAGTATGCGCCTCATTATAGTGACTTTCAATTATATGTAGAAGGGAAGTCGTTTTATAAACAGCTATTTACTGATATAAGTGAAGCGAAGCAATCTATTTACACTTATTTTTATATTTTATCGGATGATAAAAGTAGCCATACTTTTTTAAACTTATTAAAGGAGAAGGCGAAAGAAGGAGTAAACGTATATTTATCGGTTGATTTAATTAATGATTTATCATTTGAAAGAAAGATGAAAAATGAATTGCGGGAAAGTGGTGTTCATTTTACATATAGTAGAAAACCTGAATTGCCATTTGGATTTTATTCTCTACATCATCGGAACCATCGCCGTATTACAACAATTGATGGGGAAATCGGTTATACAGGTGGGTTTAATATGGGGGATGAGTACTTAGGGAAAGATAAGCGATTTGGATATTGGCGTGACTATCATGTGCGGCTTAGAGGAGAAGGAGCAAAAGATTTAGAAGAGCAATTCGCTTTAGATTGGAAACGAGATACGAAAGAACATATAAAAAGAAGTACGAATAAAGCGAGTAAAGGGAATACATTACATACGATGGTTAGCTACAATGGACATCATGTCGCTGAAAAATATATAAAGTTAATAAAACAAGCGAAACATTCAATTGTAATTACAACACCTTATTTTATAGCGAAAAATAAAGAATTAATGAACGCTTTAATCGCGGCGCAAAAACGTGGCGTTACAGTAAAAATACTTTGGTCATATAAACCAGATATTCCTCTTATTAAAGAGGCGGCATATCCATACATACGTCAAGCTGTTAATAATGGGATTACTGTATACGGTTATAAAAAAGGTATGTTTCATGGAAAGTTAATGCTTATTGATAATGAATTAACTGTTATCGGTACTACAAACTTTACTGCACGTAGCTTCTATATTAATGATGAGATGAATTTGTATATTCATGGTGGATCTATCGTATCAGAAGTGAATGAGGCGTTAACACAAGATTTTCATGACTCGAAAGAAATGACGAAAGAGTTTTTTGAGAAGTTATCTTTTTGGGAGCGTTGTAAGGAGAAATTTGCGGGATTGGTTGATTTTTATTTGTGAGGATTAACGAACAAACAAAGGGTGTCTATAAAAGGCACCCTTTGTTAATGGAAAATACTATTTTTCATGCACAAGCATCGAAACATCATCATTAATCAACGTCCCAACATGTTCACCTAAACAAATTCTTTTCATAACACCAGGCTCATCAAAGTTAAAGACGTGTGCCGGTAAATTATAATCTCGAGCAAGTAATAAAGCGGCTTGATCCATTACTTGTATGTTTTGCCTAACAACATCGTTATAGTTCAGTTTTCGATACATTTTCGCTGATTTATTATATTTTGGATCACTTGTAAAGACACCGTCTACCCCTTGTTTTGCGACTAAAATGGCGTCGCTATTCATTTCAATGGCTCTTTGTACACTTGGGTAATCTGTTGTAACGAATGGTTGCCCGTTACCACCACCGAATATGACAACATAACCGTTATCTAAATGATGTACTGCACGTAGGCGAATATATGGTTCAGCTACTGCATTAAAAGGGATGGAAGTCATAACGCGTACTTCTCTATCTGTTTTACTTGTTAAAACGCCGCGAAGCATTAAGCTGTTAATAATCGTACCTAGCGTACCGATATTATCAGCTTCTACACGATCAATTCCCCATTCTTCAGCTAGATGACCTCTGAAAATGTTACCGCCGCCGATGACAATGGATACTTCGATATCTAGGTCAATAATGGATATTATTTCGTTTGCGATATGTTCTAATCGTTTGGAATTAAAGCTATTTCCAGATTGATCAGCAAGTGCGCCGCCACTTAGTTTAATTAAGACGCGTTTATATGGTTTCATAACAATTCCCCCTATATAGATTGCAATAAAAAAGGAACAAAGGCGAATGCCTTTGTTCCTTCGTAAGAAAATGAAATAGAAAAGAAATAGATATGATGAACTTCTTCACGTGATTTTTCATAACATCCACTCCTTTTCATCCCCATTTATTTAGAATACGTATATCTTTTAGATTATACGAAATAATCTGATGTTTTATCAAGGTTATTTTATTTCTTTTTTATAAAAAGTGTCAATGAATATTATAAGAAATAAATTTGAATTTTTTGTGACGAACTTGTAGGTTTTTGTATGATTTTGTAGGTTCGCTTATATGATGTGTGAGTAGCTTTTATAAATTCAAATTGAAAGCGTTCGCATGAAGGGGATGAACATAAATGAAAAAATTCGGATTGGCAACACAAATTTTTGTCGCGCTTGTTTTAGGGATTGTAGTAGGGGCAGTCTTTTATGGCAATAAAACGGCGATTTCTTATATCACACCAATTGGGGATATATTTATTCACTTAATTAAGATGATTGTAGTACCAATTGTTATTTCAGCATTAATTGTTGCGGTAGCTGGTGTAGGCGATATGAAAAAGCTTGGGAAACTGGGTGGTAAGACAATTCTTTATTTCGAAATTATTACGACGATTGCTATTTTAATGGGATTACTTGCAGCAAATATATTCCAACCAGGTACTGGCGTTGATATGAGTAATTTACAACAAAGTGATATTTCTTCTTATAAACAAACAGCAGATGCAACAGAGAAGAAAGGCTTTGCAGAAACGATTGTTCATATTGTACCGAAAAATATATTTGAGTCTATTACACAAGGTGACTTATTACCGATTATATTCTTCTCAGTACTATTCGGTTTAGGAGTTGCAGCAATCGGTGAAAAGGGAAAGCCTGTTTTTAACTTTTTTGAAGGTGTGCTCGAAGCGATGTTCTGGGTTACAAATCAAGTGATGAAATTCGCACCATTTGGTGTATTCGCATTAATTGCTGTTACGGTTGCGAAATTTGGTGTAGCAACACTACTTCCTTTAGGAAAACTAGTGCTAGCTGTATACGTAACTGTTATACTATTCGTTGTGATTGTATTAGGTATTAATGCGCGAATGGTTGGAGTAAATATTTTTACATTAATGAAAATTTTAAAAGAAGAACTTATTCTTTCATTTACGACAGCAAGTTCAGAAGCTGTTTTACCTAATATAATGAGAAAAATGGAAGAGTTCGGTTGTCCAAAGGCAGTTGCCTCTTTCGTAATTCCGACAGGTTATACATTTAACTTGACTGGATCAGCTATTTATCAAGCGTTAGCGGCATTGTTTGTTGCACAAATGTACGGTGTACACATGTCACTGACGGAGCAAATAACGCTATTATTCGTTCTCATGTTAACATCCAAAGGTATGGCGGGAGTTCCGGGTGCATCATTCGTTGTTGTATTAGCGACGTTAGGATCAATGGGCTTACCGCTAGAAGGCATCGCATTAATTGCGGGAATTGACCGCATTTTAGATATGATTCGCTCAGCTGTCAATGTATTAGGAAATGCATTAGCTGCCATTGTTATGTCGAAGTGGGAAGGCGAATTCGATGATGAGAAAGCAAAACAATATGTAGAAACGGTCAAACAAACAAAAGCAGCGTAAGAGATTGTTAAGGAGTGAGTAATCATGACAACATTAACTGAAGTTAAAAATGGAGTACGAATTGAAAAAGATTTTTTAGGTGAAAAAGAAGTACCAAATTATGCGTACTACGGTGTACAAACAATGCGTGCAGTAGAGAATTTCCCGATTACAGGGTACAAAGTCCATGAAGGTTTAATTAAAGCGTTAGCAATTGTAAAAAAAGCGGCAGCACTTGCTAATGCAGATGTAGGAAGATTGGAATTGAAAAAGGGTGGTGCTATTGCAGAAGCATCACAAGAAATCCTTGAGGGGAAATGGCATGATCATTTCATCGTTGATCCAATTCAAGGTGGTGCAGGAACTTCAATGAATATGAACGCAAATGAAGTCATTGCCAATCGTGCCCTTGAATTATTAGGAATGGAAAAGGGAGACTATGATTATATTAGTCCAAACAGTCATGTAAATATGGCACAATCAACAAACGATGCATTCCCAACAGCGATTCATATTGCAACATTAAATGCATTAGAAGGCTTATTACAAACAATGGGTTATATGCATGATGTATTTGAATTAAAAGCAGAACAGTTCGATCATGTTATTAAAATGGGTCGTACACATTTACAAGATGCTGTGCCAATTCGTCTTGGACAAGAATTTAAAGCATACTCCCGCGTACTTGAACGTGACATGAAACGTATCAAGCAATCACGTCAACATTTATATGAAGTAAATATGGGAGCAACTGCAGTTGGTACAGGCTTAAATGCAGATCCAGAATATATTGAAGCAGTTGTAAAACATTTAGCTACAATTAGTGAACTACCACTTGTTGGTGCAGAAGATTTAGTAGATGCAACTCAAAATACGGATGCGTACACTGAAGTATCTGCAGCACTTAAAGTATGTATGATGAATATGTCTAAAATTGCGAACGACCTTCGTCTAATGGCATCAGGTCCACGCGTTGGATTAGCGGAAATTATGCTACCAGCTCGTCAACCAGGTTCATCTATTATGCCAGGGAAAGTAAACCCTGTTATGCCAGAAGTAATTAATCAAATTGCGTTCCAAGTAATTGGTAACGACCATACAATTTGCCTTGCTTCAGAAGCAGGACAATTAGAATTAAATGTTATGGAACCAGTACTTGTTTTCAACTTACTTCAATCTATTAGCATTATGAATAACGGTTTCCGTGCCTTTACAGATAATTGCTTAAAAGGAATTGAAGCGAATGAAGATCGCTTAAAAGAGTACGTTGAGAAGAGTGTAGGAATTATTACAGCCGTGAACCCTCATATCGGCTATGAAGCAGCAGCTCGCGTTGCGAAAGAAGCAATTGCGACAGGGCAATCCGTTCGAGAACTATGTGTGAAAAATGGTGTATTGTCACAAGAAGAATTAGAGTTAATTCTAGATCCATTCGAAATGACACACCCAGGGATTGCAGGAGCAACTCTTTTAAAGAAAAATTAAAAGAAGAGGGGGACAATCCCCTCTTTTTTGTTTACAATATAGAAATGCTATATATGAATAGAGGTAGGGATGTTATGAGTAAGTTTACAGTGGCTTCTAATGGTGCATTAGAAACAACATTAAGAGGAGCAGAAGTATTATCAACACCACTTTTAAATAAAGGGGTAGCTTTCACACAAGAGGAAAGAGAAGAGTTAGGTTTAAAAGGGTTATTACCGCCAGCGGTTTTAACGTTAGAAGAACAAGCACGCCGAGCATATGAACAATTTAGTTCTCAGCCGGATGATTTATTAAAGAATGTATACTTAACAGCGTTACATGATCGAAATGAAGTGTTATTTTATCGTATTTTAACAGAGCATTTACGTGAAATGTTACCGATTGTATATACACCAACTGTAGGTGTAGCAATTCAAAGATATAGTCATGAATACCGTAAACCACGTGGCATTTATTTATCAATTAACGATCCATCAGGTATTGAAGATGCATTTGCAAATATCGGTGCAACAGCTGAAAACATTGATTTAGTCGTTGTAACGGATGGAGAAGGTATATTAGGAATTGGTGATTGGGGTGTTGGTGGAATTAACATCGCAATCGGGAAATTGGCTGTATATACGGCCGCAGTTGGAATCGATCCTAGCCGTGTATTACCGGTAATTTTAGATGTAGGTACAAATCGTGAGGAATTATTAAACAATCCATTTTATATTGGAAATCGTCACCCTCGTATAACAGGTGAAGCTTACGATGAATTTATTGATACGTTTGTTCAAGCGGTAAATAAACAATTCCCGAAAGCACTTCTACATTGGGAAGACTTCAGTTCTCGAAATGCACGAAAAATTTTAGATAAATATCGTCATGACGTTTGTACATTTAATGATGATATTCAAGGTACAGGGGCAGTTTCACTTGCTGCTGTATTATCGGCAGTAAAAGCTTCTGGTGTACCGTTAAGTGAACACCGTGTAGTTGTGTTTGGTGCTGGTACGGCTGGAATCGGTATCGCAGATCAAGTAAGAGATGCAATGGTTCGTATCGGCTTATCAGACGAAGAATCACATAATCGTTTCTGGTGTATTGACCGTAATGGGTTGGTTACAGATAATATGGAAGATCTTCTTGATTTCCAAATTCCATATGCAAGAAAAGAAGCTGAAGTAAGTGATTGGAAACAAAATGATGCTATCGGACTTGCTGAAGTTGTGAAACATGTAAAACCGACAATTTTAATTGGTACATCTACTGTTGCAGGCGCATTTAAAGAGGAAATTATTAAAGAAATGGCTTCTCACGTAGAAAGACCAATCATTTTACCAATGTCGAATCCAACGCCACTTGCTGAAGCGAAACCAGCAGATTTAATCGAGTGGACAGAAGGAAAAGCATTAGTTGCAACAGGAAGTCCGTTTGAACCGGTTACATATAACGGTGTAACGTATGTGATTGGACAGTCAAATAACGCACTTATTTTCCCAGGACTAGGTCTTGGTACAATTGTTGTTCGTGCAAGCGTCATGACGGATGGAATGTTCGCAGCAGCAGCAGAAGCAGTTGCAAGTATGGTAGATACAAGTCAGCCAGGAGCGCCTATTTTGCCAGAAGTTGAAGAGTTACGTAATATCTCTGAACTGGTTGCGATTGAAGTAGCGAAAGTTGCAGTTGCAGAAGGTGTTGCTAGAGAGAACTTAAGTGATGACGATATTAAGATTGCAGTAAAAGAAGCAATATGGGAACCGGAGTATCGCCAAATAAAAGCGGTAGAAAAGGTTAGAATATAGAAATAAAGCCCGTTTATAATTATAAGCGGGCTTTCACTTTTACAATTGAAAAAAAGCATAGGAAGTGGCACCTTTGAATTGGAATCAATTATGGAAGAAAGATATGTATCTTTTAATTATATTAATGGTTGTTGTTCCGATTGCTGGAGAGCTGAATTTTCATCCTTTTAATGATATGTTTCGTGTTAGTTTCGGGACACCGCTTTTCTTCTTTTTATTACTATTTTTAAGAAGAGTGCCAGCAGCAGCTGCAGGTATTCTTGTAGGTATATCTGTAGTCTTATTTCGTGTATGTCTTGACTGGGTATTGCAAGGTTCATTCCATATGACAGAATCATTTTATTTGCGTTATCCTGTGTTCTTTTATTATTTTATTTATGGAAGTCTTTTTTCGCTTTGTAGGGTGAATAAGTTTCATCAGAAGCCAATTGTGATAGGATGTCTTGGAATTACAATTGAAATTATCGCAAGTATGTCTGAACTTGCGTTTTATCATATGTTAGTGCTGGGGACAACGATAACAGTTTCTGAAGTGAATAAACTAATTATTATTGCTATTTTCCGTAGTTTCTTTGCACTTGGTTTTTTAAATATGATGAATTTATATGAAACAAAATTAAAAGAATCACAAGTTCGAAAAGAAAATGAAAATATGTTAATGTACCTCTCTAATTTATATGTGGAATCTGTCCATTTGAAAAAAACGTTACAAAATGCCGAGTTAATTACACAAGAAGCATATCAACTATATCGAAACTTACAAGCGAACGATGATTTAAATAGCAAAACAGCATTAAAAATAGCAGGAGAAGTGCACGAAATCAAAAAGGATAATCAAAGAATTTTTGCAGGACTATCTAAACTGTTATTAGATAAAAATGTGGCTGAGTATGTAGAAGGACATGAATTAGCGGAAATGATTGTAAGAATTAATGAGAAGTATGCTGAAATGTTAGAAAAAGATATACGTTTTTCGGAACATATAGAAGGTGAGCATGCAGAATATCATGTGTACACGGTCTTATCCATTTTTAATAACTTAGTTGCAAATGCAGTTGAAGCAATTGAGGGTAGAGGTCTCATTATTATTAAGCTATATAAACAAGATAAACATATATTCTTTGAAGTAATTGATGATGGACCTGGTATTGCACAGAAATATAAAAAATTAGTATTTAAGCCAGGATTTACTTCAAAGTATGATCAAACGGGAACACCTTCAACAGGTATTGGACTTTCTTACATAAACGAAATGGTAACAGAGCTCGGAGGAGAAGTGAGATTAGAAGACCGAGAAACTGGCGGAGGGTGTAAGTTTATCGTTTGTTTACCGGAGTGCAGTTTAAAGCGGGAAGGAGAATGAAGTTGTTTTATTATATCGTAGATGATGATGAAGTTTTCCGCTCCATGCTTTCACAAATTATTGAAGATGGCGATCTTGGGGAAGTAATTGGAGAGTCGGAAGATGGAGCTTTTATTGAAGCAGATCAACTAAATTTTAAAAAAGTAGATATTTTATTTATTGATTTATTAATGCCAATGCGAGATGGGATTGAAACAGTTCGCCATATTGCGTCCTCCTTTACAGGGAAAATCATTATGATTTCTCAAGTTGAATCGAAACAGCTTATTGGTGAGGCGTATACACTTGGTGTTGAATATTATATTACAAAACCATTAAATAAAATTGAGGTTGTATCTGTTGTACGTAAAGTAATGGAACGTATTCGTTTAGAGCGCTCTATACATGATATTCAAAAATCATTGAATAACGTTTTTAAGTGGGAACAGCCGCAAGTTCGAAATGAGCCAATGCAGGAAGGGAAAAGAATAGCAGATTCAGGGCGCTATTTATTATCAGAACTCGGTATTGCGGGAGAGAATGGAAGTAAAGATTTACTTAGTATGTTGGAATATTTATATGGACAAGAAAAAGAGCAAACGTTTGAATTTGGATTTCCTGCGCTAAAAGATATCTTTCACCATATAACTATAAGAAAATTAGAGAATATAGCTTCAGATGCAGATATAGATAAGGAGAGAAAAGCATCTGAACAAAGGGTACGTAGAGCGATTTATCAATCGTTAAATCACTTAGCTTCCCTTGGATTAACAGACTTTTCAAATCCGAAATTTGAAAGCTATGCGCCGAAATTTTTTGATTTCACTGTAGTTAGAAAACGAATGACAGAAATGACAAAGGATGAAGTAGCAACTTCTGGCCATATACGAATTAATACGAAGAAATTTATTCAAGTGTTGTATTTTGAGGCGAAACGGTTGATGGAGATAGAGTGAAAAAAGGTGCTTATATACAAGCATCTTTTTTTATTAAATCTACATTTTATATTTTCTCTTGGAGCATGTAAAATGTTAGTTAAGAGAAACTGGTTTTAAAGTAAGGAAGTGTCAAAACAATGAGTTTTACAATAAATAAATCGATTATTAAAGAAGTATGCGGAGAAACCTCATATAAAAGAGGCGAAGCTTATTATAAATCAAATAAAGTAATAATAAATCATTATGATGAAAATAAAGAAATTTGCGAAGCGACGGTAAAAGGGAACGAAGATTTTCATGTTACAGTAGAAAAAGCTAAAAAAGGTGATGTTGTTGCGAAATGTAGTTGTCCTTCGTTAGCATCTTTTCAAACATACTGTCAACATGTTGCGGCAGTATTGATACAAATAAATTATAATCAGCAAACCGGTGGAATGGTGCCTATTAGTAGCGGAAATGAACAATTAACAAGCGGGATGTTTCATTTATTTGCAGAAAAACCATTAAGACCAAAAAGTAAACAACACCGTTTTGATACACGTGAAATACTTCATGTTGAATTTATATGTACGCCAGTAGTTACGAAAAATGGTGGGGCACTGCTAGGTATTCAGTTTAAACTCGCCAAGATGTATTTTGTAAATCATATTAGAGAATTTCTTTCCAATGTGGAGAAAAGAGAGTCCTATAATTGTTCAAATGAATTTACATATACACCGGATGTACATAGCTTCAGGCAAGAAACGGATGCGATTATTCAGCAGCTAATTAAAATTTATCATAATGAAAAAATGTATGAGGATACACTGGAAGTACATGCAAAACAAGATGATAGTATGATTTTAATACCGCCAGCTTCATGGAAGGATATGCTTTCTTTACTTTCTAAAGTTGAGTTTGTGGGACTTAATCAAGATGGAAAATCTTTTCACGGTTTACAAATTTCAAAAGGGCTACTTCCTTTACATTTTGAGTTTAATAAAGGGAGTAACGGTGGGTTTACACTTTATATTGACGGCTTACAACAAGTAGAAGTAATGGATACGTATAGTTATGCTCTATTTGGAGGGAAACTGTATCAGTTGAACGCTGAGGATTGTAAGCGGCTTATCGAATTACAAAAAATGATGAATCGTTCTAGTAGTAACCAATTGTATATTCCAGCAGATAAGATGGAACACTTTGTAGCAAAAGTTGTACCAGGGTTAATGAAGCTTGGTACTGTGCGAATTGATGAAGTAATATCAGATCGTGTTGAAACGCCTTCGCTAAAAGTAAAATTGTATTTAGATCGAGTGAAAAATCGTTTGTTAGCAGGTCTCGAATTTCATTATGGAAACGTCGTGATTAATCCGTTAGAAGAGGATGGGCAGCCATCTGTTTTTAATCGTGATGAGAAAAAGGAAAAAGAGATTTTAGACATTATGAGTGAAAGTGCCTTCGCGAAAACGGAAGGCGGTTATTTTATGCATAATGAAGAAGCTGAGTATAACTTTTTATATCATGCTGTTCCAATGTTAAAAGGTTTAGTTGATATTTATGCGACGTCAGCCATCAAATTACGAATTCATAAGGGAGACACAGCTCCTCTTATAAGAGTTAGAAGGAAAGAGAGAATTGATTGGTTATCATTCCGCTTTGATATAAAAGGTATTCCAGAGGCAGAAATTAAAGGGGTATTAGTCGCTCTTGAGGAGAAACGGAAATATTATCGTTTAGCAAGTGGTGCTCTACTATCACTTGAGAGTAAAGAGTTTAATGATATTAATCAGTTTATAAAAGAATCTAGTATTCGAAAAGAATTTTTAAAGGGCGAAGAAATAGATGTCCCTCTTATTCGTAGTGTGAAATGGATGAATTCACTGCAAGAAGGAAACGTATTAAGTTTAGATGAGTCTGTTCAAGAATTGGTAGAGAACATTCAAAACCCTAAAAAGCTGAAGTTTGCGGTGCCAAGTGGCTTAGATGCGATAATGAGAGAGTATCAAACATACGGATTCCAGTGGATGAAAACACTTGCCTATTATCGTTTTGGCGGCATTTTAGCTGATGATATGGGACTGGGGAAAACGTTGCAAAGTATTGCTTTTATAGACTCTGTTTTGCCGGAAATTCGAGAGAAGAAACTGCCTATATTAGTTGTTTCTCCGTCGTCCCTCGTTTACAACTGGCTTAGCGAGTTAAAAAAATTCGCTCCACATATTAGAGCAGTTATTGCCGATGGAAATCAAGCAGAGCGCCGAAAAATTTTAAAAGATATAACGAAATTTGATGTAGTAATTACGTCATATCCTTTACTGAGAAGAGATATAAGGTTATATGCGCAGCCATTTCATACGTTATTTCTTGATGAAGCACAAGCGTTTAAAAATCATACGACGCAAACTGCGAAGGCAGTAAAAACGATTCAAGCAGAGTACCGTTTTGGATTAACGGGAACACCTGTAGAGAATTCATTAGAAGAGCTATGGTCTATCTTCCACGTCGTCTTCCCAGAATTATTACCGGGAAGAAAAGAGTTCGGTGATTTAAGACGTGAAGATATTGCGAAGCGGGTAAAACCTTTCGTGTTAAGAAGGTTAAAGGGTGATGTATTACATGAACTCCCAGAAAAAATTGAGCACTTACAATCATCAGAACTTTTACCAGATCAAAAGAGGCTTTACGCAGCTTATTTAGCAAAGTTAAGAGAAGAAACGTTAAAACATTTGGATAAAGATACGTTACGTAAAAATAAAATTCGGGTTTTAGCTGGTTTAACGAGACTACGGCAAATTTGTTGTCATCCTGCTTTGTTTGTTGATGACTATAAAGGTAGTTCAGCTAAATTTGATCAGTTGCTAGAAATTTTGGAGGAATGCAGAAGTACAGGGAAGAGAATTCTTATCTTTTCCCAATTTACGAAGATGCTTTCGATAATCGGACGTGAATTAAATCGTCAAGCAGTTCCATACTTTTATTTAGACGGGAGTACACCAGCGCAAGAACGTGTAGAGCTATGCAATCGGTTTAACGAAGGAGAAGGGGATCTATTTCTTATTTCGTTAAAAGCTGGTGGAACAGGACTAAATTTAACAGGTGCAGATACAGTTATATTGTACGACTTGTGGTGGAATCCAGCTGTTGAACAACAAGCTGCGGATAGAGCGTATCGAATGGGACAAAAAAATACAGTGCAAGTGATTAAGTTAGTAGCACATGGAACAATTGAAGAAAAAATGCACGAGTTACAAGAGAGTAAGAAAAATTTAATCGCTGAAATTATCGAGCCAGGAGAAGAGAAGTTATCTTCTATTACGGAGGAAGAAATCCGCGATATTCTTATGATTTAATATGGAAAAAGCTATGCTTTCATAGAGATGAAAGCATAGCTTTTTTGTTGTAATAATTATATTTTGTTTTGTACAAAGTAAAGAGATAAAGTGAAACTTTAATCAGTGGGAGTTGTTCATCTCCCACTATTTATTTTATTTCTTTGTACCTTTACTTTTGTATGGTTTTGCAGCTTTCTTTTTCGCACTTGATTGCCAACGGTTCCATCCTTTACTTCCTGTACCTTGTCCTACACCTTTTTTCGGTTTTGCTTTCGTTTTACTCATATGATCACTCCGTTATATAAAAAATCTGATTTGATAATAGCCAATGTTTTAGAAAAATACTATCGATAAATGACTATGCTTGCTTTAAATAAAAACAAACTGCTTGAATGCTATAGTATATCATGAAATTGCGAGTAAACTGAAAGGAATTATAAAGAAAATGAAAATAATAAGAAATACTGCGGATTCTATATTTCGAACAATCACACTAGTTGTTGTATATATGTTAGTTTCAATTAGTGAAATGTTTTTTGGATTGAAGAGACAAAGGAAATAAAAATGTTATATTAAGAACAATCGGTAAAGGCATAAAATAAAGAATTGAAAAATTTTTTAAAACTTTTTGTTGACTTTATCTATTTTTTGTATAGAATAATCATTAATAAAATGTTTCAGAGATGTGACAATAAAACGACTATGAAAGGACGAGTAGTAGTAGGATGTAGTTTAAGCGAGTCAGGGACGGTGTGAGCCTGATACGAAGCCTATTATGAAGAACCTCCTGGAGTCGCTAACCGAAATCCTTTATAGGAAAGTAGACTTAGCCGGGAACTTCGCCGTTACAAGAAGAACAGTATCGAGATTTTTTAATCTCCGTATTGTATAAGTGAGCAACCTCTGTTGCTAATTTGGGTGGTACCGCGGAACCAAAGTCTTTCGTCCCAGTTTTTTGGGAAAGAAGGGCTTTTTTTGTTGGCTTCTTTTCACAACATCCAAACATTTTAGGAGGAAACCACCATGTATCAATCATTAATGACAGTAAGAGAGACTCAAATCGCAATTAAGGAAGTTAAAACATTTTTCGAGGATCAATTAGCAAAGCGCCTTGAACTATTCCGCGTATCTGCACCATTATTCGTAACGAAGAAATCAGGATTAAACGATCACTTAAACGGTGTAGAACGTCCAATTGAATTTGATATGTTACATTCAGGAGAAGAATTAGAAATTGTACATTCACTAGCGAAGTGGAAAAGATTCGCATTACATGAATACGGATATGAAGCTGGTGAAGGTTTATATACAAACATGAACGCGATTCGTCGTGATGAAGAACTTGATGCAACGCATTCCATTTATGTTGACCAATGGGATTGGGAAAAAATCGTTCAAAAAGAATGGCGTACTATCGATTACTTACAAAAAACAGTACAAACAATTTATGGAATATTCAAAGAATTAGAAGATCACTTATTTGAAAAGTATCCGTTCCTTGGAAAGTATTTACCAGAAGAAATTGTTTTCATTACTTCTCAAGAACTGGAAGATAAATATCCAGAATTAACACCGAAAGATCGTGAACATGCAATTGCGAAAGAACACGGTGCAGTCTTTATTATTGGAATTGGTGATGCACTCCGTTCAGGTGAAAAGCACGATGGACGCGCGTCCGATTATGATGATTGGAAATTAAACGGTGACATTTTATTCTGGCACCCAGTACTACAAGCTTCGTTCGAATTATCATCAATGGGAATTCGTGTTGATAGTAAAGCACTTGATGAGCAATTAACGAAAACTGGTGAAGACTTCAAACGTGAGTATGATTTCCATAAAGGTATTTTAGAAGACGTACTACCATTAACAATTGGTGGTGGTATTGGACAATCAAGAATGTGTATGTACTTCTTACGTAAAGCACATATCGGTGAAGTTCAATCTTCTGTATGGCCTGATGATTTACGTGAAGCTTGCAAGAAAGAAAACATTCATTTGTTTTAATATAAGTGAGAGGGAGAGTGGCTCGAAAATAGAGTTACTCTTCCTTTTTTATTGTGTAAACTGGTGGTTTACAGTGAGTGTTACTAATAGTTTCTTTCTTTTTCATCTCCTTTTATGTAATAATTTGTTAAAGGAGGGGACGTTATGAACTTAGGAGCACAGCTAAAAAAACTACGAGAGTCAAAGGGTTTTTCGCAAGAGGATGTTGCAAAGAAAATCGGTGTAACTAGGCAAGCGGTGTATAAGTGGGAAAATGATAAAAGTTACCCTGACATTGATAATTTAATTTTATTGAGCGAAATGTACAATGTTACGCTCGATGAATTAATAAAAGGGAATCAAAATTTTAAAGAGAAAATACATATTGATGAAGAAGATGAGGATTTTGAGAAAGAGAATGAGTTTGGTTTTTATATTGGATTTGGTTTGCTAATTATGAGTGCTTTCATTGATTACGAAGGAATTCAAGAGATTTTATTAGGGGCTGCGCTATTCATGATGGTCTTTTATTCCGACGTGAAGAAAGTTATTTTGAATGAATTTCGCTCGTTATTTAAAGGAAAAGATATATATGATAAGAAGTGAGAAGAGTCCGTTATATTTCCTAGGAAAAGGTATTGCGAATAATCTAATTGTTTTATAACGATTTTTAGATATAGGTAATATGTTAAAAAGCTGTTTGTATAGAGTCTTGAAATCTATGTGTAAAATGATAATAAAGTTATTTAATTTTAAAAGTTCAAACGAGTATAGCCCCGTTCTAAAGTTAGGACGGGGTTGAAAATCTAAGTTTTATTGAATAAGAATTTTCTTCAAATATTTTTACTTCAGCAATGCATATTTCAGTAAAGGCTTTTTATAAAACATCACTTACTTATTTGTTACCGAGTTCTTCCGCCAAACCGATTAAAATTCCTTCGGTTCCACGAATGTAGCAGAGTCGATACGAGTTCTCATACTGAACTACTTCGCCAACGAGCTGAGCACCATGCTTAGTAAGTCTGGATACCATTTCGTCAATGTCCTCGACGGTGAACATGACGCGCAGATAACCGAGGGCGTTTACAGGAGCTGTCCGGTGATCTGCTATAGTAGGTGGGGTGAGAAATCGCGAAAGTTCAATTCGGCTGTGACCATCTGGCGTAGCCATCATAGCAATCTCTACGCACTGAGAACCGAGTCCAGTTACGCGACCAGCCCATTCACCTTCGACAGTAGCTCGCCCTTCGAGTTTTAATCCAATCTCCTTGAAGAAAGAGATTGCGTTATCAAGAGATTCTACAACGATGCTGACATTGTCCATTCTTAGTAATCTGTTGTTTGCCATAGTCTTTATCTCCTTATGTGTAAAAATTTATCCCGCTATTTGCGGGCAATAAGACTCCCACCTCAAAATTCGGCGAATGCGAGGAAGTTAGGTGGGAGATAACTGCCCGATTGTTGAATAGAATGACTTGCTTCCGTTTTTTAACAATTTTATTGTTCTTCAAACGACTTTATTTTAAACTAAATAACCTTTTTCTCACTTTCCACTATGCAAACAGCTTTCTATTTATATAGGAAGGAAATAGATTCATATAATTTGTTGTAAGTTTTACTGGTGGAAATTAAATCATTTGCACTAAAGGTTCAATTTTCACCATAAATGATTGATGAAGTGCTTCAACACCCGTTACTAAATGAAGACGGTCAATAACGACAGATACTTTAATTTCTGATGTACTTACCATTTTAATATGAATATCTTCTTCTTTTAAAGTAGTGAACATATTCGCAGCAACTCCTGGGTTAGATACCATACCAGATCCTACAATTGATACTTTTGCTAAATGATTTTCATGTTCTACAGATTCATAGTGAAGTGCTTCTTGATTTTGTTCCAATACTTCTAATGTTTCTCTTAAATCATTAGAATGGATTGAGAAGGAGAGGTGAACAGTTCCTTCATTTGTAATACTTTGAATAATAATATCTACATTAATATGTGCTGCTGCTAATGTAGAGAAAACTGTTGAAAGTGCACCTTGTTCTAACCCTTTAATTGTGACACGTGTAATATTATCCTCAAATGCAATACCTTTAACGATTGATTGTTGTTCCATGTTACATTCTCCCCTTACAATTGTTCCGTTTTCTTGTTCCATACTTGAGCGAACTTCTAAAATTACATTATGATTTTTAGCAAATTCAACAGCGCGTGGGTGTAATACGCCAGCACCGAGGTTGGCAAGCTCTAACATTTCGTCATAAGAAATTTCATCTAATTTATAAGCATCTTGTACAACTCGTGGATCAGTCGTATATACGCCGGTCACATCCGTATAAATATCACATTTTTTTGCTTTTAGTGCAGCAGCTAATGCGACAGCAGTCGTATCGGAGCCACCGCGGCCAAGTGTGGTAATTTCATTTTCTTCACTTATTCCTTGGAAACCAGCTACTATAACAATCGTGCCTTCAGTAAGGTAAGACTGAATACGAGTGGTGTTAATGTCAGTAATCCGTGCACTACTATGTACAGATTCTGTCGTAATACCAGCTTGCCATCCTGTTAATGAAATTGCGTTATAACCTTTTGTTTGTAGTGCTATTGTTAATAATGAAATAGTTATTTGTTCTCCTGTAGATAGGAGCATATCCATTTCACGTTTACTTGGATTTTCAGTAATAGCGTTAGCAAGTGCTACAAGTTTATCCGTACTTTTTCCCATTGCTGAAACGACAGAGACAATACTATGTCCTCGTTCATATTCTTCAATAATTAAATTTGCTACATGTTGAATGCGTTCGACGCTTCCGACAGAAGTACCGCCAAATTTTTGTACAATCGTTTCCATTACGAATTCCTTCTTTCGTCCATTTTTAAGAATAGGTTAGGACATATACAAATCCCAATATTCCTGTAGTTACCAGAGAGAAAAATAAAAAACACCATCTCAAATAAGTGAGGATGGTGCTGTTACAGGAAAAGGGAAACAGAAAACGGAGCTAATAAAAAAACCGCCAAAAAAGGAATATCATAAAAATGATATCTCTTTTTTGTAGATAGCTCTTCATACGTACACGTCTGTACATATGACAGTTCTGTTTCTATTCGAAAACAGCCCCAATTGATAAATGCAGAGAAATTTATCAATTTCGGCAACACTTCCTTTCCTCTAAAATCATAGACATCTCTGTGTCTCCTTTAGAATACTTATAAGCGTTGCAACCTCTATCTCACGTTTTAGGCGAGAGTGTATGATTTATGAAGTTGTTGGTAACATTTGTTTTATAATAATTTAAATTTTTCAGGGAATCAAGTGTTTTTTGTATTTTTTTGAAATTCTATCTTTTTATTAAATTAGTTTGTGAAAAATGTAGCAAAATCGATTCATTGCATGTACATTGAAAATATAGCGCCTGGGAGGTGGAAGGATGGGGAAGAAAAAGCCTATTTATGTAGCCACAGAAATGAACACAACAATGGAGAAACTATGGGCATATACACAAGAGCCTGATATACATACAGAGTGGGATGCTCGTTTTACTGAGATTTCGTATTTAGAAAAAAAAGAGGGAGAACCACAGAAGTTTTTATATAAAACAAAGATCGGATTTGGACTTGAAATAGCCGGAGAAGGGGAATCGATAGGTGAAATAAGAAAAGAAACTGGAGAACGCATTTCCTCTTTAAAATTTTGGACAGACAATCAATTATCACTTATACAAATAGGGCGTGGTTATTGGAAGTATACACCGAATGAAGAACATATTCATTTTGAAACGCAATATGATTATGATACGAGATTTGGTCGTATAGGAAATGTGATAGATTTATATGTTTTTCGTCCACTATTAGGTTGGGGGACAGCATGGAGTTTTGATGCTTTAAAATTATGGTTAGAAAAGGGACTTCATCCAAAGTTGCTAATTAGAAGAACGATGACGTATTGGCTAGTTTGCTTTTTATTTGCTTTCGTATGGTTATATCAAGGGATTGTACCGAAATTGATGTTTACTCATTCAGAAGAAGTAAAGATGCTTTCTGCACTAATCGGATCGAATGAAAGTAGTATTTTTATACTTAAAATAGTTGGATTTTTAGAAATAATATGGGGTGTTATGTGGCTATTGCCACTTCAAAAGCGAAAACTATTTATATTGCATATTATATTGTTGATAGTTTTAACATTAGCGGCAGGATCGACGAATATCGCTAGTTTTACGCAACCGTTTAATCCGATTACATTAAATTTTCTTCTAATAGGGTTATCGATTGTCGGTTATATAAATAGCACTAATTTGCCAAGCGCAAAAAATTGCAAGAGGACGAGAAAGGGATAAGTATATGGTTAATATTTATGAAAGATTATTAGGGGATTCTTATAAAAGGCTTCATCCAAAATTGCAGGAACGATATGCGATAACAAAGGAAAATAGCTTTATTGGGGAAGGGGAAATGGATGAAATTTATGGAGGATCTTTTTTCGTTAAATTAATATTAAAAATTACATCGAAGTTTCGAATGTTTTTCTCTGAGCGAGGGCAAAAAGTTCCGTTTTTGATACATAATACCGCTGAGCGAGATGAACATGGAAATGAATTTGTACGGTGGAATCGTACTTTTTATTTTCATAGTAAGAAAAGATATTTTAACGCTGTTATGCAGTTGGATGAAGAGAATAATGAAATTGTAGATTATTTTGGTGAGCCGCATTTACTCGTTTCTACATTGAATTTTTATATTGATGAAAAAGGCGGGATGCATATTTCTTCAAAGAAACAATGGTTTTTTATGTTTGGAAGAAAAATACCGTTACCTAGATTTTTATACGGAGAGGCAAAAATTGTAGAAAGTTATGATGAAACACTACAATGTTTTCGAATTCATGTACAAGTACGAAATCCGTTAATTGGTTCGTTATTTTCATATAAGGGAACATTTGTGGAAAGGGAAT
The DNA here is from genome assembly GCF_044908245.1 of Bacillus sp. RC242. NCBI lineage: Bacteria > Bacillati > Bacillota > Bacilli > Caryophanales > Bacillaceae > Bacillus > Bacillus sp. RC242. The sequence continues at coordinate 171,894 of NZ_JBIYCZ010000003.1, forward strand.
AAACGAGATGAAAAATATAATATTTGGACTTGCTTGTTATATTATATTTCTAATATACGAGTGGTCGAATGTAAATCCTGTTGAAGCAATCATATTGTTATCTATTTTGTTATTTATACCGATGTCATTTTGCATTGTTGATAAGAAAACAAGAAATGGATCGTATTTATTATCTTATAAATTTGTATCGCTTTTATATCCAATTGCAGCAGTTAGTGCAATGCTAGCTTTCGTAACAAATCACTATTTCTTTGCGCTACTTTGGTTTGTATATACAGGAATCGTTGCATTATTTGGTGTAAGTAGATTGCTAGAAAGAGGATGGAAGCCTCTAGAAGAAGTAGCTATAGATAGTGCGTTTATTTATTTGTTTCTAGGTGGTTTTTGGTTCTTTGCTTCTGTAGCGAAACTTTCCATTATGCATTTTAGTTCTGACATTGTCTTACTCACAGCGGCACACTTTCATTACTCGGCATTTTTATTGCCGTTATCAGCTGGTTTACTTGGAAGAAAAAGAGAACAGGGAAGTAAGTTATATGACTCTATTATGTTTATCATCGTCATTTCTCCAATGACAGTTGCAATAGGAATTACGTATTCGAGGGTATTTGAATTTTTTGCAGTGTTCATATATTTATGTGCCATTTATGGATATGGGATTTACGTATGGAGAACGAAATTCAATGCTATAAGTGCAAAGATTCTCCTTACTCTTTCATCCAGTACACTTATGGTAACAATAATGTTTTCACTCATATATTCATACGGAAATTTCAAACAAGTAATGACGATTACAATTGCACAAATGGTCTGGATTCACGGTGTTGTAAATGGAATTGGAGTAGCGTTACCAGCTTTTCTTGGTTGGATGATTGAAAAGAGTACTCCGAATTATAAATATTACGGGAAAACAATGAGCAGGTTAAGAGGAAATGCGACAGTTGGTGAAGCATTTTTACATAACAGAAATTTAATAGATAGCAAGGAATACAAAGGTTTAGTTGATAAAATGAATGATTTTCATAGTGAGGCATTTGACATGACGAAGATTCCTTTAAGTATTATTCGTTTTTATGAAAATACAAAAGAGTATGAGTTACAATCGCATATTAAATGGACTCGTTGGTTCCGCCCAGTTGCATTTTGTTATGAGAAAATGAGTAAGCGTGTAGGACAAATACATTTAGGAATGGGCGGCAAGTGGGAAACGATGCATGGCTCTATCATTGGGATAATAGATGAGAAGGATGGAAGAGAGAATGTAAGGGCTTGGCTAAGAAAAAATGAAGCAGGAGAGTCTGTTTTTGTAGCCCTCTATTCAAAGCATGCATACAAGAACGAGACATATATGAATATCGCATTGCCTTTACCATATTCGAATATGACTGGTATTTTGAAGTTATGCAATGATGATAATGCTTTAATCATTACAAGTAAGTTAAGAGAGAATGGCAGGGGAGATGAGGGGATTTATTTACATACTCGTTTCTTTACAATACGTTTACCATTAGCAGAGACATTTATTATTAAAGGGCGCAAGGATCAAATATTAGAAGCTAATCATAGGATGTGGATATTTGGAGTTAAGTTTTTAGAAATTGATTATGAGATTAAGAAAATAGAGGGAAAGTAAGAAAGGCTTGGAGAGATTCCAAGCTTTTTTACGTATGGGTAATTGACATAGCAACTTGTTTATCCAAGTCTTGTTCCCAAACACGCTGAATTTCAAACGTACCTTTTTCAAAAAACAATGGGAATCTCTCTTTAAACCAATCTTGCATAGGAAGATTGAGTGCTGTATCAATTGGCACCCATAATAATTCGCCTTCAGGAGGATTCAAAAGGAGTTCACCTTCAAATGAATCTGTCCAATAGTTAAATACCATATATCGAACATTTTCTTTCGGATTTACGTATTCATCTAATCCCTTAAAAGTTAAATTTGAAACAAGTAATCCAGTTTCTTCTTTTACTTCTCGTTTAGCAGCTTGAACGATACTTTCTGGAAAATCTACTTTACCGCCAGGAGCGATGTAACCAGGGAAGCCTAGATGATCCGGCCGTCGTATTAGTAATACTTCGTTATTATGTTGAATCATACACATTGTATAAATGCGGTGTTCTATATCTTTCCAATTCTTACTCATACGAATCTCTCCTTTTATAAAATCTTATAGTTTTTTATTGTAGTTATTTATGACAAAAAATACAATAATAATACAAAATTATACAAAATTAGATTGACTATTACTAATTTTCAGAACTATAATTAGTCTGTTACATAAAAACATTGTACTTGAGAGGGGAATATATTCTATGAAAAATAGAATAATCGCAGCAGGAATAATTGCAGCTAGTATATTATCTTATTCATCTAGTAGTTTCGCACAAACAAAAACATTTCCAGATGTCCCAGCAGGGGACTGGGCAGAAGGTTCTATTTAGTAGAGAAAGGTGCAATTAAAGGTAATGATGCAGGAATGTTCGAGCCTGGAAAAGAAATCACTCGTGCAGAAGCAGCAACAATTATTGCGCAAACTTTAAAGTTACCGATTGATAATGCGGCTCAGCCAACCTTTACAGATTCTAAAACTCATTGGGCAACTCGATTTATTGCCGCTGTAGAAAAAGCAGGAGTAATTGCAGGGAAAGGAAACGGGATTTTTGATCCAGACGGTAAAATTGACCGAGTTTCTATGGCAGCGATGCTTGTTGGGGCGTATAAATTAGATGCGAAAGTAAAACAACCATTACCAACAAAATTTGCATATTTAAATCCTAGTTGGGGAAAAGATAAAGAGAACATTTTAGTAGAATTGAATATTTCACAAGGTGTAACTAGTACAGCTTGGCTACCTAATAAAACTGTAACGAAGGCAGAAGCAGCGCAATTTATTGCAAAATCAGATTCTCTTAAAATTCCAGATGCATTAGAAGGAAAAGTAATTATTATTGATCCAGGTCATGGTGGGAAAGATTCTGGGAAGCCGACACAAGGATTATATGAAAGTGATATTGTATTAGATACATCGAAAAGATTACAAAAATTACTAGATAAAAATACTCCATTCCATGTGTTGTTAACATGTGAAACGGATATCCGTCTTGGTAAAAATCAACCTGAGGACCTTAAAAACCGTGTAGAGTTCGCGAAAGAGCATAATGGAGATATTTTTGTAAGTATTCATGCAAATGGCTCTAACAATCATGATGGATATGGAACGGAGACTTTTTATTATAAAGGATCTGAAACGAAAGAATTAACTGAACGTGAAAAAGATAGTCGTATGTTAGCAGAGAAAATACAAAAACGAGTAGTTAAAGCTCTAGATACAAGAGATCGTGGTGCGAAACCAGAAGACTTTTATGTACTAAGAGAAAATGAGATGCCTGCAGTATTAACTGAACTAGCATTTTTAGATAATAGTGCAGATTATGAGAAGTTGGCTTCAGAATCAGGAAGACAAATTGCTGCTGAAGCAGTTTATGCTGGTATTTTAGATTATTATGAGTGGAAAGGTTTCAATGTTTCAAAATATCGTTTGGCTAAATAAAAACATCGTTTGCTAAGCCCATCTTCTATATAGAGATGGGCTTTTCATATGAGTTTATATAATTTTGTATCAAAATAAAAAGATATATCGTATTATGCTGATTATAAATAAAATAATGGTAGATTAGTTTATTTGTATCACGTATACTTTTACTGTTGACTAATTAAGAGTTTGTTAGTTTGATAGGGAAAATTTTATTATAAAGGGAGGCAAGTTAACACGGGACAAGCATATACATAACGTGTTAAAAAATATGAAAAAAATTATTTCTAATGTGTTAGCAGTGACAGTCGCACTTCAAGTAGTGATGGCTCCGGCAACTTCATTTGCAGCTGAAAAAGAATTTCCAGACGTTCCGAAAGATCATTGGTCGTATAAAGCAATTACTAATTTAACATCAAAAGAAATTATTGCAGGATATGATAATGGTAAGTTTGGATTCGGGGATGTTGTAAATCGTGAGCAAGTAGCCGCATTAATATATCGTGCATTAAAACCAGAAGCGAAAAGCGAATATAAAAATCCATACTCTGATATTAACGAAGGGACAACAATGTTCCAAAAAGAAATTTTAGCTTTAACAGATATGGGGATTTTCGTAGGTGATGGTAAAGGAACATTTAGACCGAAAGAATCTTTAACTCGTGCTGAAATGGCTGTAATTTTACAGAAAGCCTTTAAACTAAAAGTAAAAGCTAATCATACATTTAATGATGTTCCGAAAGATCATTGGGCAAATGAAGCGATTAGTGCATTAGAGTCTAACGGTGTTGCTGCAGGTAATGGAGCAGGTGCATTTAATCCAACAGGTGTTTTAACACGTGAAGAATATGCACAATTTTTATATAACGCCATGGCATCATATATCGATTTAGATGTAACATTACCTTCTAATGTAACAGCTCAAGAGATTGATAATTATATTAAAAGATATCATCCCGATAGTCCGCTTGTTGGAGTTGGACAAGACTTTATTAAAGCGCAAAACGAGTATGGCGTGAACTCTTTATATTTAGCAGCACATGCAATCTTAGAGTCTGGATACGGGAAATCAGAAATTGCATATCGTAAACATAATTTATTTGGACTACGAGCGTATGATTGGGATCCATTCGCACATGCAAAATATTTACCATCTTATGGATTAAGTATTTCATACAATGCTGATTATGTGAGAAAGAATTACTTAGAACAAGGTGCTAAGTATTTCAAAGGTTACACATTACCTGCGATGAATGTAATGTATTCAACTGATAAAGAATGGGCTGGCAAAATTGCTAATATTATGGAACGTATTAAGCCTTTCAATAACAAGGATTATCAAAATGTCAAACGATTACCGAAAAACCCTAATACATTAAATGTAGATGCATTAGGCGAAACAATTCCATATAAAGATTATGCAAAAGACGCAAAAACTACTGTTCAGTCGGTAGGGTCTTACTATCAAGTTCCATTCCCGTTTAACAACCCAATTAAGAGTGTACCAAACGTTACACAAAATGAAGTTGGAAAATTAGAAAATGGTACAAAAGTAAACGTATATCGTGAAGATCCAAATGGCTGGGTAGAATTCTCACTTGAAAATGCTCCAGAAAAATATTGGACATTGAAGAAGAACTTAAAATTATAAAGTGGAAAGGTGTTTTCATATATGAAAACACCTTTTTTATTTATATTCAACACATAATATGTGTAGATTCATTACGATGTTCTTTTTTATATTTCTACCAATAATTTAACAGTTTCATATATAATTAAAGTTATTAAAGATTGAATTTTCTGTGTTTATTTTCGGGTATTAACTTAGTTTGAAAAGAGGAGAGAGATATGCAAGGAGAAATACCAACAGAGAAAAATTTAGGTTATGTCGGTAAATTGTTATTGCCAGTTAAAGTGTCACCGCACTTTAAGTTTTTATGGATTGGGCAATTACTTTCGACTTTAGGTAGTTCGATAACGATGGTTATTCTGCCAGTCGTTGTATATTCATTAACTGGTTCAACAGTTGTAATGGGAATGACTATGGCAATGTACATGCTTCCTAATATTCTTGCGTTACCGTTTGCTGGATTAGTCGTGGATCGAATTGACCGGGTGAAATTGATGTTATTTACGGATATAATCCGTTGCATATTAATGCTATTATTTGCAACGCTTATATTTATGGACGTTTTAACAATTCCACTTCTATATGTACTCGTGGCATTATATGGACTTATGGAAGGGATATTTCAGCCGGCGTATTCAGCTGTAAGAGCGAAAGTATTTGTACCGGAAATTCGAAATGCAGCTAATGCATTAACGCAAATGAGTAATCAAGGAATACGATTAATTGGCCCAGCACTTGGTGGGTTAATAGTATCAGTTACATCTGCAGGGATAGGCTTCGGACTAGATGCAGCAACGTATTTGTTATCATTTTTATGTTTATTATTTTTAAAAGAAATTAAGTTTAAAAAAGTAAAACCCATTGAAAAGAGTAAGATCGATTACAAACAAGAGTTTATGGAAGGTATTTTAGTTTTAAAAAGTCATCCGTGGTTGTGGATTACCATTCTAGTCTTTTCTTTCATTAATATTTGTTATGCAGGCGTTATCGTTGTATTAATTCCATGGTTGTTTAATGTTCATCATCATTTTGAAGCTTACGTGTATGGCTTAGGTATGGCTGCTTCTGGTGCTGGAGCTGTAATTGCAGCACTAATTTTTGGTGGGAGGCAGCGGTGGCATAAGAGAGGATTACTTGCGTATGGTGGTGTTTTAATTAGTGGAATGGCGTTATTAATTATGCCTTTCGTTTCTTGGGCACCCGCCTTAATTGGATTAATGGCAATTGAAGGATTCGGTATTATGATATTTGGGCTTATTTGGGAAACAAGTTTACAAGAGCTTGTACCAGAAGAAGCTTTTGGAAGAGTGGCAAGTCTTGATATGTTAGGCTCATTTGCTTTATTACCATTAGGGTATGTGGTGGTAGGCTGGTTAGCTACTGTAATAGGTGGAAAGATAACAATTATAATGCTAGCTATTTTAGTACTCATAACAATTGGAATGGCATTGTCTGTACCAAGTATTCGGCGGTTCGATTGATTATGTAGGCAAAAAGGGGGAATGGTATATGACTATAGAAAATCTACATGATTTAGTAGTACATGAGTTGGGATGTAAATACGTTTTGGGAGAAAAGGTATTTGAAGCAAGGAATTTCACGGTGTATATTGCTACTCCTATAGAAAATAAAATGACATATAATCGATTCATCTTAATTAAGCATTTGTCTAATGAAGAGCCTTCCGTACATGTTTGGGACAAAAAAATCTGTGTAGACGCTACAAAAATACATATTGCAAAAGAAGTGACAGAAGCAATTCAATCGGGTTTTGTAAATAAAGAGTAAGCCCTAATCAAATTAGGACTTACTCTTCATTAAACACAAATGTTTGCTTCATTTTTTTACTCTCATGTACTGGATGACCGTTGTAAGAGAAATTCTTTTCTTCCCAAGTAATGACAACTTTAAAATTATGGCTATTAAAGTCTAATGGGAATACCATGTAGTCAAAGCTTGTATGACTTTTTGAAACGTTGTTATTAGATGAAGTAGGATTAAAGGTAGCTTTAGATGTAGGTGTGTTATCAAGTATTTCCACCGATACATTTGCAACATCATTACCAATATTTTTTAAGAGTAAACTATACGTATCATATACACCTTGTTTTGGCTGCACGGCTTGCTTGTTTGAGTTATGAGATTTGTCAATTTCGATATACCACTGTTTAGACTTTGACGCAATTGGTAGTGATTGAAATGTGTATGCACTAGCTTGTATTGGTAGTGCTAAGCATATAAGCGTAAAGAGAGTTATTATTTTTCGTTTCATTTTAGAGAGCTCCCATTCTTTAATGGATTTATTTGTTATTATTTGGACTTTTTAAGATAATATACCGTATATTTTAATGATTGGAGTCATGTATATCAGCTTAGGGATTGTACATGAAAAGTGGGGAATATGTATTTCGATTATTTTATAATTAGGTGCTATTGAATTATGAAGTGTATGTGCTATTTTGTTGCAACACTATATATTTTTATTTTGCATTCAACAGAGGAAGGGGAAAAAATATTAGAAACGTTTCAACTCAACAACAGAATGTTAAAAAGTAAAGAGGATGTGTCAATGGATAAATACTATTAAAGTGATGATAAATAGTATTTATAAAGGGGAATTAGAGAAAGAAGCTGTGTAGAGATTTTTCTGCACAGCTTGTTTGCATACCCAACTAAGCTGGGAACGGCCAATTAGACATGTTTAGTTGTTACGTATACGTTGTTCTGTATCAATATCAAAAAAATGTGCTTTTGTTAGACTAAATGCTACTGAAAGCTTATCGCCAGCTTTCGGTTCTGATCGAGCGTTGATTCGTGCAACAAAACTTTGATTTACAAGTTTTCCATGTAGCATAGTCTCAGCACCTAATAACTCAGCTACTTCAACTGTAATTTCGACAGTCGAGTCAGGAGAAGATTGAAGGACAATTGGTTCATCGTGAATGTCTTCTGGGCGAATACCAAGTATAAGTGTTTTCTCGCTATACCCTTTTTTCTGTAATTTTTTCAATTGTCCTTCAGGTACCTTGAAACGAATGTTTTCTATATAAAAATAGTTATCTTTCAATGTTCCGATAAAAAAATTCATGGCCGGAGAACCAATGAATCCGCCAACAAAAACATTTTCAGGAGTATCATATACTTCTTTAGGTGTACCAACTTGTTGAATGATACCATCTTTCATAACAACAAGGCGTGATGCCATTGTCATTGCTTCTGTTTGGTCATGTGTTACATATATAGTAGTTGTGTTTAAACGGCGGTGAAGTTTAGAAATTTCTGAACGCATACTTACACGTAATTTAGCATCTAAATTGGATAGAGGCTCGTCCATTAAAAACACTTTTGCGTCACGAACGATAGCTCTTCCTAATGCAACACGCTGCCGCTGCCCGCCTGACAATGCTTTTGGTTTTCGTTTTAAATAATCTTCAAGTCCTAATATCTTTGCTGCCTCTGTTACACGACGATTGATTTCATCTTTTGGTAGTTTTCGCAGTTTTAAACCAAACGCCATATTATCATAAACAGACATATGTGGATATAGTGCGTAATTTTGAAATACCATAGCAATGTCACGATCTTTTGGAGCGATATCATTCATAAGTTTTCCATCAATATAAAATGAGCCATCAGAAATGTCTTCTAAACCTGCAATCATACGCAAAGTAGTTGATTTTCCACAACCAGAAGGACCAACAAATACAATAAACTCTTTATCTTGGATATGTAAATTGAAATCAGAAACAGCAGTTGTTTTATTGTCATACAATTTGAAAATGTGATCTAATACGAGTTCTGCCATTATGAATCACCTCTATTTCTATAATTAATTGAATTATAAGTCTTTTTAGTCGCAAGATGAATCGGCAAGTTGCACAAAAAATGTTACTTTTTTTATGCAAAATTACGAGATGTTCAAAGAAAGAAAGGCCATATAAACAGCCACAGCACCTTCAAATGTTTTTATATTCAAACCTGTTTTTTCAATAAATTTATCAATTCGATACTGTAAGGTATTTCGATGCAAATATAATTGCTTGGCAGCAAGTGATACATTTAAATTACATTGGAAGAATACTTTAACACTCTCTATTAGTTCTTTATCACTGGAAACCTGCGCTAATAAATGATGTGTATATTTTTCCCTCTTTTCTTTTGGTAATGAGATCATTAATTGGTAAGGAAGGAGTTGTTCAATATATGTAATTTTCTTTGATAAATAGGGAGAAAGAAAAGAAAATAAATTTCGCTCCCATTGATACAGGTGAGAAATTTGATTTGTTTGGGTGTAGTGTCTGCCGACAAAAAAGGATAAGGATATAAAAAAATCTGTTTCTAGCGTATCAAGGGCTGTTTGCAATCTATATTCAGATATATTCTCTGCTAAGATGAGAACTCCAGTTTGTGAAGTTTCCCATATTGTAGGGGTATCAAAATCAAGTATCGACTGTAAAGCATTATGAAATTCATCACGTTCCACTATAGGATGCGTTGTGAAGAAGTGTAAAAAGCGCACAGATGTTATTTGAATATCTTTACTTTGATATAACGCTTCGTGCCAATACTTTTCTTTTTCTGTTTCAAAACATGTTTCAGTATAGAGGGGAGTTAAGAGAGAGGAAAGTAGTTGACACTCCCTTTGGTGTAAGCGAGATTTACGAATTCCTACTCTATTCCCGTCAATTAAAAACCAACTAAAATCTTCAGAAAGTATTGCTTCATTAATTTTTATATCTTTATCGTAATATCTTTTTAATTGTTGAATCATATAAACACTCCTTATTTTTATATTATTTATTAATAACAAATTTTATAGGGGTAATGGATTAGAAAAATATTTCTACTTATGTTAGCGGCATATAAAATTAAATAGAATATAATCAATAAAAAAATCAAAAGATTCAGAAAATATATTGCGAAGGAAAAAGTGATAGTGTTATACTTCATAACAACTGGTAATGACAACATCATGTCGTTATCGAATTGGTATATGTATAAATAATATATCAATGATAGTTTATTCCTTCAACTGATAATGACATAAGTCTACTTAAATTGATAGAGAAGGGAGAGAAGAGCATTGTCTTTATAGATTAATAAAATTAAGTTTATAAACGCTTTATTAACAAGGCGTTTCAGACCTTTTGTAAAGTTGCTTTTATTAGTTTAATTTATCATCAGTGAGTTACAAGAAACGTAAGTAAAGATTTTGTTATATAGATGATTGTTTATAGAGGAGGGAATGAGATGAAAAAGTGGTTTATTTTCTTTTTGTCAGTATTGCTATTGGCGGTAGTGGGATGTTCTAATAGTGGCGAAAAGGTTAACACGTCATCTAAAGATGAAAAAGTAGAATTACGGTATGCACTTTGGGATAAGAAACAACTACCAGCAGTGGAGAAAGTGGTTCAACAGTTTAATGAAAAACATCCGAATATTAAAGTGAAAATAGAATTAACAGCGTATGGGCAGTATTTTCAGAAGCTTGAAACAGCAGCAACAGGAAATGCATTGCCAGATGTATTTTGGATGAATGGACCAAATGTCGTGAAATACGCTTCGGGAAAAGTATTGATGCCTTTGGATGATAAAGCGAAAAAGGATAAGTATAAACTAGAAAATTATCCGAAATCTTTAGTTGATTTATATACAGTGGATAATAAAACATATGGTATTCCAAAAGATTTTGATACAACGGCACTTTGGTACAATAAAAAATTATTTGATGAAGCTGGAGTAGCTTATCCAGATGATTCATGGGACTGGGAGAAAATGAAAGAAACAGCAAAGAAATTGACAAAAAAGGAAAAAAATGTATGGGGATTTGCAGCAGCGATGGGTAATCAAGGTGGCTATTATGATCTTATTTACCAAAACAAAGGATATGTTCTTGCTAAAGATAAAAAAACAGTTGGATTTAATAAACCAGAAGCAATTGACGCACTTAATTATAACATTAGTTTTATTAAAGAAGGATTATCACCAACATTTGCTCAAATGACAGAGACAACAGCATCTGATTTGTTTTTATCAGGTAAAGTAGCGATGATTTTTGATGGGCCATGGATGGTACCAGAATATAAGAAAAATCCTGATTTAAATATTGCTGTTATGCCAAAAGGGAAAGAAAGAGCTGTTATGATTCATGGTCTAGCAAATGTTATCTCAGCGAAAACAAAATATCCAGATGCAGCTTGGGAATTTATAAAATATTTAGGTTCTAAAGAGGCCGCAGATGTATTTGCAGAAACTGGAACAGTCATTCCTGCTTTTAATGGAACACAAGAAGCATGGGTTAAATCCGTTCCAAACTTGAATTTACAAGCGTATATCACTGGAGTCGACTATTCTTACCCATTACCAAGTGTGAAAAATACAGGGGCTTTATGGGAGCAGGAAACAAAAACATTAAAAAGAGTATGGGGAGGAGAGGTGAATGTTGAAGAAGCAACAAAAGAATTAACAGAGAAAGCAAATGAAATTCTTTCTAAAAAATAAGGAGAGGGATCCTCTCCTTGCTTTAAATCAAAAATTATGGGAGGAGTGAAGAGATGGAGAATCTATCAATAAAGATAGTGGATCAAAAAAACACACAAATACAAAAAAAATATAAAAAGAAAAAGAAATTAGATTATATATGGGCATATATCATGATTGCCCCAACTATGTTAGGGTTATTCATTTTTTATATGTGGCCAATTTTGCAAAATATTTATTTTAGTTTTACAGCGTGGGATGCGTTTGGTAGCTATGAATGGATTGGATTAGAAAACTATAAAAAGATGTTTACTGATAAAGATTTAGGAAAGGCATTTCAAAATACATTTATTTATATCGTACTTACCGTTCCAATTGGTATATTTTTATCCATCATACTAGCAGTACTATTAAACCAAAACATTAAAGGGAAATCCCTTTATAGAACATTATATTTTTTACCTGTTATTACAATGCCGGCTGCAATCGCGATGGTATGGAAATGGATCTATAATTCTGACTATGGGCTACTCAATTACATATTATCATGGTTTGGAATTGATGGTCCTAATTGGCTTACCAATCCAAACATTGCATTATATTCAATTGTTATAGTTGCGATTTGGGGTGGGATAGGGTATAACATGGTTATTTTTCTATCAGGTCTCCAAAACATCCCTAAAACATACTATGAAGCAGCAATTATGGATGGAGCCCGGCCAATTACAATTTTTTTTAAGATTACATTGCCACTTTTATCACCAGTTATTTTCTTTGTAACGATTATGTCTTTAATTGGAGCATTTCAAGTATTCGATCTCATCTTTATGATGATTGGTAGAACAAGTAATGTAATTGAAAACACACAATCTATTGTTTATTTATTTTATCAAAATGCCTTTATTTTAAATGAAAAAGGATATTCGGCAGCCATAGCAGTTGTATTATTAATTATTATATTAGTCATTACAGCGATTCAAATGATATTACAGAAAAAGTGGGTGCATTATGATGAATAAAAGAGTAGGTGCAGTCAATAAAAATACGATTATGATTCATGCAATGCTCATCATAGGTGCTTTATTAACCATTGGTCCTTTTATTTGGATGATATTAACGTCTCTAAAGACATATGCAGAATCCGTTCAAGTTCCACCAGTTATTATCCCGTCTCAATTTATGTGGAGTAACTATACGGAAGTATTCAACTTATTACCATTTTTAAAATTTATGATGAACACTTTAATTGTTACAATAGCTAGAACGGTCGGTCAGTTATTTTTATGCTCATTAGCAGCGTATGCTTTTGCTAGAATACAATTTCCAGGTAGAAATATATTGTTTTTACTAACCCTCTCTGTCTTAATGGTTCCAGCTCAAGTATTTTTACTCCCGCAATATTTAATTATGGTAAAACTGGATTGGTTGAATACATTACAAGCAGTAATTGTGCCTGGGTTATTTAGTGCATTTGGTACCTTTTTATTACGTCAGTTTTTTATGGGTGTTCCAAAGGAACTAGAAGAAGCAGCAAGATTAGATGGTTGCAATCATTTCCAAATTTATTGGTATGTTATGCTGCCACTTGCAAAACCAGGTTTAATTGCGCTTGGTATATTTACAACACTTTGGTCTTGGAATGAATTGATGTGGCCGATGATTGTAAATAATTCACCAGATATGATGACATTGTCAGTTGGTTTATCTTCACTACAGGGACAATATGCAACAAACTATCCGGTGTTAATGGCAGGATCATTTTTAGCGATTTTACCAATGTTGTTATTATTTGTATTTTTGCAAAAACAATTTATTGAAGGAATTACAATTACAGGTGGAAAATAAGAATAATAGAATAGGAGAGGATACTTATGATTACAGCAGCCTTAATTGGGGCAGGAAGTCGTGGAATGTACGCTTATGCTTCTTACGCGTTAGAACATCCAACAGAGATAACCTTTGTTGCAGTTGCAGAATTGGATAATGTAAAAAGACGGAAATTCTCTGAAATGCATAGCGTTTCGGAAAATATGCAATTTGAAACATGGGAAGAGTTATTAGCGAAAGAAAAGTTTTGTGATGTATTGCTTATTTGTTCGCCAGATCGGTTTCATTATAAACCTGTTATGCAAGCAATTGAGAAGGGATACAAAATTTTATTAGAAAAGCCAATGTCACCAAGCCCTATAGAGGCATTGGAAATTGCAGAGGCTGCAACGAAATATAACGTGTTATTAACCGTATGTCACGTATTAAGGTATGCACCATTTTATCGGGCTTTAAAAGAAATTGTTGATCAAAAGAAGATAGGGGATATCGTTTCGATTCAATGGAATGAAAATGTAGGTCATTGGCATCAAGCACATAGCTTTGTAAGAGGAAATTGGCGTAATAAGTCTGAATCAAGTTCAATGATTTTGCAAAAATGTTGTCATGATATGGATGTGCTACAATGGCTTGTTGGTGCAGAATGTGAAAAGATTTCATCTTTTGGAAGTTTGACTCATTTTAAATCTGAACATGCACCTAAGAGTTCGACGCTACGATGTACAGATGGTTGTGAAGTTGAGGAAAGTTGCCAATATTCTGCTTTAAAGTGGTATTTACATGAGAGAGATGAATGGCCGGCGAATGTAGTTTCTATTGATACAAGTATTGAAAATAGACTGGAGGCACTAAAAAAAGGACCTTATGGGCGTTGTGTGTACCATTGTGACAATGATGTTGTGGATCATCAAGTTGTAAATTTGCTGTTTGATAATGATGTAACAGTTGCTTTTACAATGTCTGCATTTACGAAAGAGTGTTGCCGTACGTTTAAAATTATGGGCACACATGGTGAAATTCATGGTCATGATGTACTAAATGAATTGAAGGTCAAATATTTTTCTGGTGAGGTTGAAACTGTTTACCCAGAAACAATAGAAGGTGGACATATGGGAGCAGATAATGCAATTATGACTGATTTCATCGAAAAAGTAAAAAGCAATAAAACAGAAAGTTTAACGTCTGCAATGACTTCGGCAAATAGTCATTTGATTGCTTTTGCAGCTGAAAGATCAAGAATAACGGGTGAAACGGTATCTCTTAAGCAATATGTGACAGGGTTAAAAGAAGCGATGAATCCAGCGAAGTGAGAAGAGTGCATATAAAGGGACAAACTAAACGTACAGTTGAAATGAGTTTTTACCGATGGAATAAGCTTATCTTCGTATGTGAGAAAGTGATGGTAATTCCTATTTTCATTCGATATAATAGCCATAAACTGGTTATAACAACTTTATAGATGAGGGAGTAAAACATGATTGTAAAAGATAATCGAACACCATTATATTATCAATTAATGGATATTATTGTAGGACAAATTGAAACTGGGAATTTACAAGAACATGATAAGCTTCCATCCGAACGGGAGTTATGTGAGATTCATGATGTAAGTAGAACAACAGTGAGACAGACGATGCAGGAATTAGAAAAAGAAGGATATATTTATAAAAAACATGGTAAAGGTAGTTTTGTCTCACCTCGTGTATTTAATCAAAGTCTTGTTCGCTTTTATAGTTTCACAGAAGAAATGAAAAAGTTTGGAAAAGTTCCGTCATCAACCGTCGTATCATTTTCCATTATTCATTGCGATAAGAAAATAGCGAAAATTATGAATCTTGATTTTGAAGAAGAGGTTTATCAAATCACTAGACTAAGGTTAGCTGATAAAGAACCAATGCTATTTGAAACATCTTATATTCCTGTAAAGTTCTTTCCATATTTAACGAAGAAAGAGTTAGAAGAAACACCAATGTATGAGATTTTCCGTACAAAATATCAAGTCCATATCACGCGCGCAGCGGAAAGCTTCAAAGCGATTGCAGCAGAAAAAGAGCATGCAATATGGCTACAAATTGAAGAGAATGAACCATCTTTATCACTAGAACGGATTGCATATGCGAAAGAAAATATAATCGAATACACACAGACAATTGCAAGAGGAGATAAATTTACTTACACAGTTGAATTACAATAAGTATAATTATACTTATTGTAATTCAACTGGTAATGATGACGTGATAAGATGTGAACTAATATTAAGGGGGGTCTCAAATGTTATTACATGCAAATGATGAAGTAAGAGAAACATATGGAGCATGTTTTACAGCGAAAGAGATTGCACAACAGCCAGATCTTTGGGAGCAAGTATATTCGAATTTTCAAAGTAATCATTATGAAATTATAGATTTCTTTTCACGTATTTCAAGAAAGCATGAACAAGTGCGAGTTATTTTCACTGGTGCAGGGACATCCGCTTTTGTTGGAGACACAATTGTTCCGTATATCAAAAGAATAACAAATTTAAAGAAAATGCACATTGAAAGTATTCCAACAACAAATATAGTCTCAAGTCCTTATTACTATCTTCAGCCGGACATCCCAACAGTTTTAGTATCTTTTGCCCGCTCTGGTAATAGTCCAGAAAGTGTAGCGGCAGTTGAGTTAGGAGAACAAATTATTCATTCAGTTTATCATATTATTTTAACATGTAATGAAGAAGGAAATTTAGCGAAGCAATTTCAACATAAAGAGAACTCTTTTGTTATGTATATGCCGAAGGGGGCAAATGATCAAGGGTTCGCGATGACAGGAAGTTTTACCTCTATGATGTTAAGTGCGCTTATGTTATGTAACTATAATCATATCCACCTTTTAGAATCTAGCATTATGGATATTGTAAGTTTAGGAAAAGATGTTATCGAAAAACAAGAACGAGAAATTCAAAGAATTGCAGAAAAAGAATTTCGTAAAATTGTATTTTTAGGATCAGGTGTATTTGAAGGACTTTCTCGAGAGGCTGCTTTAAAATTTTTAGAGTTAACTGCTGGGCGTATCCCAGTTATGTTTGACACACCGCTTGGGTTTAGACATGGACCGAAATCAATTTTAGATAAGGATACAGTTGTTGTATTATTTTTATCTAATGATGAACATACGAAAAAATATGATCTTGATTTATTAAAAGAGATTTTTCAAGAGAAAGAAAGAAGCGAGATTATTGTTATAGCACATCAAGATAATCAGGAAGCAAGGCAGCATTGTAATACGTTTTTATGTAATGATGGGCGAGACATGAAAGATGACATATATATCACGTTCATTTATGTATTATATGGTCAAATTTTAGCGCTATATAAATCTATTGCGTTAGGGATTACTCCAGATAATCCTTGTCCGAGTGGAAGTGTAAATCGTATCGTTCAAGGGGTAACAGTACATCCTTATAAAGGAAAGGAATAGCAATTTATGAATTATTACGTCAAAGCATCTATGTATCTACTAGAAGATGGTGTTTGTGAAAGTGGATATTTACATATTGTAAATGGCTACTTTCTAAAACATGTTGAAGAAACAGTAGACGGAGCGCTGGTAATGGATTTTGAAGGAAGTATTATTTCTCCAGGATTTGTTGATACGCATATTCACGGTGTAGCGGGACATGATGTAATGGATAGCACATATGAATCGTTAAATAATATTTCTATTATGTTATTGGAAAATGGTGTTACGAGCTTTTTGTCAACTATATTAACTGATTCTTTAGAAAATACAGTAAGATCCTTAAGGAATATAGCTCATGCAAAAAAGAGGGGAGTGGCAGGGGCAAGTATTATTGGATCTTTTCTTGAGGGACCTTGTTTTACGGAAGTCTATAAAGGTGCACAAAACCCAAAGTATTTTATTGATCCAACTATTGAATTATTAGAGGAGTGGATTATTGCATCAGAAGGGACGGTTAAAAAAATTGCAATGGCACCAGAGAGAAAAGGTGCTATTACGTTTATACAGCAAGCTGTGAAAAAGAATATCCGTGTAGCAATTGGTCATACGAATGCAAACTATGAGGTATGTCAGAAAGCGATTCAGGCAGGAGCGACAATCTTTGTGCATACGTTTAATGGAATGAAGGGGTTACATCATCGTGAACCTGGCGTTGTTGGGGCAGTACTTTCTACTGAGGGTGTGTATGGTGAAATCATTCCAGATGGACATCATGTCCATCCGAGTGTAGTGAATATTTTATATAAATGTAAAGGATATGATAAAACTTGTTTAGTTAGTGACTGTATGCGAGCAGGCGTATTAGGGGATGGTGCATATAATTTAGGGGAATTTGTTGTCCATGTAAAAGAAGGAATTGCCCGAACAGAGGCGGGATCTTTAGCGGGAAGCACACTTCGATTTATTGATGGTGTGAAGAATATGGAGAAATGGACAAATGCATCGTTATGGGAAAGCGTCCATATGGGTTCGCTAATACCGGCTAAAAGTATTGGAGTTGACAATGAAATTGGAAGTATTGCACCAGGGAAAAGAGCTGATTTTCTTATATTAACAGAGGATTTAAACCTTATAGGGACATTTGTCGGGGGAGAAATGAAATATAAAAAGAAAAAAGAAAGGATTTGAGAATATGCTTGTTTCAACTCAATTTATACTGAGAAATGCACAAGAAAATGGCTATGCGGTTCCTGCTTTTAATATTCATAATTTAGAAACTTTAAAAGCGGTAATTGAAACCGCAGTAGAACTTAGGTCACCTGTTATTATTGCTGCTACACCAGGTACGATAAAATATATGGGAAAAGAATATCTTTTGTATATGATTGAAGCAGCAAGGAAGCGATATGATATACCAATCAGCCTACATTTGGATCATCATGAAGATATAAAAGATATTAAAAATTGTATCGATTTAGGAGTTCGTTCTATTATGATCGATGCATCACATCATCTGTTTGAAAGGAATATTCAGATTGTTCAGGAAGTTGTGGCGTATGCAAAACAATATGGAGCAACAGTAGAAGCTGAGTTAGGGCAATTATTAGGAATAGAAGAAGATATAATAGTAGAAAACTCAATTTATACAGATCCTTATCAAGCTAAAGAATTTGTAGAACGTACCAACATTGATTCACTAGCAGTTGCAATTGGGACGGCTCACGGGCTATATAAAGGGGAACCAAAATTAGATTTACAAAGATTAACAAAAATTCGGAAGCAAGTTGATATTCCGCTTGTACTACATGGAGCATCTGGATTATCGGACAGTCTAGTCCAAGAAACAATTCGCTTAGGAATTTGTAAAGTGAATATCGCCACAGAATTAAAAATTGTATTTGTAACAGCATTACGCCATTATTTACATACTAATCCAGAAGAAAATGACCCGCGTAAATATTTTTCAGATGCAATTCTGGCCATGAAACAAGTTGTTGCGGATAAAATAAAGATGTGCAAAAGTTTGAATCGAGTGTAGGGAGATATTTTTATGATTGCGACAATTACATTGAATCCATCTGTTGATATGCGATATGAATTAGGAGAATTAAAACCACACAAAGTGCATCGCACGAAGGACTATGAAAAAACTGCGGGTGGAAAAGGAATTAATGTATCGAGAGTAATTCGGTTGCTAGGAGAAGCGGTAACAGGTATTGGTTTACTTGGTGGTAGAAATGGTGAGTTCATAAGAGGAGAATTGAAAGAACTATCAATTATAGATGAGTTTGTTTCCGTGAAAGAAGAAACTCGCAATTGTTTAGCGTTAGTAACAAAAAATTCTGCTTCGGCTACTGAAGTATTAGAAGTAGGTCCAGCTATTTCGGAGGATGAAATAGCTCTTTTTATAAAAAAATATGAAAGAATAGTAAAAGATTTTGAGTTTATTGTTGCATCGGGAAGTTTACCTAAGGGTATCCCAAACTCATTTTATAAACAGTTGGCACAAAAAGCTGCTGAAAATGGTAAGAAATTTATATTAGATACAAGTGGAGAGCCATTATTTCATGGCATACAAGGAAAGCCATTCTTAATTAAACCAAACAGGCAAGAAATTTGCCAGTTGCTTCAAAAGGAGCATGTATCACAGGAAGAAATGATTGCGGAAGCAACTAAAATATGCGAGGGAGGCGTGCAGTATGTTCTTCTGTCACTTGGAAGAGAAGGGGCGATACTTATCACGAAAGTTGAAAGCATTAGGGCAATTATTTCAGAAATAAACTCTATCAATGCTGTTGGCTCAGGAGATGCAATGGTAGCAGGAATAACGTTTGCACTCGCTGAGGTAAAGGATGCACTTCGATTAGCAGTGGCGTGTGGAATGGCGAATGCAGCTGAGCAAGCAACAGGTTATATACAGCTTAAAACTGTAGAGAAATTCTATAATGAAATTACAATTGTGTAAAAGTAGGGAGGGGAGAAATATGGTGAAGTGTATTGCTTGTTTTGATATTGGAGGAACTTTTATTAAATATGCAATGATTGATGAACAAGGAATAGTATATGAACAAGGAAAAATAAACACACCAGGACAAAATCAAAAAAAAGAAATTTTGCATCGCATTTGTGAAGTAATACATGAGTTTGAAAAGAGTTATACAATTCATTCTGTTGGTATATCATCATGTGGGATTATTGATAATATAAAAGGAGAAGTTATGTTTTCTGCTAATATTCCGGGATATAGTGGTACAAAAATAGCAGATTACATTTATAGTGAGACAGGGTACGTGGCAACTGTTGAAAATGATGTTCGTTCAGCTTGTCTCGGTGAAATGTGGAAAGGAGCGGGGAGAGGTAAAGAACATATTGTTTTAATAACACTTGGAACCGGGATTGGTAGTGGGGTTATTACAAATGGCCAATTGCTTCAGGGAGCAAAAGGGCTAGCCGGAGAGCTTGGCCATATGATAATTCTTCATAATGGAGAAAAATGTAGTTGCGGTGGAGCAGGGTGTTACGAGAGGTATGCATCGACTTCGGCGCTGATTCGTCAATATAAAGAAGCATCTAAAATACAAGGAATAGAGATAGGTACAATTACAGGTGAAGAAATTATAGAACGTATATATATAGGAGAGCAGTTGGCGAAAAATGTATATGATCAGTTTTTGCAGTATGTTGTTACTGGTTTAGTGAATATTACCCATATGTTCAACCCCGAATTAATTATTATAGGGGGAGGTATTACAGAACAAGGTGAACCATTTTTGAGAGAAATTCAGGAAAGGTTCCACGACAAAGTAATGGACATTTATCAAAATAAGACGAACATCGCTTTAGCATCATTACATAATGATGCCGGTGTATATGGAGCATGTTATGTAGCATTGAGCCGATGTGAGGCAAAATCAATGAATATATAATTTAGAAGGTAATTATCGAAAAGAGTTAATAGGAATATACGTTCTTTGATGATGTTGCTATAAAGTATTTGCAGATGTGATTTATCATTTCTGTTCTTCATTGAAAACGTGAATCAAGAGGTGTACTAATATGAAAAAATTCCCAATAATATGTTAAAATAACATTGTCATACAACAAGGGGGATTTGTTTTATGGAAAATGGACATCTTGCTAAAGTAGATGTAACGAAAAGAATTGAATCAAAATCTAAGTACAATAAAAAACTCGAAAAATATCAAATGCGCTTATTAGCATTGCAGCAAATTTTAAAAGAAGAAAAAATCGCTGTTATGCTCGTTATGGAAGGTTGGGATGCAGCAGGTAAAGGCGGAGCAATTAAGCGAGTGACTGAACATCTTGATCCGCGTGGATTCCAAGTAAATCCAATTGGCGCGCCTGCTCCTCATGAAAAACGGTATCATTATTTGCAACGTTTTTGGCGGAAACTTCCTCAATATGGGCAAATTACTATATTCGACCGTTCTTGGTATGGGCGTGTATTAGTTGAACGTGTTGAAGGTTTTGCTACAAAAGAAGAGTGGACGAGAGCGTATGGTGAAATTAATGATTTCGAAAAACTATTAACTGATGATCATTACATAATCGGAAAGTTTTTCTATCATATTAGTAAAGACGAACAATTAAAAAGATTTACAGAAAGAGAGAACAACCCTCTTAAAAGATGGAAAATTACAGACGAAGACTGGCGTAATCGTGAAAAATGGGATGAGTATGTCGAAGCAATGGAAGATATGTTTGAAGAAACAAATAAGCCGAATGCTAAATGGAATATTATTGCGAGTAATGATAAATTATACGCTCGTTTGAAAACATTGAAAGTGATTACTACATTAATTGAGGACTATTTCTTAGAGCATAATATAGAATTACCTTCTTATTACTATGAAATAAAAGAAGGTAAGAAAAAGGAAACTGAATCTATGCAAGATGTAGGAGTTAAATAGTAAAAAGTTTTGTGTAGGAAATATGAAGAGAGGCTGTCCTGTAATTTGGAAAAACCAAATTACAGGGCAGCTTTTTTAGTTAGAAACATTTTACAATTTACAGAATAAGGTATATAATCAATAATCATATTAACATTGTTAATATGATTATTGATTATATGCTATGTGGGGGTCTTATTTTGAAGGGAAGAGATGTTGTTTTAGGTTTATTAATGGAAAAAGAATTGTCTGGTTATGATATTAAAATTTTGTTTGAAGATGTATTTACTCATTTTTTTGATGGAAGCTTTGGAATGATTTACCCAACTTTAAGACAATTAGAAAAAGAGGGGAAAATAAAAAAAGAGGTTGTTATGCAAGAAGGGAAACCGAATAAGAAAATGTACTTTATTACAGATGAAGGGCGTGAAGAGTTTTATCAATACATGCAAACGGATGTAGAGAAAGACGTTTTACGTTCAGATTTTTTAATGAGGATGTATTTTGGTAATTATAGTGATCATAAGGCGATAAAAAAATGGATTGAAGACGAAATTGAAAGGAAAGAAGCGTACATTGCAGATCTTCGTTTGAAATATGAACAATGGAGAGAAGGTATTACTTTCGTTGAAGAAATTTCGCTCGATGTAGGTATTGCATCATATAGTGCACAAGTAGAGACGTTGAAGAGGAAGTTACAGCAATTAGAAGTGAAAGAAAGCAATAAAACAAAAGAATAGAAACTGTGTTCGCAATAAATAAAGGGGTAGATTAACATGGAGCAGTCAAAGGGTATTAAGATTGTCTTTTTAATGTGCTTAGGTATTTTTCTTTGTATGATTGATACAACGATTATGAATATAGCTTTACCAGCAATACAATCGAGTGTAAATACTTCATTAGAGAAGATGTCTTGGGTATTAAATGTTTATACAATGACGATTGCAGTACTCGCAATCCCACTAGGACGGATAGCTGATATTTTTGGGAAAGCAAAGGTGTATATTCTCGGTTTAATTATTTTTGGTGGTGGATCAGTGCTTTGTGCTTTTGCTAATACAGGCGATTTTCTTATTTTTTCTCGTTTTATACAAAGTATTGGTGCTGCAATTTTATTTCCAACGAGTATGGTAATAGGTGTATCGGCTATGCCATTAGCAAAGAGACATGTTGCACTTGGCATTTTAGGAGTAACACAGGGGTTGTCAGCTGCAATTGGTCCAGTAATAGGCGGGATTATTACGCAAAATTTAGGATGGAGATGGGTGTTCTTCGTCAATGTTCCAATTTGTATTATTGGGATCATTTTATGCTGTATTATGCTACAAATAAAAGATGAAGAACGTATTATCTCAAAAATAGATTGGATTGGGCTCATATTAAGTAGTTCAGCGATTTTCTCTTTTACTCTCATACTAGTAAAAGGTAATACATGGGGATGGCAAAGTAATATTGCTTTGTCTTGTTATGTAATTAGCACTATTTCTCTTATTCTATTTGTTTTAGTGGAACGAAAGATTCATAATCCAATGGTGAATTTAAATTTATTTAAAGATCGAATGTTTGTCGGAGCGTCTATCGTTGTTATATTAAGTAATTTATTCTTAATTGGCGTTACTGTATTGCTTCCAACTTTTTTGACAAAAATACAGCACCGAACGGAAATTGAAGCTGCTTTTCTAGTGACACCTATTTCAGCAATGATATTTTTTATCTCACCTGTTGCAGCAACTTTAATTAAAAAGCTTGGAAAAGTAACTATTATTTTGTCAGGGTTTCTTGTTATGGGCCTATCCTACTATTGGTTGCAAATGATTGACGTTAATTCAACAAATATAGAAATTATTATTCCATGTATGATATTAGGTGTTGGATATGGTTTAGTAGTGGGGCCAATTACAGTTTTAAGTGCATCTTCGTTTGAAGGGGAATTATTAACTGCTTCTCAAACTGTCGTATCGATGTTACGTCAAGTAGGTATTGTATTAGCAGTAGCGATATTTGTATCTAACTTAACACACAACTTATCTGTAAATAAAGAGAATGTATATCGTTATGCAGAAGAAAAAGTGCGTAATATTCATGTGGATAGTGCTCAGCAAACTGAAATATTACAAGTAACAAAAGAAAAGATAGAGAAACAAAGTATAGAAACAAATATAGAAAAGAAACAAAATGGAACATTTGTAGGGCTAAATAAAGAGAAAAAAGAAGAATTAATTCACCAAAAGGTGGATGAAGTATTAAGCGGAGTTCCAGTAGAATATAGAGATGTAAAAAGAGAAGAAGTTATGAGTCAAGTGACAAAAGAAGTTGAAAGACAAGAGGAAAGTATGAAGAAAGAGGTACTCGCATTTTTGAATGATGTGAATCATTATGCTAAGAATCAGATGGCTATGAGTTTTACAGATTTATATAAAGCGAGTGTGCCAATTATTTTAGTTTGTGCTTTAGTAAGTTTGTTATTTTGGGAAGGCAAGGCTTTGAGTAAAAAGAGAAGGGAAAGAGTGGTAGAGGAAGTGTAAAGAAAAACAGGCTGCTATTAGCCTGTTTTTCTTTATGCTAGTATGAAAAATCTGGGTTTAATTCGTTAAACTTATGACTGTAATGCCTCTTATTATTAAAGCCAACAAAATCAATTCCGATGCAAGGCTCTAAATTGCCGTCTACAATAGTAGAATCCACGAAGCTAAAATGCTTTAACCGTGGTAGCTCTTTAATGAATTGTAGATTTTGTATGTTACCACAACTTGATAGAATGAGTGTTTCTAACTCTGTTAAATAACGCAAATAGTCGTGATTTTTAATTTTACTGCAATGATCGAATTCGACGTATTTTAAAGTTGAAGCATTGTTTTCAATTTCATCAATATGTTCTAAATTTCTTACATAATTGATTTCTAAATGTTTTAATTTAGGAAATGCTCTACATCCTTTTAATGAGTTAATGTTCCCTTGTGTAATTCTTAGTTTTTCAAGGTTTTGTAAAGACATTAATTCTTCAAGGTTTTTTTGTTTCGGTTTGTATTTCCAAATGTATAGTTCTTTTAAGTTAGAACAAGATTCGAACCCTGTAATGTTTTTATTCCACTGTATGTAAAGTTCCTCTATATTTTTAAAGCTTTCTAGTGCTGTTAAGTTTAAAGGGACTTGTGGTTCTTCTAGTGATAAAGAGTTTAAGTTTTTTAATTTATATAAAGCTGAATAATCGGTAATATAGGTACTATTAATTTGTAGCGCTTCGATTTGCGGACAGCGTTCTAGAAAATCAAGATGCTCCATACTATACCTAAGGTCATTAATGTAAACTTGGGTATAGTTGTTTGTATTAATGAATTCTACGTATTCATCCAGTCTGTTTTCATGAATTTGTACTGTGCCATCCATAACTAAAAAGTCTTTTGGTTTCTTCTTGATAGATATTTGTAAAGGATTCGCATGTTGAAATATTACCGTTTTGTTTTCTAAAATAGTTTCAACACTTGTTTTAACATTAGAAACACTGTCTTTTTCTTTGTATGCTATTAAAATAGACTCTATTTCTGAAGGATCTGTTAATAAAATTTTGGGATTCATTTCATATATTATATCTTCATTTGAAGGTATGCAGTTAACCATTGCTTCCAGTGCTATTAAACTTAATGGTTGTCCTTTTGTTAGCCAAGATTTAATCCGCGTCCAAGTTAGTTGTGATACTGCAGCTAATCGTCCCCAATCGCTATGAAATGATACTGCATTTTCCTCTATCCAATCCAATATTGCTGAGGATTGAAAAGAATGTAAACAAATGAAGGAAGTGGTCGGAAGCTCACATTCTAATACTGATTTTAGCTTTTCTATTACTAAAGGGAATGCTTCTTCAAATGGTAAACAGTAAGCGGCAGCGTGTGAAAGAGGTGCAATTAAATCTTCATCAAATTCCTTCCACAGTTTTCTTATCCAATCAGAGGCATTTTCTCCTAATACACATATAACAATCTCGAGTAATCGAGTTTTAATTACACCATTTATCGTGTTAGAAAAGCGGTTCATAACAGCATCTAATATTTCGCTTTTATCGTACATATTAAGAGCTTCAATTTCTTCTTCTTGAAGAAACCATCGAGTCATTGTGTAATCAAGTAAGTTTTTAAAGTTTGAGCGAACTTCTTCTAAAGTAGGCGCGGGTGCAAGTTTATGCTCATCCATCTCTAATTCTGGTTGCGTCGCCTCACCATCTCCTTCATAAAAATCGTCGTGCAAATAATACTTATAAGGTGAATGAACGATTGCAAGATTGTACCATTCATTTGGATGTAAAGATAACGAGATAAGACGTTCATGACATTGGCTACATAATTTATAAGGTTGATTTGCTTCATCAGATTCTTCTATTTGCTGTACTGGATTATGTTTGCAAGCTTCGCATAATTCTAGTGTTTTTTTCATTGTTTTCTCCTTGTATATTGTGAATAGTAGTATTTTTAATATAGCATGAGATAAGTAAAGTATAGTTAGAGATTTTTTAATAATTAAAGCGACGGATGAAAAATGACATTGAATATGTAACGTTAAACATAGTACATTAACAAGAGGAATTAATTTCAAAAGGAGGGTGAGAAAATGCTAGGTAAGGCGGATGCTTCAATAAGTAACCATATGTATACAGAAGAAGAGCAGCAAAAATTATATAAACGAACGTTAATAATAGTAAGTATTTCACAAATGTTCGGCGGAGCAGGGTTAGCTGCTGGTATTACAGTAGGTGCACTACTTGCACAGCAAATGCTTGGGACAGATGCATATGCAGGATTACCGGCTGCTATGTTTACAATGGGATCTGCGGTAGCGGCTTTCTTTGTTGGGAAGTTATCGCAAAAATATGGTCGCCGAATAGGACTTGCAACAGGGTTTATAGTAGGGGGACTAGGGGCTATTGGAGTTGTATTGGCTGCGTTAACAAATAGTATTATTCTTTTACTAGTTTCTTTACTCATATACGGTGCAGGTACAGCGACGAATCTACAAGCTCGTTATGCTGGTACCGATTTAGCAGATAGGAAGCAGCGAGCAACTGCTATTAGTATTACGATGGTTATGACGACTTTTGGTGCGGTAGCTGGCCCGAATTTAGTAGGCGTAATGGGAGATTTTGCCGATTCAATTGGAATTCCTAACCTTGCTGGTCCGTTCATATTATCGGCAGCGGCATTTATACTTGCGGGTCTTGTCCTTTTCGTTATGCTTCGTCCAGACCCGTTAATTATTGCTAACATAATAGAAACATATAAACAAGAACATACATATAAAGGGCAACCAGTAACAGAAGAAATGATAGAAAATAAACGTGGTGTTACTGTTGGAGCAATCGTAATGATACCTTACTCAAATAGTGATGGTTGCGATTATGACTATGACGCCAGTACATATGGGACACCATGGTCATGGACTAAGTGAAGTAGGGCTAGTCATTGGATTTCACGTAGGGGCAATGTACCTTCCATCGCTTGTTACAGGAATGTTAATTGATAAAATTGGCCGTACTACGATGAGTATAGCTGGTGGGATGATTTTACTTGCAGCGGGTGTCATAGCTGCGATAGCACCCAGTGATTCTTTACTATTATTAATTGTTGCTCTTTCTTTACTTGGATTAGGGTGGAACCTTGGATTGATTAGTGGTACAGCTCAAATCGTTGACTCCACAACTCCTTCTACACGTGCTAAAACACAAGGGAAAATAGATGTTTTTATTGCGTTAGCCGGAGCTTCAGGTGGAGCGATGTCAGGAATGGTAGTAGCTAATTCCAGTTATGCGGCATTATCATTAGCGGGAGGGGCTGTAGCCTTACTGCTTATTCCAGTTGTGATATGGTCTCGGACAGGTAAATAAAATTTAAATGAAAGAAGCGGCGTTCAAAGGGAGCTAATAAATCCTTGAATGCCGCTTTTTGTGATTAACTAATAGTTTAACTGGAATCGTTGATATAATTTCGTTTACCGTAATGTTAGCTGTATAAAAAGTGTTAGTCTAAATCCCACTCCACAATAAGCCCTAAATGCGTAAGACCACCGCCAAAACCGTACAGTAAAAGTGTATCTCCGTTATTTAATTTCCCTTCTTTTCTAGCTAAATCTAAAGCGAGTGGAATGGAAGCTGAAGATGTATTCCCCATGTATTTTACACTGGTTAAAGTTTTTTGAATTGGAATTTCAGTTTTCTCGCAAATAGATTCAATCATCCGTAAGTTAACACTGTGTGGTACGAACCAGTCTATATCATCTATTTGCATATTTGTGGTATGTAATAGTTCTTTTATACCTGCTGGCACTGTGCGTGTTGCCCATTTATATACTTCTCTTCCGTTTTGAACGATTTTTTCATTTGTTTGCAGTGGTGTGTCATTCATAGTAGTAGATAAGTTTGTTCTGTATAGATGAATGCCACCAGCACCATTTGTTCCCATGTGAGCAGCGATAAAGCTTGGTTTATTTTCATCTCTTTCTAATAAAATAGCTCCAGCGCCATCACCGAACAAAATACAGGTCGTTCTATCGGTGTAATCAGTAACTTTAGATAATGTCTCTGTCGCTATGACGAGTACTTTTTCATGTGATCCAGAAGTGATTAAGCTATTACCGACATGCAGTCCGTATGTGAAACCAGCGCAAGTCGCATTTAAATCAAAAGCTAGTGTATGAGGTATGTTGAAGTATTGTTGTATTTGGCAAGCAATACTAGGGAAAACATAGTCAGCAGTAGTTGTAGCGACGATGATACAGTCAATATCTTCTAAGTTTTTCTTATATGTTGTACACAAATTTTCGATTGCTTTAATGGCTAAGTGTGAGGAGTATTCGTCTTCGTTAGCAATCCTTCTTTCCTTCATTCCTGTTCTTTGCACAATCCATTCATCATTCGTATCGATCATCTTTTCTAAATCGTTATTAGACAATACTTGATCTGGAACATAAGTACCAATTGCGGTAATACGAGATTTAGAATTCATAGGAACATCTCCTAACTTATTTTTATAACCTGATACTAATATCAGGTTATAAAAATGTCAATAAAGATTTTCTGTTTAATAAAATTAATATATTTTAATAAAAGGAAAGGGATTTGAGGAGTGATGTCCAAATAATATACGGAAAGCTTCTAAAATTGATAATGAAGGGTTTGAGATTCTTGAAAAGAATCGTATATGTATTGTCTCTTTTTGGAAAGGGACAAGTTCTTCGCAAGTTATTATATATACAAGTGTAAGTAGCTGTGCATTTCGTTTTGCAGAGGGAGGAGAGTACTTAGTCTTTTCTTCTTATAGAGGAGAGGAAAAGTTAGAGACATCTATCTGCAGTGGAACGAAGAGATTAGATGAGGCAGAGTTGGATAAAACAGCTTTAAGCCATATTGCAAAAGAGTCTATTCCTACGAAGAAAGTGGATTTAAAAGGTGATATGGTGAGCGGCTTAAGTTCGTGGCAAGTTGTGCTTATTGTTATAGGTGTATTATTCATTGTAGCTGTGGTTATTTTTATTGTGAAAAGAACTCGCAAAAAATGCCGATTAAAGTAAAAATATAAAGATTTTCTTTAGTGTGATATAGGTTGTTAAACCTTGTGAAAGCGAATTACTTATGCTACACTTTATGTAACTTAAAATGAACGGAGGGGCTTCCTTTGATCTTAATCAGATTACGTCTCAATACTTTGTGCCGATAATTGAATAGCGCTCAAAGGCTCTGTCTGTGTACAGAGTGAACGGGATTGGTCTGCCTATTTTAAAGGAACCCTTTTTATTAAGCTTATATGTGAAAAAGAGGGAGGGACGAATACGCCCTCTTTTTGTTTTGCCTTTATAAATAGAATGGGATAGTATAGGTGAACACTTGTTGGATACGTATACTATCTTGGGACTTTTTGACCATGTTATAGAATGAAAGCACTGCTTTCTTCTATTTCTTTGGTGAACCCTTATCCGTTTACGAAAACACAGGCAGTGACCTGTGTTTTTTATTTTGCGTAATCGAAATGGAGGAATAAATATATGGAAGAATTATTACAAAGAGCAATATTAGTTGGAGTAAATTTAGGTAATGAAGCTGATTTTGTATATTCGATGGAAGAGTTAGCCAATCTTACGGAAGCTTGTGATGTGGAAGTAATCGGTCAAGTGACGCAAAATTTACAACGAGTAAATCCGTCGCATTATATTGGAAAAGGGAAGATTGAAGAAGTAGCAGCGTATGTGAAAGAAGCCGATGCGAATATGGTTATCTTTAATGATGAATTGTCTCCTTCACAAATTCGAAATTTAGAAGAGGATTTAGATTGTAAAGTAATTGATCGTACCATTTTAATTTTGGATATTTTTGCGCAACGTGCGAAAACGAAAGAAGCGCAGTTGCAAGTAGAAGTGGCCCATCTTCAGTACATGATGCCTCGTTTAATCGGTCTTCGTGAATCGTTAGGAAGACAGAGCGGGGGAGTTGGCACGAAAAATAAAGGTGTCGGTGAGAAGAAGTTGGAATTAGACCGTCGTAAAATTGAAGAACAAATTGCAGCTCTAAATAAAGAATTAGAGGCACTTGTTGCACAGCGTCAAACGCAGCGTAAACAACGTAAGAAAAATGAAATGCCAGTTGTGTCATTAGTAGGATATACGAATGCAGGTAAATCAACAATAATGAATACAATGCTTGAAATTTTTAATGGTACTGTAGAAAAACAAGTATTTGAAAAAGATATGTTATTTGCGACATTAGAGACATCTGTACGAAATATTGATTTGCCGGATAATAAATCATTTTTATTAACGGATACTGTTGGATTTGTAAGTAAATTACCACATCATCTTGTGAAAGCATTCCGTTCAACGCTAGAGGAAGTGGCGGAAGCAGATTTACTCATTCACGTCGTAGATTACTCAAATCCTAATTATGAGCAATTAATTGATATTACAAATGAAACGTTGAAGAAAATTGGCGTGGAAAATATCCCGACGATTTATGCATACAACAAATCAGATATGGTAGATGTTGAAATTCCGAAAGTGCAAGAAGATCGCGTGTATCTATCTGCGAAGAAACATGTTGGAATTGAAGAGCTTATAGAATTAGTTCGCTCACACATTTATAAAGAGTATACGAAGTGTGAAATGTTAATTCCATATGATCAAGGACAGGTAGTTTCGTATTTCAACAATCATGCGCACGTTTTATCTACGAGTTATGAAAACGAAGGTACGAAAATTGCACTAGAATGTAAGACGAGTGATTATGAGAAGTATAAGCGTTTTGCTATTTAATAAAAAGGGCGATCCTAATATGTTTTAGGGTCGTCTTTTTCTTCATAATTGCAAGCCTTCCCGTCGTCCTAACTTAGCATGAAAAAAAGTACAGAGAGTTCATATAAATAAATCTGATAAAACAGATAGGGAAAATTTAATATTTATGAAGTGATATTTCTGGAAAAAGAAATGAAACCAGTATAGAATAGAAATGTTTCAAAACTCAGAATTTATTACACTTACTGTAATAAATATATATTTTGTACGGGAAGGAGAGATTCGTATATGCCGGCAGTTTCACAAAAAAGTGCAGTGGAAACACCAACGATATATCGAATATTATTTGCGATTAGTTTCGGACATTTTTTGAATGATTCGATGCAAGCAGTTGTACCGGCGTTGTTTCCTATTTTGGAAAAAATGATGAATTTATCCTACATGCAAGTAGGGTGGATAGCGTTCGCGTTAAATATGACGTCATCGATTATGCAACCGGTTTTTGGTATGTATTCAGATAAGAAGCCGTCACCATTTTTATTACCACTCGGTATGTTTTCGAGCATGCTTGGGATGATAGGGCTCGCGTTTGCCCCGAATTTTATTATTGTTATTATTTCTGTTTTATTTATTGGATTAGGTTCCGCAGTCTTTCATCCAGAAGGTGCCCGCGTTGCTTATATGGCGGCAGGTGCCAAACGTGGTTTAGCACAAGCGATTTATCAAGTGGGAGGAAACACAGGGAATTCTCTAGCACCTATTTTTACAGCATTAATTTTCGTTCCGCTCGGTCAAATTGGTTCTTTAGGTTTTACAGCCTTTGCAGCAGTAGGAATTGTATTACTAATTTTTGTATCAAATTGGTATAAAAATGAATTAGCCACTGGTGCTGTAAGAAGGAAAAAGAGGGCTGCACTTGAGGCGGAAAATGCAATTGTAAGTACACATATTAAATTTGTTATTATACTTCTTGTTTTTCTAACATTTGTACGTTCTTGGTACGGTGCTGGTATCGGGAATTTTTATCAATTTTACTTAATTGAGCATTACGGTTTATCTATAAAAAATGCCCAGTATTTCGTATTCGCATTTATGATTGCTGGTGTATTAGGTACTTTCTTTGGTGGTCCGTTAGCAGATAAATTCGGTAAGAAAAAGATAATTGTATTTTCAATGCTCGGTTCAGCGCCGCTTGCACTTTTACTACCTCACGTTTCGCTCGTGTGGGTTGTACCATTATTTTTATGTATTGGTTTTATTAGTTCTAGTAGTTTTAGTGTAATTGTTGTATATGCACAAGAGCTTGTTCCTGGAAAAGTAGGGATGGTATCAGGGTTAATTGTTGGCCTTGCGTTTGGTCTTGGAGCATTAGGTGCTGTAGTCCTTGGAAAATTAGCTGATATGTATAGCCTTCAATTTATTATGCTATTATGTAGTTGTTTACCATTAATTGGACTTACTTCATGGTTACTGCCGAATGATAAGAAAACGATAGAATAGGGGATGCGCTATGAAATTATGTGAAAACGTTACAGAATTAATAGGAGATACACCTGTCGTCCGATTATCTAAATTTATTCCAGAGGACGCAGCTGATGTGTATGTAAAACTGGAAATGTTTAATCCGTCACGCAGTGTGAAAGATCGTGCAGCCTATAATTTACTTCATGCCGCTGAGGAAAAGGGACTTATAAAACCTGGTGATACAATTATTGAACCGACAAGTGGGAATACAGGAATTGGCTTAGCGATGAATGCAGCTGCTAAAGGATATAAAGCGATTTTAATTATGCCAGATAATATGTCCAAAGAGCGTATTAATTTATTGAAAGCATACGGCGCAGAAGTAGTTTTAACACCAGCTGAACAAAGAATGCCAGGGGCAATTGCGAAGGCGGTAGTGTTACAAAAAGAAATTCCAAATAGTTTTATTCCGCAGCAATTTGAAAATCCAGCAAATCCGAATATACATCGTTATACGACTGCACTTGAAATTTATGAACAAATGGATGGAGAGCTTGATGCATTTGTAGCAACGGCGGGAACGGGTGGAACAATTACAGGGACCGGTGAAACATTAAAAGAGAAACTACCAAACTTATATATTGCAGTAGTAGAACCGAAAGGATCACCAGTGTTATCTGGCGGTGTTCCAGGCCCTCATAAACTAGTAGGAACAAGTCCTGGTTTTATTCCAAAAAACTTAAATACAGAAGTGTATAACGAAATTATTCAAATTGCGGATGAAGAAGCATTAACTACAATGAGAAATTTAGCAAGACAAGAAGGCTTATTAGTAGGGCCATCTTCAGGAGCTTCTGTTTACGCAGCAATTATGATAGCGAAACGATTAGGCGCTGGTAAAAAAGTTTTATGTATTGCACCTGATACAGGTGAGCGTTATTTGAGTATGGGATTATTTGAATGAAATTGATAGAAACACCTTAATAGCGAAATAGAGCTATTAAGGTGTTTGTTTTAGGTTATTAAGAGGGGAGAATGACAATGAAACTATTAAAACCAATACATGAATATAGTGGGGAAATTATGGCATATAGACATGCGTTTTTACAATCAGGAGAACAACCACACGGCAGCAGTTCTCTACAAAATTTTGATTCTCTCGATGAATGGTTTGCAAAAGTGAGTATACAAGAAGTAGGAGAAAACTTACCATCTAATCGAGTGCCGTCTAGTCAGTTTTTAAGTGTTGAAAAAGGAGAACTTATAGGTTTTGTGAATATTAGACATCGATTAAATCCAGAATTATTACTGGAAAGCGGTCATATCGGTTATAGTGTCCATCCGAATAAACGTCGCCAAGGTTACGCTACGAAGCAACTGCAACTTTCATTGGCTGAGGCGCAAAAATTAGGGTTGAAGAAAGTGTTAATAACTTGTGATAAAGAAAATATTGGTTCTGCTAAAACAATACAAAAGGTTGGCGGTGTGCTAGAAAATGAAGTAGTTTCTTCTAATTCTGGCGAAATTGTTCAGCGTTATTGGGTAGAAATATGATTTAGTAGGAATTTGAAAAGGTAATGTAATGTTTAATATCGAAATAGATAAATGAAAAGTAAGGGGAGTACTGCAGTTTTAGGGGGAAATGCAATGGGATTAAAAGAGAAAGCGGTAGAGATGTCGGAGATTTATAGGCAAAACAAGAAAGTCGAAGCTATTATTTTAGCAGGATCTGTAGCGAGAAAGTTAGAAGATGAACATTCAGATATTGAATTACATATTTTATGGTCAGAACCACCAGAGGATGAAGAGCGTCTAGGTCCAATTAATAATATTGGTGGAACGATTTTGTCATATCATCCTTACGAGGACGAAGAATGGTCGGAAACGTATTTGACGAAAGAAGGAATTAAACTAGAGATTAGTAACTTTTTAACATTAACAGTAGAAAAAATTATTTCAGAAGTTATAGAGCAGTATGATACAAATTATGAGAAACAATGTATTGTATCATCGGTTCATGATGGTGTAAGTTTGTATGGAGAAGTAAAAGTACATGCTCTAAAAGATAGGATTGAAGTATATCCAGAAGAATTGGCGAAAAGGATGATTTCAGAAAATCTTTGGTTAAGCAATCGTTCGCATAATCGAGAGGCTCTTTTAACACGAAAGGATTGGCTTATGCTTTACGATGTTATTTGTGAAGTACAAAGAGATTTATTCGGTGTTTTATTTGGTTTGAATAAACTGTATGTACATCATCCTGCATTTAAATGGATGGCTTATAATGTAGAGCGTATGAATATCAAACCTGAAAATCTATATGAGCGTATGGCGAATACGTTAATAGGGAAACCGGAGTATAGTGTACAGGAGTTAGAAGTGTTGATCGAAGAGGTATTACATTTAGTAGAACAATATGCTCCAGAATTAAATATTGCTGAACAACAAAAGCGCATTCAATATGCGAAGTAAAAAAACAAGAGATGTAACAACGCGTTACATCTCTTGTTTTTTTATTTTACTAACTTTCCTAATACAGGTAAACGTTGAATACGATCACCGAGAATATGCGAAGCAAGTCCACTCGTTAGTACGAATAAAAGATAAACAAGTCCTCCTGCTGAGGCGCATATAAACACAATAATCAATGATTCTATATAAGATTGGCCAGGAATAATCCAACTTATAAATGCTCTTAATGCGATTACAACAGCAGACATTGCCGCGGAATAAAGCGTAATAAGAAATACTGTTTTTGCTGTTTCGCCAATTTTAAATTTCGCAAACTTAACGATGCAGTACAACATAATAATATTTGAAACGAGATAGCCAAGAATTGTTCCAAGCACAGCACCATGTCCACCGAATAAATGTAAGAGCGGTGTGTTCACCACAATTTTAACGAGAATACCGACTGAGAATGCAATCATTGTTTTTCTTTGATAATCAATTCCTTGTAATATAGCAGCTGAAACTGTGAAAATCGCACTTAATACAGCAGAAGGTGCAAATGAAATTAAATATTGTGATCCACTAAGTGCAATTTCAGGATTTACATAAACCATGCGGAATGCATCGTAAGCGATACTAGCAAGACCGAATGCGGCTGGGATAGTGAAGAATAACAACACTTGAAATATCTTTGAAATTTGTCCTTGTAATTCATCTAGCTTCCCGCTTGTAAATGATTTCGTTATAGCCGGAATAATTGTTAATGAGAATCCAGTTGCAAGTGAAGCCGGAATCATAATTAACTTTTGGGCATAGTTCGTTATATAAGCGAAAACTGCATTCGCGGTTTCTAAAGGTTCTCCCATCGCTCTAAGGACATCAGCTACGGTATATTGATCTACTAACGTATAGAGCGGGATTGCAATGCCTACAAATACAATTGGAATTGCATAACGTAGTAACTCCATATAAATACTTCTTAACGGAATGTTTGATGATCTCGTTTTCAGCTCACCCTCAGGAGGTTTTAATCCATTATATTTTTTCCAGTACATCATTAAAATAGAGACGCTTGCAAGTGCCCCGATAACAGCACCAAATGTAGCAACTGCAACAGAAGAAGCTACTGAACCTCCTAATAGTTTTGAGACGATAAAACTACCAACTAAAATGAAAACGACACGTGCGATTTGTTCTACGACTTGAGAAACAGCACTTGGTTTCATATGTTGAAAACCTTGGAAATAACCACGTGTAACACTCATAGCTGGTACGATAATAAGCGCGAAGCTTAATGCTCGCATCGTAAGTGTTACGTCTGCGATAAATTGTGGATCTGGTGTTTTCGAGCGAATAATAAATTGTGATATGTACGGTGCTCCAATAAATAAAGTTAAAAATCCTAAAAAGCCCATAAACATCATTAATTTTACGCTCGAGTTATACAATTTTTTACTTGTACTATAATCACCAAGTGCATTATGTTTTGCAACAAATTTTGAGACGGCAATAGGAATACCAGCTGTTGAAAAGCTTAATAAAATACCGTACCAAGAGTATGCGTATCCATATAAAGCGACCCCTTGCGTTCCAACTAATAATTGAAAGGGGAAAAAGTATATAAAACCTAAAATTCGTGAAATCATTGTTGCACCACTTAATAAAGCGGTACCTTTTAAAACTTTTGAAGTAGACAAAATTCTTTCCTCCTACTCGTGCTGTCTTGCATTTATCCCGCTATTTGCGGGCAGTAAGACTCCCACCTCAAAATGCGACTGGAGCAAAGAAGTTAGGTGGGAGATCAACTGCCCGTAAACGCCCGATTGGTTCAACTAATAATCAGTGAGGGATGAACAAAACCCCCACTGATTAAAGTTTCACTTTATCGTATACTACTATAAACCTGCTAGAGAAGTTAATACAGTATAAACCATAAATGTTCTAATACTATTCATAAAAAAGTCATATTTTGAATTTTTAAATAGAATGTAATGCATAAAATTTCAAAATATAAGTTGACACTATTTTTAATGTATGATAAAAATGATAGTAATCAATTCGGAAAATAATATTTGGGCAATGAAAGGGTATAGTAGTGAAAATCTCCCTATTTCAGAGAGCTGATGGTTGGTGTGAATCAGTATATAGATTATTCATGAAGTTCGTCCTGGAGCATCTTTCATAAATCTCACATTATGAGGAAATGAAAGACGGTAGTTTATACCGTTATCAAATAAAGTGGTGAAGATTGTTTCACAACTAGGGTGGTACCGCGATATTTATCGTCCCTACGTATTTACGTAGGGACGTTTTTTATTTAGGTCTTAACTTTGTTGTGTCTTCATAACTAGGGTGGTACCGCGATATTTTATCGTCCCTACGTATTTGCGTAGGGACGTTTTTTATTTAGGTCCTAACTTTGTTGTATCTTCATAACTAGGGTGGTACCGCGATATTTTTGTCGTCCCTACGTATTTACGTAGGGGCGTTTTTTATTTGAGAGGAAGTGGTTGGATTAGAACGGGCTAGTAATAGAACAATATGAACATAGAGCGAATTATAATGAAAAGAAAAAGAAAAAGAAAAAGAAAAAGAAAAAGAGAGGAGATAAAAAGATGAATTCACAGCAATGGACATCGAAATTAGGTTTCGTATTAGCTGCAGCAGGTTCAGCAATTGGTCTTGGGGCGATTTGGAAATTCCCGTATATGGCCGGCATCGGAGGAGGCGGAGCATTCTTCCTTATTTTCATCGGTTTCACATTATTAATTGGTTTACCGCTATTATTAGCTGAATTCGTTATTGGAAGAAGTACACAAAAAGAGGCTGTTGATGCGTATAGAGAGATTGCTCCTAAAACGTTATGGCCGTGGTTAGGTAAATTAGGGATTGTAACATGTTTCATATTACTTTCTTTCTACAGTGTTGTAGGGGGTTGGATTTTATTATACTTATGGAATGCAATTACAGGTAGATTATGGGAAGGAAATGGAGCATACGAAGCTACGTTTGGTGAAATCATTTCCAATCCGTATTTAGCAGTTGGATCACAGCTATTATTCATCCTTATTACTATTTTTATCGTAAGTAAAGGTGTACAAAATGGTGTTGAAAAAGTAAATAAATATTTCATGCCAGCACTATTCGTTTTATTCTTTGTATTAA
The DNA here is from genome assembly GCF_044908245.1 of Bacillus sp. RC242. Classification (NCBI taxonomy): domain Bacteria; kingdom Bacillati; phylum Bacillota; class Bacilli; order Caryophanales; family Bacillaceae; genus Bacillus; species Bacillus sp. RC242. Next base: position 210,062 of record NZ_JBIYCZ010000003.1, read on the forward strand.
TTGTTCGTGCACTTACGTTAGACGGTGCTGGAGAAGGAATTCGATTCTTCTTACAACCTGATTTCTCAAACGTAACATCAGAAATCATTTTATATGCAATGGGGCAATCGTTCTTCTCGCTATCCGTCGGTGTAGCCGTTATGGTAACGTATAGCTCATACTTACCGAAAGAAGAAAGTTTACCGCGTTCAGCATTTTCTATCGTAGCTTTAACGCTTGTTATTACATTACTTGCAGGGCTTGCAATTTTCCCAGTTGTGTTCGCATTTGGAATGGAACCATCTCAAGGACCAGGACTATTATTTATCGTATTGCCAGCTATTTTCAGTAAAATGGCGTTCGGAAAATTATTCTTCATCGTTTTCTTATTACTATTCTTCTTTGCTACTGTTACATCAGCAATTTCGATGTTAGAAATTAGCGTTGCGTCCTTAACAACAAAAGGTAAAAGCAAAGGGAAACGTGAAAAAATGGCTTTAATTGTTGGGTTGTTAATCTTTGTTGTTGGGGTTCCATCAGCATTATCATTCGGTTTGTTAAGCGATGTGAAGCCATTTGGAAAAACAATTTTTGATTTAGCAGACTATGCGGTTAGTAACATACTAATGCCGCTTGGTGTTTTATTAGTTTCCATCTTTGTTCCGTTGAAAATGAAGAAAGATGTATTAATGAAAGAGCTTGGTGTAAGTGAAAATAAAGGCTATAAACTATTTGTATTATGGTTATTCTTACTTCGCTATATTGCACCAATTGCGATTGTTATCGTATTCTTAAATGTACTTGGAATTATATAAAAAGAAAGGTAGCGTATCATTCTATGATACGCTACCTTTTTATTTTGCTCTTTTTTGTAATTCGTTTACTGTTACGAACTGATAGCCCTTCTTAGATAAAGAGTCTAAAATACCTTCAATGGTCTGTAAATTTTCATTAGACTCATCATACATAGAGTGTAATAAAATGATAGAACCTGGTTTTACATTTTTACTAACATATTCAATTTTATCAGCTGTAGATTTATAAAAAGTATCAGGTTCAAGATCCCATGTGATTGTTTCGATATTATTTTTATTTAAATAGTATGGCAGTCCTATTAGTTTCTTACCGTTAGGTGGCCTAAAATCAATTTTATCTGTATATCCTGTTTGACGGATTATCGAGTTCGTTTTTTCTATTTCTTCTTTAATAAAAGAAGGAGTTTTGAAAACCATTCTATTATGAGAATATGTATGGTTTCCAAGTTGGTGCCCAGATTGAACAATCGCTTCACCTAATGGTAAATTGTTTTCTAATTCGTTTCCAATAACAAAGAAAGTAGCTTTAGCATTGTACTTATCTAGTAGTGGTAGTATTTGTTTTACATTGTTAGTAGGGCCATCATCAAAAGTTAAGGCAACTATCTTTTCATTTGTTTCAATGCGGTTTGTCAGTTCGCCGAATAATTGAAAACTTCTTGCATTCATTAATTTGTAAGTTCCGAATAATGCTATGGTAATAATAAATAGTGTAACTAGTGTAGTGATTATTTTTTTCTTCATAATACAACCTCATATTTATTTTTGATTCGATTAAAAAGTATTATATCAAACTAAGTAATTTTTTGCTTTGAAAAGGATGTGGATGCAAGGGGAAGGAATTTATCATATAATAAAATGCAAAAGGTATATTAGGAGGTGTTTATATGGCGATTATAATTCAATTGCCAGACACTGCAACGTCTCATGCAAAGCCAAGTATGGAAATGGCGATACTTTGCGTGGGGTAGACAAGTAATATACAATCGCCTAAATGAGCTCGTATCATTTTTTATATTTGGCTTTGCACCTTATTGAAATGAACCATAAAAAATAGGGGGCGAGCAGACATGAAATACGTAAAAGCTGCGACGGTTTTACCAGAAAGTTTAATTACCGAAATTCAAAAGTATATACAAGGTGAAACAATTTACATTCCAAAACAAGAAACGAAACATTATAAATGGGGTACACGATCTGGCGGAAGAAAACAACTGGATGAAAGAAATAAAGCAATTAAAGACGCTTTTAAAAGCGGAATTGCAATTCATCAATTAGCAGAAGAATATTTTCTTTCTGGAGAAACGATTAAAAAGATAGTGTATTCTAAATAAATTTTAAAAAAGAGTCTGATTCATATGTTATTTTGAATCAGACTCTTTTTTTATAGGTTCATTACAAAATTTGATTCGATATTTTTAGTATGAATGGGATGATAATAGCAAAAATGAATCGTAATTGTATAGTATGGAGGCGTGGATGGGAAATGAAAACGTTATATTTCATATGACAGAAAGGTGAACCTATATGAATCATCTTGGACAAATAACAATAGAATTGATTTTTGGTTTTTTTGTTCTATTGGTTGCTACAAAAATATTAGGGAAAACACAAATATCACAGCTAACGCCTTTTGATTTTATTTCTGCTATTGTTCTCGGAGAATTGGTCGGAAATACTATATATGACCCGGAAATAAAAGTATGGTCTATTTTATATGCAGTACTTGTATGGGGAGTGTTAATTTATATAATAGAAGTAATAACGCAAAAATTTAGAGGGACGAGAAGTTTTTTTGAAGGCTCTCCGTCAATCATTATCCGTAATGGATATATTGACCGGGAACAACTAAGTTCAAATCATTTGGACATAAACCAATTACAGCAAATGCTACGGCAGCAAAAAGATGTTTTTTCAATCCGGGAAGTTGAGTATATGATTTTGGAACCTAACGGAAACATAAGTGTTCTGAAAAAAAGTAAATATGAAACTCCCACTATAAATGATTTGAGTTTAAAACATAAGCCTGTATACTTACCCATTTCATTAATTAGTGATGGAAAAGTAGTGAAGGATAATTTAAGGGAAGCAGGTTTTGATGAGGGATGGCTTTATAAACAAATAGAGCAAAAAGGGATTACTAAATTTGAGGATGTACTATATGCGGAATGGAAAACAGATGATGGATTCTTTTGTCAAGAAATGAATCGGTAGAACATAATCGGAGTATGTAATGTTCATTTCTAAATTATCTTTTACATATCAAAAAACGTAATCATTGTATACAATAAAATTAGATCAACAATTTGTATGGAGTGATAAATATGGAAGCTTTTATTAGAAGTGATCAATATAATTTTATAAAGTCACAAGCTTATATTTTAGCAAATGGACATGCTACGGCAAATGATAGAGGAGTAATTCAAGCGTTAAAATCACTTGCAATTGAAAAGATAATACATGTATTTGAGAATTTAACGGATGAACAGAAAGAGTTAATTGATACGGTATTAACAGTTAAAAATAGAGAAGATGCAGAATCGTTTTTAATGAAAATAAATCCGTATGTAATTCCGTTTCAGGAAGTTACAGCACAAACGTTAAAAAAACTATTCCCTAAAGCAAAAAAATTAAAACTGCCTGATATGGAAGAACTGGATATGAAAGAATTATCTTATTTAAGCTGGATTGACAAAGGATCAAGCAGGAAATTTATTATAGCGAAAAATGATAAAAATAAGTTTGTTGGTCTGCAAGGAACATTTCAAAGTTTAAATAAAAAAAGCATTTGTTCATTATGTCATGGGCATGAAGAAGTAGGAATGTTTTTAGTTGAAATTAAAGGTGATGTACCAGGAACTTTCGTTAGAAAGGGAAACTATATTTGCAAAGATGGTGTAGCTTGTAATCATAATATGAAATCGCTTGATAAGTTACAGGATTTTATCGAGAGATTAAAGAAATAAAATGGAAGACCTCTAGTACTTAAACTGGAGGTTTTTATTTTTTGAAGAAGTAATAATAGGCTTCTTTTGTAGCTGTAGATTTATAAAAAAAGTCAGGTCATTTATAATGAAATTTGATAAAAACATCTATTTGGATACAGATACTTATATGCAAGGAGGTAAAACATGAATTACATTTCACCGAAAGAAGAGGTGTTAAAAGTGAAACGGTGGCCTAAAGATACGATAGTGGCGGGTCGTGGTCATACCGTTGCTCTTAAATCGGATGGCACGGTGGTAGCAGTGGGCCGAAATAAAGAAGGAGAATGCAATGTAAGCGGCTGGTGTGATATTGAAGCAGTCGCAGCGGGCAATGTTCATATGGCGACGAACACGGGTAATGCTCATACAATCGGTCTTAAATGTGACAGTACTGCGGTTGCAGTGGGTTGGAATAATCATGATCAATGTAATGTAAACGACTGGCATAATATTGTATCGGTTGCGGCGGGATGGCGTCGTACCATTGGCCTTAAACCGGATGGCACGGTAATAGCAGTGGGGCGAAATAAAGAAGGAGAATGCAATATAAGTAGCTGGCGTGATATTGTGGCGGTCGCGGTGGGTGACTGGCATACAGTCGGTCTTAAATTGGAAGGAACGGTGACGACTGTGGGTAATAATCGATATGGCCAATGTAATGTAAGTAGCTGGCGTGATATTGTGGTGATAGCGGCGGGATATCTTCATACAGTTGGTCTTAAATCAAACGGTATGGTGACAGCTGTGGGTAATAATAAACAGGGTCAATGTGATGTAAGCGATTGGCGTGATATTGTGGCGATAGCGGCAGGGAGTAGTCATACAATCGGTCTGAAATCGGATGGTACTGTAGTAGCAATGGGTTCAAATGAGTATGGTCAATGTAATGTAAGCGATTGGCGCGATATTGTAGCGATAGCGGCGGGGTGTGCACATACCGTCGGCCTTACATCTGACGGAACGGTGGTAGCAGTAGGTGATAGCGAATATGGCCAATGCGATGTACACAGCTGGCACGGTATCCGACTGCCCAATCCAAATATTTTGCCAATCTAAATATTTGTTGATGGGGAATAAGAATGTTTAATTTCTAATAAATCGCTGGTAATATTATGTTATTTCAGGCGTAATTATGGAATAGGATATGTAGAAAATAATCAAACTTAAATCTGCTGAGTAAGAATCCCTATTCAAAAGGGGTTCTTATTCTTTTCCATAAAATGAGGGTCTAAATGGAATTTTTGAACAAACTTTATTGCAAAGCTACAGTAGAAGACATGGTTTACAAATAAAGCATAAGGAGAGGTGAAGAAATGTTTAAAAAGTTTTTGCTTTTTTTACCAGATTTTTCAATTGTATGTATCGTTCTCTACATAACATACACGACCTCTCTTAGTTTTGGACAGATGGTATTAGTTGGGATTACAATCGGCATAATTGGTACTCTTGTTATAAGAATATGTACGGATTTATTTACGTTCATCAAGTGGACAATTAAACAAAGGAAATCTTGAATATGTTTAAATAGCTATTAGGAGGAGATGAAATGACTAATAAAAAGAATAGAGTAAAAAACGCGATAGTACTTTGGACATTAACAGCGATTGTTCTCATAATTGTATGGTACTTTTTTCAAAGATAAAAATGCATCGTACTTAAAAAGCACGATGCATTTTTATTATTTTTTTTGCCAATTTTCTTTTATGAAGTCTTCACGGCCAGATTCTTTTTGCTCAGTAGCATATTTCTCTGGATTCTTTTTATAGAAATGTTGGTGGTACTCTTCTGCTTCATAAAAAGGTGCAGCAGGAAGAATTTCAGTCACAATAGGATCTTTAAACATACCGCTTTCTGCTAGCGTTTGCTTCGATTTTTCTGCAAGCTCTTTTTGTGTTTCATTATGATAAAAAATTGCTGTGCGGTAAGAGGGACCACGGTCAAAAAATTGTCCGCCATCATCAGTCGGATCGATTTGTGGCCAATATAAATCTAGTAATTTTTGATACGGGAAAATAGAAGGATCGAATGTAATTTGAACGACTTCTAAATGGCCAGATGTTCCAGCTTTTACTTGTTCATATGTTGGATTTTCTATATGACCACCTGCATAGCCAGAAAGTACTTTATGAATACCAGGAAGTTCATCAAATGGTTTTACCATGCACCAAAAGCAACCACCTGCGAAGGTTGCGAGTTCGTATGTTTTTTCGGACATTGCTGTAATCCTCCTAAATGTATATGTTTTATATAGTATTATATAAATTGTTTTATTGCGCAATAAAAAAGATTTGAAAATATATGTTTTTTATAAACAAGATCCTCCGCTAACATCAATTAATTGTCCAGTAACCCAGCGGCTGTCTGGAGAAGCAAGAAAAGCAGCAGTATCGGCAATATCTTCTACTTCACCTAAGCGATTGAAGGCGGAAATAGTAGTAGCGTACTGTTTCATCATTGGGTCGCTCAATAGTTCTGCATTCATATCTGTTTTAATAAAGCCTGGAAGTATAGCATTTACTGTTATTCCTCGTGCTCCGAGTTGTTTTGCAAGCGTGAAAGTCATCGTGTTAATTGCACCTTTCGTCATACTATATGCAACGAAATCAGGCAAAGAAATGCGGGTGGCAGCTGATGAAATATTAATAATTCTGCTATTATCACGTAAACGTGGTAGTGCTTGTTGAATGATAAAGAATGGTGCTTTTGCATTTACTGAAACCATTCTATCAAAAAATTGTTCAGTCGTTTCTTCAATAAAAGCACCAGGACCGATTCCAGCGTTGTTTATTAAAATATCAAATTGTGTTCCACCAGTTCTTTTTTGTAGTTCGTTATCTAGAGAAATATACAGGTTGTCTACACCGTGTAAAGATTCAAGATTTGCACCGATAGAAAAAGCTGATCCGCCATTTGATTGAATTTCATGAACAGTTTCTTCAGCATCTTCTTTTCGATTTCCATAATGAACAGCAACTAATGCACCGTCGTTTGCTAACCGTTTTGCGATAGCACGTCCAATTCCTCGGCTTGCTCCTGTAACTAATGCTATTTTACCTTTTAACATAAATTTCTCATCTCCTCATAAATTGTATATGTTTTTAAGTTGTTTTTCTTTATGTAGTAACGCGAACATACTTAAGTAATATATGAGTATGTGTAAGAAGTTCATTCCGATTTTGTTTTGAGAAAAAATAAATAGATTTCTAGTGAATAGAATGAATTTTAATTTTTTTCTAAAAACATGTTGACAATGAAAAGAGTCGCGTCCTATAATACGTGTAACAAATAAAAGTTAATTAAGAATTTTCTAACTTTATATGTTGTATATGCAAAGAAGAGGAAAGTAGATGATTATGGTCGTTTCAGAGAGCTACTCCTAGGCTGTGAGAGTAGTAGCAATCGAATCATTGAAGATCACCTCGGAGCATCGCTTGCGAAAGGGAAACTGAGTAGAGGGCGGCGGCATCGTCTCCGGTAAAAGGACGGAGGTCTGATTGGACCTATGAAGCTTATATTTCGTGAGAAGTATAAGGAAGCTGAGTGGTAACGCGAAACTCTCGCCTCAGCAATCAAAGCTACTAATTTGTAGTAGTTGATTGCTGAGGCGAGAGTTTTTATTTTAAAAAATAGAATAAAAGAATGCGAGGAAGAGGAGAGTAAATGATAAAGATTGTTTCAGAGAGCTGCCCAAAGGCTGTGAGGGTGGTAACAATTGAATCATTGAAAATCACCTCGGAGCACTGCTTTTGAAGTTAGTAAAAAGTAGCGGAGTTGTTTCCGATAGAAAAATAAAAGTCTAATTGGACTTGCAGAGCTTATATTTCGTGAGAAGTGTAAGGAAGCTGAGTGGTACCACGAGTCTCTCGTCTCAGCAATGGATTGCTACAAGTGTGTAAGTAATCGATTGTTGAGCCGAGTATATTTTTAAGGTTAGTATACTGAATATTCTGTTAAAATACTCATCTCAGCAATCGATATAGAAATAGGTTGCAAAAATAGAGAGAAAAAAGAGGAGCGATGTGAGATGGGAAACCAGTACATTTACATGAATGGGGAATTTGTAGAAAAAGAAAAGGCAGTTGTTTCAGTATATGATCACGGCTTTTTATACGGGGACGGTGTATTTGAAGGGATTCGTAGTTACGGAGGAAATGTATTTTGTTTAAAAGAACATGTGAAACGATTATATGAATCGGCGAAATCTATTTTACTTACAATTCCAATGACGGTTGACGAAATGGAAGAAGCAGTTTTACAAACATTGCAAAAAAATGAATACGCGGATGCCTACATTCGATTAATTGTTTCAAGAGGAAAAGGTGACTTAGGACTCGATCCGAGAAGTTGTGTGAAACCGAGCGTAATTATTATTGCAGAGCAATTAAAGTTATTCCCACAGGAATTTTATGATAATGGACTAAGCGTTGTATCTGTTGCATCAAGACGTAATACGCCAGACGCATTAGACCCACGCATTAAGTCAATGAACTATTTAAATAACGTGCTTGTAAAAATTGAAGCGGCACAAGCGGGAGTGCTAGAGGCTCTTATGTTAAATCAACAAGGATATGTTTGTGAAGGGTCTGGAGATAATGTTTTCATTGTGAAAGATGGAAAAGTGTTAACACCTCCTTCGTACTTAGGGGCTCTAGAAGGTATTACGAGAAATAGTGTGATTGAGTTATGTGAGCGTCTAAGTATTCGGTGTGAGGAAAGGCCATTTACTCGCCATGACGTATATGTAGCAGATGAAGTGTTTTTAACAGGAACTGCAGCGGAACTAATTCCTGTAGTGAAAGTAGATTCAAGAGAAATTGGAGATGGAAAACCAGGAGATGTAACAAAAAGATTAACCGAAGAATTTAAAAAATTAACGAGAGAAAGAGGAGTACGTGTTCCAGGATTGGTGGAAAGTTTAGCGTAAATAAGGAGAGGAGTTAATTAAAATGGAGGAACAGTATACAGCATGTGATGAACTGCAGAGTGAAGAAGCTACAGGTGCTGGACACGTTATTCAATGTTTGAAGAAATTAGGTGTAACGACCGTTTTCGGTTATCCAGGCGGAGCGATTTTACCAATATACGATGAGTTATACGAAAGTGGTTTAAAGCACGTGCTAACTCGTCATGAACAAGCTGCAATTCATGCAGCGGAAGGATATGCGAGAGCTTCTGGAAAGGTTGGGGTAGTCTTTGCTACCTCTGGCCCAGGGGCGACGAATTTAGTTACGGGTTTAGCAGATGCTTATATGGATTCGATTCCTTTAGTTGTCATTACAGGGCAAGTTGCAACGCCTTTAATTGGTAAAGACGGATTTCAAGAAGCGGATGTTGTCGGAATTACAGTACCTGTTACGAAGCATAATTACCAAGTTCGTGATGTAAATCATTTATCACGAACTGTGCAAGAAGCTTTTTACATCGCCGAAAGCGGGCGGCCGGGACCGGTATTAATCGATATTCCAAAAGATGTTCAAAATGCAAATGTAACAAGTTTCTTTAATGAAGAAGTGGAGATTCCAGGATATAAACCAGAACCTTTGCCAGACAGTTTGAAACTGAGAGAGGTAGCAAAATCAATTTCAAAAGCAAAACGCCCACTCCTTTATATTGGGGGAGGCGTCATTCATTCAGGCGGATCTGAAGAACTCATCAAGTTTGCGAGGGAGAATCGTATTCCAGTCGTTTCAACTTTAATGGGACTGGGTGCATATCCGCCGGGAGATCCGTTGTTTTTAGGAATGCTCGGTATGCATGGAACGTACGCTGCAAATATGGCAGTAACAGAATGTGACTTATTACTGGCGTTAGGTGTTCGTTTCGATGATCGTGTAACAGGAAAATTAGAACTTTTTTCTCCGCATTCGAAAAAAGTACATATGGATATTGATCCTTCTGAGTTCCATAAAAATGTAACTGTAGAGCATCCGATTATTGGTGATGTGAAAAAGGCGCTACATATGCTGTTACATATGTCTATTTATACACAAACGGATGAATGGCTTCAGAAAGTGAAGAAATGGCAAGAAGAATATCCACTTTCATATAAGCAAAAAGAATTTGAGTTAAAACCACAGCATGTTATCAACTTAGTAAGTGAATTAACGAATGGTGAAGCGATTGTCACGACAGAGGTAGGACAGCATCAAATGTGGGCTGCTCACTTTTATAAAGCGAGAAAACCACGGACTTTTCTAACATCAGGGGGATTAGGGACGATGGGATTTGGTTTTCCAGCAGCAATTGGTGCTCAGCTTGCAAAAGAAGAAGAACTTGTCATCTGTATTGCTGGTGATGCTTCTTTCCAAATGAACATTCAAGAGCTGCAAACAATTGCTGAAAATAATATTCCTGTCAAAGTATTCATCATAAACAACAAGTTTTTAGGAATGGTAAGGCAATGGCAAGAAATGTTTTATGAAAACCGTTTGTCGGAATCGAGAATTGGGTCACCAGATTTTGTGAAAGTAGCAGAAGCTTATGGTGTAAAAGGGCTAAGAGCAACAAATTCGTTTGAGGCGAAAAAGGTAATGTTAGAAGCATTTTCTCATGAAGGTCCTGTCGTAGTTGACTTTTGTGTAGAAGAAGGTGAGAACGTCTTTCCGATGGTTCCGCCAAACAAAGGGAATAACGAAATGATTATGAAGAGGTGGGAAGAATGAGTCATACTTTTTCATTAGTTATTCATAACGATCCGAGCGTCTTATTACGTATAAGCGGAATTTTCGCTCGGCGTGGTTATTATATTTCTTCTTTAAATTTAAACGAAAGAGATACAAGTGGTGTTTCTGAAATGAAATTAACAGCAGTTTGTACTGAAAATGAAGCAACGTTACTTGTCAGTCAGTTGAAAAAATTAATCAATGTACTGCAAGTAAATAAATTATAAGGAGTGTATGGAATATGAAAACTTATTATGAGAAAGATGCAAATTTAGAGCTATTAAAAGGGAAAACAGTTGCGGTAGTCGGATATGGATCTCAAGGTCATGCCCAAGCACAAAATTTACGTGATTCTGGTGTGGAAGTTGTAGTTGGTGTTCGCCCTGGTAAGTCATATGAAGTAGCAAAAGCTGATGGATTTGAAGTAATGTCCGTTTCAGAAGCGGTTCGAACCGCACAAGTTGTACAAATGTTATTGCCGGATGAACAGCAAGCGTATGTATATAAAACAGAAGTAGAAGAGAATCTTCGTGAAGGACAAATGTTACTTTTCTCACATGGATTTAATATTCACTTCGGGCAAATTAATCCGCCAAGTTACGTAGATGTAGCGATGGTCGCGCCGAAAAGTCCAGGTCATCTCGTTCGCCGTGTCTTCCAAGAAGGAAATGGTGTCCCAGCATTAGTTGCAGTGCATCAAGATGCAACGGGAACAGCATTAAGTGTAGCACTAGCGTATGCAAAAGGTGTAGGTTGTACACGTGCAGGTGTAATTGAAACGACATTCCAAGAAGAAACAGAGACAGACTTATTCGGTGAGCAAGCAGTACTTTGCGGAGGAGTAACAGCACTTGTGAAAGCTGGTTTTGAAACGTTAACGGAAGGTGGATATCGTCCTGAAATTGCATACTTTGAATGTTTGCATGAATTAAAGTTAATTGTTGATTTAATGTACGAAGGCGGATTAACGAATATGCGTCATTCTATTTCAGATACGGCAGAGTTTGGAGATTATGTAACAGGATCAAGAATTGTTACAGATGAAACGAAGAAGGAAATGAAACGTGTTCTTGCAGAAATTCAGCAAGGTGAATTTGCGAAGAAATGGATTTTAGAAAATCAAGCAGGGCGTCCAACGTATAATGCGATGAAAAAAGCAGAACAAAACCATCAGCTAGAAAAAGTAGGAGCAGAGCTTCGTGAAATGATGAGCTGGATTCATGCACCGAAAGAATTAGTAAAGAAATAGATTAAGAGAGTATAAGTGAAAAATATGTAAGAGGGGATTTGACAAGATGAGAAGTGACATGATTAAAAAAGGTTTTGATAAAGCTCCGCATCGTAGTTTATTAAAAGCAACTGGTTTGAAAGATGAGGATTTTGATAAACCGTTTATTGCGATTTGTAATTCTTTTATTGAAATTATTCCAGGGCATAAGCACTTGAACGAGTTTGGAAAACTTGTAAAAGAAGCCGTTCGTGCAGCAGGCATGGTTCCATTCGAATTCAATACAATTGGAGTAGATGATGGTATTGCGATGGGACATATCGGTATGCGTTATTCGCTTCCGAGTCGTGAAATTATTGCAGATTCAGTAGAAACAGTTGTAAATGCACATTGGTTTGATGGCATGATTTGTATTCCAAACTGTGACAAAATTACACCTGGTATGATGATGGCGGCCCTTCGTATTAATATTCCAACTGTATTTGTTTCAGGCGGCCCGATGGCTGCGGGAAAAACATCTAAAGGAGAAGTTGTCGATTTAAGTTCCGTTTTTGAAGGGGTAGGAGCTTATCAATCCGGGAAAATTTCAGAAGAAGAATTAAAGGATATCGAAGATCATGGCTGTCCCTCTTGTGGCTCTTGTTCGGGTATGTTTACCGCGAATTCTATGAATTGTTTATGTGAAGTGTTAGGTTTAGCTCTTCCAGGAAACGGTAGTATTTTAGCAATTGATCCAAGACGTGAGGAGTTAATTAAACAAGCAGCAGAGAAATTAAAAATTTTAATTGAGAGAGATATTAAGCCACGTGATATTGTTACAGAAGAGGCAATTGATGATGCATTTGCACTTGATATGGCGATGGGAGGATCTACGAATACAGTATTACACACGCTAGCGCTCGCACAAGAGGCCGGATTAGATTACGATATGAACCGTATTGATGCTGTTTCAAGACGTGTACCGCATTTATGTAAAGTAAGCCCTGCTTCTAATTGGCATATGGAAGATATTGATCGAGCAGGCGGGATTAGTGCAATTTTGAAAGAGATGAGCCGAAAAGAAGGGGTACTTCATCTAGATCGAATAACTGCTACTGGGCAGACGTTAAGAGAAAACATTGCTCATGCAGAGATTAAAGATAGGGAAGTTATTCATTCTCTCGAAAACCCTCATAGTGAAGAAGGGGGATTACGTATATTAAAAGGAAACCTTGCGAAAGATGGGGCAGTTATTAAAAGCGGGGCAACTGAAGTAAAACGATTTGAAGGACCTTGCGTTATTTTTAATTCACAGGATGAGGCGCTTGCGGGCATTATGCTTGGGAAGGTTAAGAAAGGGGATGTAGTTGTTATTCGTTATGAAGGACCAAGAGGCGGCCCTGGTATGCCGGAAATGTTAGCACCAACATCAGCGATTGCTGGTATGGGATTAGGTGCAGATGTTGCGCTATTAACGGATGGACGTTTCTCTGGAGCTTCACGTGGTATTTCGGTAGGGCACATTTCGCCAGAAGCAGCTGCGGGCGGAACGATTGCACTTCTTGAACAAGGGGATATCGTTTGTATCGATGTTGAGGAAAGATTGTTAGAGGTAAGAGTTAGTGATGAAGAATTAAATAAGCGTAAAAAAGAATGGAAACGACCAGAACCGAAAGTGAAAACTGGCTGGCTTGGACGTTATGCACAGATGGTAACATCGGCGAATACAGGTGCAGTTCTAAAAATCCCAGATTTTGATTGAGCCAATTTAAAAGAGATAAGGATGATATGAAATGGTGCAGAAAGTAAAGGAGAGAGTGAAAATTGAAGATATCTTAATGGCTCATAATTGCATGAAAGATATCGTTATTAAAACACCGTTACAACGTGATACAGTTTTATCTGAGAAATATGATTGTGACGTTTATGTAAAACGAGAAGACTTACAATTGATTCGCTCTTTCAAAATTCGTGGTGCGTACAATTTAATTCAAAGTTTATCGGAAGAACAATTACAAAACGGCGTTGTTTGTGCAAGCGCTGGTAATCATGCACAAGGAGTTGCTTATACGTGTAATTTATTGAAGATTCCGTCAAGAATATTTATGCCGACAACGACACCTAAACAAAAAGTATCGCAAGTACAGTTTTTTGGTGGCGATTTTGCGGAAATTGTATTAATTGGTGATACATTTGATAGCTCGTTCCAAGAAGCACAGCGCTATTGTGAGGAAAATAGAATGACGTTCGTTCATCCGTTTGATGATCCTTATGTTATTGCTGGTCAAGGAACAGTGGCAGTTGAAATTATGCATGATATGGAGAAATCGGTTGACTTTATTTTTACAGCAATCGGCGGTGGTGGATTAGCATCAGGTGTTGGTACATATGTTAAAGGTGTTAGTCCTGCTACAAAGGTCATTGGTGTAGAGCCAATGGGAGCTGCGTCTATGAAAGAGGCTTTTCTTCAAAATGATAATGTCGCATTGGAGAAAATAGATAGTTTTGTTGATGGGGCAGCTGTCAAAAAAGTAGGGAAGTTAACATTTGAAACGTGTAAAGATGTAATTGATGACATTGTTTTAGTACCAGAGGGGAAGGTTTGTACGACGATTTTAGAACTGTATAAGAAAAATGCAATTGTAGCTGAGCCCGCGGGTGCACTATCTATTGCAGCGCTTGATTTATACAAAGATGAAATAAAAGGTAAAACAGTTGTATGTACGCTAAGTGGTGGAAATAATGATATTGATAGAATGCAAGAAATGAAAGAACGTTCGCTCATTTATGAAGGACTAAAACATTACTTCATCATTGAATTCCCGCAGCGTTCAGGTGCGCTAAGAGAATTTCTTGATAAAGGATTAGGGCCAGGAGATGATATTACTCGCTTTGAATACATTAAGAAACATAATAAAGAAAATGGTCCAGCGTTAGTCGGCGTAGAATTAAAACATAAAGAGGATTATGAGCAATTAATTACTCGTTTTAAAGAAAATAATATTCAATTTATGGAGCTTAATAAAAATCCTGTTTTGTTTGATTTACTTATTTAATAGAAATAAAAATAGAAAGAGAGCTAATGTTAGCTCTCTTTCTGCTTTCGTTTATTAATTATCTTACCGCTATCATCAATTTCTACATCAGTTGAAATCGTCTGTAAATATTGTAGCGCTTTTTTCTTCTCGTCTTCATTTACAGGAGAAATTTGATTGTTTCGTATTATGTAAGGATTGAAAGACATTTGAACATCTTCCCCTTTAAACGTTAAGGTCAAAACGCCTGTTTCAGCACTTTTTCCGTTTACGTAGCTCGGGAATAAGAAGTTTCCTAATGAGTAAGCGACAGGAACATTCTTATGATATTCAAATCCTTGTAGCCAATGCGGGTGACTTCCAACGATAGCGTCGGCACCTGCCTCTACCATTTTTGGAACATATTGTTTTTGGTATTCTATTGGACGATTTGATTTTTCAACGCCCCAATGCATATAAACGATTACATAATCAGCATCTTTCTTTTGCTCTTGAATCGTTTTTGTTACAAGATCTAGATCATATCCGTTCGTAACGCCAGGCTTATTTTCACCAGCTACCCAATTAAAGTTAGGCATAAATCGAACGAAGGAAAGAAACTTAAATTTTTTTCCTTTTACAGTTAGTTCACGAGCGGTATAAGCATCCTCAGCATTTTTTCCGGCTCCAGTGTAAGGTAGTTTTAATTTTTCAACGTGAGAAATGGTGTCTAGTAGTCCATCTTGTCCATAATCAAGCGTATGGTTATTGCCAATATTGACAATATCGTATCCAGTATTTTTTATTGCTTGTAGTGTGGATGGATCGCTTTTAATCCAAAATTGTTGCCCAGGCACTTTTTTTTCTCTCGTTGTAAATGCTGACTCTAAATTAACAAAAGAAATATCAGCTTTCGTTATTTCTTTTTTTACATGTTGGAATGGATAATCAGCCCCATTTTTTTCGATTACGGGACGTAATTGCCAATCGAACATTGTATCACCAGAGAAAGTGAGTGTGATTTCAGGGTCTTCTATTTTCTCTTCGCTTTTTGAAGCAGTTTTACTAGATTTGTTTTGCATATCAGGTTTGTCTTTTGCTTTTGAAATAAAAGAGTAGTTGATTAATAAAACAATTGGTGTAATGAAAAAGGCTATTAACAGAAATCGTTTTAGTAAAGTTTTCATAAATACCGTCCCTTTTGAGTTTATCCCACAATTAGATTAACAATGAATCTACTAAAAGCAATTGGTCTTTGTATAGTAACAAAAAAATAGCGAGTTATATAGTAGAAATCGTTTGTTAATATTCTCAATATTAAGTTAACATATAGATAACCTGTAAATCAATGAATAAACCAAAATATAGAAATAAAGAATTCGAAGGGTGAAGAATGAGAAATGGTTATATTAGGAGCAGTTGTAAATGGGATTTGTATTATATTTGGTACTTTACTAGGTAAATTATTTAGTAGAATTCCAGAAAGTATGAAAGGAACAATTATGCATGCAATCGGTTTAGCGGTTACTGTGCTTGGACTTCAAATGGCATTGAAAAGTGAAAATTTTCTTGTTGTCATACTAAGTTTAGTAATTGGTACCGTCATCGGGGAATGGCTGCAATTAGAGGGAAAGTTAAAGCTGTTAGGAGATTGGCTAGAAAATAAAGTTGGATCGAAAGGGAAAGGGAGCATATCAGAAGGCTTTGTAACAGCTACTTTAATTTTTGCAATTGGTGCGATGGGGATACTTGGTGCACTCGACAGCGGGATTCGCGGAAATCATGATATTTTATTTACAAAGGCGATTATTGATGGATTTATTTCTATTATATTAACGACAACTTTAGGAATTGGCGTAGTATTTTCGGCGATTCCAGTTATTTTATACGAAGGAGGTATTGCGGTTTTTGCAACACAAATTAATAGTTTGGTCCCGAAAGCATTAATGAATCAATTTATAGTGGAAATGACAGCTACAGGTGGTATTATGATAGCCGCTATTGGCTTGAACTTACTTGGTGTTATTAAAATTAAGGTGGCAAATTTACTTCCAGGCATATTAATGGTTGGAGTAATTGTTTCTATTATATATGGTTATGGTTTGATAATAAGTCATTAGGGGAAGGGATATAGATGGTGGAATTCCAATTTACAAAACGTGCATATAAAATATTGGAGATCGCAGCAGAAGAGGCTGAGTGTAGTAAAGGTATTATCCATCCAGTTCATCTATTTATAGGAGCTTGTAAGGAAGGTACTGGAGTTTGCGCGGAGTTACATATGTATTTATTTCATACGGTGGGTATGGATTTTTTAGCAAAGATATCGTTACTCCAACAATATTATGAAAATGATATAGAATACATAAATGTTGGGGAGTTTAAAGTTTCAAATAAGACGATAGAAGTTTTAAAAGTAGCGAAGAAACGGATGGAACGTTTTCAGCAAATAGTAATAAATGAAGGGCATGTTTTATATGCAATTTTTCAAGGGGATGAAGTTATTAATAAGGTTATAAGTGAAAAGACGAAAAAAGATGTATTGCAAATTACATCTGAACCAAGAGACTTGACGGTTGCATTAACAAGATCTGATCCTATTTGTAATAGTTTAAGCTGTAATATTAGAAAAGCGATTTCTTCTGATTTTGAAAAGTTGGCACGTTTTGTTAAGGATGAATTTGGGGAGCGTTGGTTAAAATCTTTAGATTATGGATTTCGGACATATAAAGAAGAGTTACCTATTTTTATTGCTGAACAAGGAGGAGAAATCATTGGTTTCGCTTGTTATGATGTTGTGAGAGGAAAGAAAGGGCTGTTTGGCCCGATGGGTACAGCGAAACATAATCGTGTGAACGGTGTTGGGAAGACGTTATTGAATCATTGTTTATATAACATGAAGAAAATCGGATATGAGTATGCAATTATAGGACAAGCAGGTCCGATTGAGTTTTACGAGCGATGCTGTAATGCACGTTTAATACCAATAGGAGATAATTAACTCTATCCCTTTGCAAAGAATGCAAAGGGATAGAGTTTTATTATGTATAAAGCAAATTACTAAACTTTTTCTAGAAAACGGTGTAGAATGGGTATCGAATGAAAGAAGGTGTGAAAATGGCCAGCTGGAAACGAAATTTAATGATTTGTTGGCTAGGTTGTTTTACCACTGCAGCCGGTATGAGTTTAGTAATTCCTTTTTTATCTTTTTATATTGAGGAATTAGGGGTGACCGGCACTTCTAGTATTGCACAGTGGTCGGGACTTGCATTTGGAGTGACATTTTTAATGGGTGCGATCGTATCACCAATATGGGGCAAGCTTGGTGATATACATGGACGGAAATTAATGCTTATACGTGCGAGCCTTGGTATGGCGATAATTATGACGCTTATGGGGTTTGTGACGGACGTGTATCAACTAGTCGCACTTCGGTTTTTAATGGGAGCGGTATCAGGTTTCCTTTCTACAGCGATGACATTTATTGCTGCAGAAACTCCGCAAGAACATTCAGGGTGGGCAATTTCTACAATCTCAACTGGAGGCGTGAGTGGTTCATTACTTGGGCCGATACTCGGAGGTTATTTGTCAGAGTTAATCGGAATGCGCCATGTTTTTTTAGTTACAGGAGCTTTCTTATTCCTTTCCTTTCTCATCGTCTTTTTCTTCTTACATGAAGAGAATCATTCTGCTAAAGCAAAAAAGGCACAGCCGAAAAAAGTATGGACGATGGTCCCGGCAAAACATTTAATAATAAGTTTATTTGTAGCAACCTTTATTATTCAGCTTGCAAATATGTCAATTCAACCTATTATTACGTTGTACGTAAAGCATTTGGCAGGACCAGGAACAGATCATATTGAAATGCTTGCAGGTGCAGTCATGTCTGCAACAGGATTAGCAGTAATTTTAGCAGCTCCTAAGCTAGGAAGATTATCAGATCATATTGGCCCCCAAAAAACGTTAGTTGTAGCGTTGTTTGCTGCAGGAATTATTTTTATCCCGCAAGCATTTGTAACCTCAGCTTGGCAACTATTAATTCTTCGATTTTTATTAGGTATCGCACAAGCAGGATTATTACCTTCCGTACAAACTCTACTAAAACAACATACACCAACCCATGTAACGGGACGAATATTTGGATATAATCAATCGTTTCAGTTTCTAGGGAATATGATTGGACCAGTACTTGGTGGACAAATTGCAGCACATGCGGGCTTCCAATATGTTTTCTTCTCTACTTCATCATTATTATTTATTGCGTGCATTTGGGTTTATTTTCATAATAAGAACGAAGAGGTATCAGAGAAACGACATTTGGAAGTTAGTTAACTAGGTGAATGAACAGTAAAAAGGATGAAGCAATATTTGCTTCATCCTTTTTTATTAAAATTGAAGGCAAAGATAACTTAATGTACCAAGCTCGTAGCTACGGTGAATGACTTTCCCTGTCTGTTCACCGCTACCCATTGCGATAAATAAAGGAACAAAATGCTCTGCTCGTGGTACTGCTAATTGTGCATGAGGCGCATTTCTCTCCCAATCAAACAATGCATCTTTATCATTGGTCTGCATATGTTTAATAATCCAATCATCAAATTCCATCGCCCATTTTTCAGGTGTTGTTTGATTCCATTTCAATACCCGTAAATTATGAACAGTAACTCCGCTACCGATTACTAAAATATCTTCTTGTCCAAGTCCTTTTAGTGCCTCTCCAATTTCAAATTGTTCTTTTGCAGGAAGGAATGGATTTACTGATATTTGTATGACAGGAATATCTGCTTCTGGATACATACGATGCAGGAGTGTCCATGAACCATGATCTAACCCTCTCGTCATATTATGATGGACTGGAATGCCTTTGTTTTTAAATTTTGTTGCTAGCATAGACGCAATGCTAGAAGAGCCTTTCGCACGATATTTGATTTCGTATAATTCAGGAGGAAAACCTCCAAAATCATAAATTGTTTCATATTCTTCATCTGAAGAGGAAATCGTTAATACTTCACTTTCCCAGTGAGCGGTAAAAATAACAATAGCTTTCGGTTTATATGTTTCTCCAAGTGTTTTTAAAAAACTTGTATATTCTGTATCTTGAATAGCGAGCATCGGTGATCCGTGTGCTAAAAATAATGATGGCATCATAATAGAAACCTCCCAAAATATAATAATTACTTTATGTAAGTAACTATATAATTTTATTTTCTGTTCGTCAATATATTAGTTTAAGAGTTAATTGGAAAAGTGAGTCATTTGTCATAATGAAAGCAATTGCATATAATACATAATAAGAATAATGAATGGATATTCATTTTTTGATATACATAATAGAGTTGGGGGCTGACGAAATGAACGTACAGGAAAGTTTCGTTACGGCATTGGATGGATCGGAAATTTATTTACGTAAGTGGCTACCAGAAGGAGATCCGCGAGGGATTATTCAAATTGCACATGGTATGACAGAACATGCAGGTGTTTATACAGACTTTATTGCTGCGTTATTAGAAGCAGGATATGGTGTTTATGCACATGATCATAAAGGTCATGGGAAAACAGTGAAAAGAGAAGAAGATTATGGTCATTTTGAACCAAATGTAGGTTGGAATGAGGCTGTGTCTGATGTTATCTTTGTATCAGAAACGATAAGAAAAGAGCAGACATGCCCGTTATTTTTACTTGGACATAGTATGGGTTCTTTTTTATCAAGACGTGCTGTACAACTGAAAGGGGAATTATATGATGGATTCCTTATTTCAGGAACTGGTGGAAATCCAGGGCTTTTAGGAAGTATCGGTCATAAAGTGGCGACAATTGAGATGAAATTACGCGGGGCAAAAACGAAAAGTCCGATGCTAAACTTTTTATCTTTCGGAAACTTTAATTCACACTTTAAACCAAATCGTACAAAATTTGATTGGTTATCTTCAGATAATAATCAAGTTGATAAATATATTGCGGATCCGTTATGTGGATTCATTTGTACGACTAGTTTTTATCGAGAATTATTTTCTGGTGTATTAGAAGTAAATAAACTAGAAGAGTTCAAGAAAACACCGAAAAACCTTCCGATACATATTTTTTCAGGTGATCGTGATCCTGTTGGGGATATGGGGAAAGGTGTAAAAGAAGTATATGAAAATTATAAAAAATGTGATGTGAAAGATGTAACACTTCGTTTATATGAAAATGGAAGACATGAAATGTTCCATGAAGTAAATCGAGATGAAGTATTTCAAGATTTGATTTCTTGGCTAGATAAGCATATTGTATGAGAAGAAACCTCACTTTTTTGAAGTGAGGTTTCTTTAAGGAGATGGAGGAATAGTTATGAGTGAATTTGTTAATAAAGAATATGTAGAAATAGATTTTCAAGATGTTTTGATTAAAGAAGAGGAATTGAAGAATTGTACTTTCATAAAATGCCGTTTTAGAGGGATAGATGCATCGGAAGTTTCTACTGAAAATTGTAATTTCATAGAATGTGATTTTACCGGTGCTCTTTTTAACGCTTCTATCCATCAAAGAACGACATTTGCGAATTGTAAGTTTGTTGGTGCGAATTTATTCGTATCGAAGTTTGAAGAATGTAAAATGACCGGCTCTGATTTTGAAGAAGCGAATTTAGACGGAATAACTATAATATCGGGTGATTGGTCCTATACGAATTTAAGGTTTGCGAATTTAAGTAAACAAATGCTAAAGGGTATACGTTTAATTGAAGCTGACCTATATGAATGTAATTTAGAAAAAGCAGATTTACGTGAAGCGGATTTAACGGGTGCACAATTAGGCAAGGTAAAACTTAGCGGCGCAGATTTAAGAGGAGCTGTAGTTGATAGAGTTGATTTTAAAAGTTTCGATTTAAAAAATGTAAAATTAGATATAGCGCAGGCAGTTGCAGTAGCAAGATGTTATGGGGCTAAGGTGAACTAAATTGTTTGTAAAACCGTTCAAAATGCTGAACGGTTTTTTAAATCATAATAGTAGTATAATAGTGAATGAGGTGTTTATAGTATGGAAGATAAAACATTAGGTATACTACTAGATGTTGTTGGGGAATTATTTTCAGATGAAATATCAATCGCCGTTTCGAATACGAAAGAATATATTTACTATCGGCCAAGTAAACGAATTGATTTAAAGATTAGCACCGGTGATCCTATTAAGGAAGGGACAATTGCTCATAAAGCAATGGTAACGAAGCAAAAAGCCTCTGAATTTATTAACCGGGATGTTTTCGGTATTCCTTATCATGGAATGGCCGTACCATTTTCAAATAATGGAAAGATTGAAGGTTGCGTGACGGCAATTTATCCAGCTTTAACGGATGGTAAGTCAGTCGTTACTTTAAAAACAACAGACGGATGGGTTCCGGTTCCTTTTTCAAAGGTGATGTATTTAGAGGCTAAAGATAAAAAGACGTATGTGAATTCAGAAGAGTTAACAGGAACACATAAGTACTCTCTACAAGAATTCGAATATTTGCTTCCGAAAGATTCATTTATTAGGTGTCACCGTTCATTTATTGTAAATGTTAATCATATTAAAGCGATTTATCCTGATACCCATTCTACTTTTTTACTTTCTATGGATAACGGAGAGAGAGTACCAGTTAGTCAATCATACGCCAGTTATTTTCGTAAGCTTCTAGGATTCTAAATTATTCTGCTTTAGAACCTAGATTTGCTGTTTTATCTGAATTTTCGGCATTGTATACTAAAATCCCTATTTTCATAGTGTTAATGTGTAAAATAATTATGAATATTCATTAAGAGAGGGATTACATATGGAGAATAATTTGGATAGAATCAGGGATCAACGTTTAAAAGATCGGGTAGTTACACCTGAAGAAGCAGCTTCATGGATTGAAAGTGGAATGACTTTAGGATTAAGTGGATTTACACGTGCTGGGGATGTAAAAGCAGTCCCGTTTGCGCTGGTGAACCGAGTGAAGAATGATAAATCTTTTAAAGTAAATGTTTATACAGGGGCTTCCTTAGGTTCGGATGTAGATAAATTATTTGCTGAGGCAGGAATTTTAGGGAAAAGATTGCCTTTCCAAGCCGATGCGACTATGCGAAAAGGAATTAATAACGGAGACTTTTTATTTGTGGATCAGCACTTATCTCATACAGCAGAGCTACTCCGTGCTGACGTTATGGATATAGATGTCGCTATTTTGGAAGCGGTTGCGATTACTGAAGACGGCATGATTATTCCAACCACTTCAATTGGAAATTCCTTAGCATTTTCCTTAAATGCTAAGTCCATTATTATTGAAATGAATATGGCTCAATCTACGCAACTAGAGGGGCTGCATGATTTATATGAACCAGGTAAACAAGGGGAAAGACTTCCGATTCCGCTTGCAAAAACGGATGATCGAATTGGAACGATCGGTATCCCGATTGATGCAGAAAAAGTGAAGGGGATTGTGTTTACGAATCAACTGGATTCACC
The DNA here is from genome assembly GCF_044908245.1 of Bacillus sp. RC242. Taxonomy (NCBI): domain Bacteria; kingdom Bacillati; phylum Bacillota; class Bacilli; order Caryophanales; family Bacillaceae; genus Bacillus; species Bacillus sp. RC242. Next base: position 233,189 of record NZ_JBIYCZ010000003.1, read on the forward strand.
ATCGACAATTGTTCCTCCAGATGAAGAAACTGTCATTATGGCACAACATTTAATAGAGTTCCTTCGAGAAGAAGTTAAAGTAGGCCGATTAACAAAGAGTTTAGCACCGTTACAATCGGGAATTGGTTCAGTTGCTAATGCAGTATTGCACGGCATGCTAGATTCGGAGTTTGAAGATTTAGAAGTGTATTCTGAAGTTTTACAGGATGCGGTCTTTGATCTAATGGATGCTGGGAAAGTCAATTTTGCTTCCTGCTGCTCCATCACGCTTTCTGAAGAGAAAATGCAACAAGTATTTTCCGACTTTGAAAAATATCGTGACAAATTAATGATGCGCCCGCAAGAGATTTCTAATCACCCTGAAATCATTCGCCGCCTCGGATTAATCTCGATTAATACTGCTTTAGAATTAGATATATACGGAAATGTTAACTCCACTCACGTTTTAGGTACAAAAATGATGAACGGTATTGGTGGTTCTGGTGATTTTGCAAGAAATGCACGTCTAGCGATCTTTGTTACGAAATCGATTGCAAAAGATGGTAACATTTCAAGTATCGTTCCTTTCGTTTCTCATGTAGACCATACTGAACACGATGTAGATGTTATCGTCACTGAACAGGGCTTTGCTGACCTAAGAGGACTAGCGCCAAGAGAAAGAGTGAAACTAATTATTGAGAATTGCGCACATCCAATGTATCGTGACCAGCTAAGAGCTTATTTCGAAGAAGCACAAACAAGAGGTGGACAAACGCCTCATGTTTTAGAAAAAGCTTTTTCTTGGCATACGAATTATGCTAAAAATGGAACAATGCTTGAAGCGGTAGTAGAAACTATATAGTTATGTAGTATAAAAATAGTAAAACAAATGATTTTCAATATAATATGCCATAAAGGTTAAAAGAAAAAGAACGCCAATTTTCAGGAATGGCGTTCTTTTTCTTTTAAAAAATTGTTACCTATAATAAAGATTTATAAAAGTAATCTCTTATTTACGTAAATAAGAGGTTTTTTAAATTACTTTTCGAATCATTTTAAGAGTTTATATATCGAAGGTAAGGAGAAAGAATCATGAAGATAAGAAAAGCGTTATTAAGTGAAGCAAATGAATTAAGTGAACTCGCGCTACATTCAAAAGCAACGTGGAATTATAGCGAAGAATTTATTCTTGCTTGTAAGGGAGATTTAACAGTTACAGAAGAGTACATAAAAAATAATTTTGTATATGTTTTAGAAAATGATAATACGAAGATTGGTTTTTTCTCATTTTTACGTGACGATAATGCTCTCGATTTCCTATACATTCATCCTCGTTTTAAAGGGAAAGGCTACGGGAAAATACTTTGGGAGAATGTAATAGAAAAAGCGAAGGAACTAGGATTAAAAAGTTTTACGATTGATAGTGATCCGAATGCAAAAGGATATTATTTAAAGATGGGAGCAAAGTTAATCGGAGAGACGTCATCAACAGTATTTAAAAATCGTCTTTTACCACTTTTGCAATATGAAGTGTAAAACGATTGATAGTAGGGGAAGATGAAAATGGATAATGTAAAGGAAAAACAAATATATGAAGCTTTGATAAGATCTTGGTCAATAGAAACGAGCTCTAAGTGGACAAGTGAAAATCCAGCAAAGGGACAGTGTGGTGTAACGGCTTTAGCCATTCAAGATATATGCGGAGGGCAAATCAAGAAGACAAAAATAGGAGAGGTGTGGCACTTTTATAACTGTATAGATGGACATAGGTTTGATTTTACAGAGGCTCAATTCAATGAAAACCTGAATTATTTGGATATGGAATCAAATCGGGAAGAAGCGTTTGCAGATACAAATGAAAAACAATATAGCATTTTGAAGGAAAAGATAATGAAAGAATTGAAATTATCTTTTGACTCTTAATCTTTAATAAGTTACTATAATGGTGGTAACTTATTAAAGGGAACTTCATAGAGTTGAAAGGGGAAATACTTTTGAAAACAACTTATGTAAACGCTACAATCGTAACGATGAATGAACAAAACGAAGTGATAGAAAATGGATATATCATTGTAGAAAATGATCAAATTATAGATGTAAATAGCGGAGAATTTGCTAATAATTTTGAAGTAGATGAAGTAATTGACATGAAAGGAAAGTGGGTTTTACCAGGGCTTGTAAATACACATACACACGTTGTAATGAGTCTCTTAAGAGGGATTGGAGACGATATGTTATTACAACCATGGCTTGAGACGAGAATTTGGCCACTTGAAAGCCAGTTCACTCCAGAGCTTGCGGTCGCTAGTACGGAATTAGGATTACTTGAAATGGTGAAAAGTGGTACAACATCATTTTCTGACATGTTTAATCCAATTGGAGTAGATCAAGATGCAATTATGGAAACGGTATCAAGGAGTGGGATGCGAGCTGCTGTTTCAAGAACTTTATTTAGCTTCGGAACGAAAGATGATGAAAAGAAAGCAATTGAAGAAGCTGAGAAATATGTGAAGCGTTACTATAACGAAAGTGGTATGTTAACTACGATGGTTGCACCGCATAGTCCATATACATGTTCCACAGAACTGTTAGAAGAATGCGCACGTATTGCAGTAGAAAATCAAACGATGGTTCATATTCACCTTTCGGAAACAGAGCGTGAAGTACGTGATATTGAAGCACAGTACGGAAAACGTCCAGTAGAATATGCAGCAAGTTGCGGATTGTTTAAACGCCCAACAGTTATTGCGCACGGTGTAGTGTTAAATGAAAATGAGCGTGCATATTTAGCAGAACATGATGTTCGAGTGGCACATAACCCGAATAGTAATTTAAAACTAGGATCTGGTATAGCGAATGTAAAAGCGATGCTAGAAGCAGGAATGAAAGTAGGAATTGCAACAGATAGTGTGGCATCTAATAACAATTTAGATATGTTTGAAGAAATGCGTATAGCGACTTTACTGCAAAAAGGTATTCACCAAGATGCAACAGCGTTACCAGTTGAAACAGCTCTTACACTTGCGACTAAAGGAGCTGCTGAAGTAATCGGTATGAAACAAACAGGATCACTTAAGGTTGGAAAGTGTGCCGATTTTATTACGATTGACCCATCTAATAAGCCGCATTTACAACCAGCAGACGAAGTATTATCGCATCTTGTATATGCTGCTAGTGGAAAAGATATTAGCGATGTAATTATTAACGGAAAGCGTGTCGTTTGGAATGGCGAATGTAAAACGTTAGATGAAGAGCGTATTATATTTGAAGCAAGTCGTTATAAACGAGGTTTACAAAGATAGGTATTTTCAGGCTGTGGAGAAAGTCTTCTCCACAGCTCATTTTTGTGCCTGAACCTTCTTTTATGTGCCAGCACTGATAAAAAGAGGGAAAGGAGAGGTTTCTTATTAGTGTTGATTAATAAAATAGAAGAGAATGATTTAGTTAAAATCACTAGTTTCAAAAAAGCCTTCACGCAATGATGATTGCATGAAGGCTTTCGATGTTTTCTTATTTTTTTGTCTCATTGACCCATGTAATAATGTCCTGGATGACGTACTCGGGAACATTTGCAGGGATTTCGTACTCACTTGGAAGACTCAATTCCCCGTCACCCTCCGTGAAGAAATGATTCAATTTCGGGTATTCTTTGAACTGAACATTCCCGCGGTTTGAAAGTCCCTCCTGCCATTTTGTATATTCATCTTTTACTGTTACTTGATAATCGCGTGCCCCTTGCAGAATCAGTAAAGGCTCTTTTCGTGATTTTGCCTCCTCAACTGGACGCCACCTAGTAACATCATACATAAAGTGAGGAGACGGAAACGGAAAATTGTAGTCAGCTGGTGGATGGTCAGGATTGAAAGTAGGATCCAGGATAAAAGCGAACTGTCTTTTTAGTTCATCGATTACTTCCTTTGGCGCCCCAAGGTATTGACTCACATCAATGGCAGTGTCAGTCAAAGGGCGTGCAGGTGGTGCGAGTAAGATACTTCCTCGAACAAGTGAGGAAGGCGCTTTGCTCAGTATACGCGGCATTGTGCCAGCTCCTTGGCTATGTCCGAGAATGAAAATATTATTTGGATCAATGCCTTCCTGCTGCGCTGCTGACTTTGCTGCATATATGGCATCATCTGTAGTATCACGATCTAACGTAACAGGTTCTGCACTCATCTTTAATGCATGTTCTAAGGTACGTTTTTCATAGCGCAACACTGCAATTCCGTTGGATGAAAGGCCCACCGCAAGGTCTCGTAAGATTTTTGTTCCCAAATAGGTAGCATCGCGATCATGGATGCCAGCACCATGAACAAGAACAACTACGGGTACCTTTTCACCAGGCTTATGTTTCGGAACTGTTAATGTGGCTGGTAACGGATAAGTAGAATTTCCAATGACGATTTCACGTTCTTGATAGGAAGCAGGTTGGTCATAGCTAGGATGCGGAATGTAAGATTCCTGGGGCGGCCTTTCCCCAACTTCATCTACTTTCCCGCCAGGTGTGAATTTAATGAGTAGCGGTATGGTAGTTCCTTCAATAGCTCCTGGAATTTCCACCGTCTGATGGACCAAGTTTCGTTCTTTTATTACAGGTGTTCCCATGATTTTTATCCCACTTTGTGTCCACCAATTTTGTAATGTGTTTGCTGTAAACTTGGATTGAAAAGCAGCAGACGTCAACTGGAGTGCCTCTGCATACTTACCTTGCTGGAGATATTCAAAAAATAATGATGTACGCTCCGTTAAAGAGACTAGTTTCTTTTCTGCAGATTGTTCCTCACGTGTATCTGCGTGAATAGCTGTTGTAAGCGGGAAAGATGAAACGCCTAAAGAAAAGAGTAGGCTAAAGGAAAGTACTGATTTTTGTATTTTCTTTTTTTTATTCATGTTTTAACCTCCAATATGTGATGGTAAAAAACAGGTATGGTAATTAAAGTTCTGGTGCAAAAACTTCAAAATATCTGCAAGTAATCTCCCAAACTTGGACCTACTGATATTATTACTCTAAAAAAAGACATGATGATTAGTATGGAAAAGAAGAGTCGTCTAAACCATTGATAGGTTTATCTAAAATCAGTCATTTTGGTTTTATCGTAATCTCTCTTCCTTCACTTTATATTTTGACTATACGAAACAAAGCTCTCGTTTTTCTTACTTGATCCTTACAAAATCCTTAAGTGTATAAGATTTGTAAAATACAACTTTCTATCTGAACTTCTTTTTATGTGTCAACACTGATAAAAAGAGAATAAGGAGAGATTTCTTAGGATGGTGCTTTAAAAATCATTGTGGCGAACGTGTATCTGTTTCTGTAGAAGAGTTAGTTCCGAAAGAACATTTCCTTCATACAATTGAGGCGACAATAAATTTTGATTTTATTAAGGAAAAGCTATCCTTTTTTAAAAGGATAGCTTTTTTCTTGAACGAATAAACATTCAAAAGAATGTCGCATCTTTCTGTTCATATTTCTGCTATAATATATAACGCTTTATAATATTTTATACTTAAGGAGAACAATTCATGAAGCGAAAAAAGAGCCATTTAATGGTAATGGCACTTGTTACAACTTTATTATTAACAGCTTGTAATAATAAAGCGAATAAAAGTGACACAGAGGCAAAAAAACAAGTATTAAATGTAACGGTATCAGAAGAAATTCCTTCTCTTGATACTGCGAAAACGATGGATGGTACATCAGCGCACGTTATGCAAAACATATTTGAAGGGTTGTATGTATTAGATGATCAAGATCAGCCTATTCCAGCAGTAGCAAAATCGTTTAAAAGAAGTGAAGATGGTAAAAAATATACATTTGATTTGCGTAAAGATGCAAAATGGTCAAATGGAGACAGTGTAACAGCAAATGATTTTATGTTTGCGTGGAAACGTGCAATTAGCCCTGAAACAGCGTCTCAATATGCGTATATGCTCTTTCATGTGAAAAACGCGAAAGAGATAAATAAGGGAACAATGCCTCTTGATGAACTTGGGGTTAAAGTTATAAATGATTATAAGTTAGAAGTGGAATTAGAACAGCCAATTCCTTATTTTTTACAGTTGTTAGCACTACCTATTTACTTACCACAGCATGAATCATTTTTGAAAGAACAAGGAAAGAATTATGCATTGGAACCTAGTAATCTCATATATAACGGCCCATTTGTATTAGAGAAGTGGAAGCATGAACAAGAGTTTCAATTAAAGAAGAATGTTACATATTGGGATCAAAAGAAAGTGAAATTAGACGAAATAAACTTTCAAATTGTAAAAGATACAATGACGGTTGTTAATTTATACGAAGCTGGTGATTTGGATCGAGTGCCTATTAATTCTCAATTTGTAGACAAGTATAAAGGAAGTAAGGAATTACATATGTCGAGCGATCCAGGAATTGCTATGCTACGTTTTAATGAAAAAAATAATGCGTTAGCAAATAAGAAAGTGCGTCAGTCTATCTCATTCGCTTTAAATAAAGAAGATTTCGTTTCTCACTTTATTAATAACGGGGCAAAGTCTGCAAGCGGACTTGTACCGGTTGGTCATATAAATGAGGAGACTGGTAAAGATTTTAGAAAAGAAAACGGAGATCTTTCTCCATATGATTTGCAAAATGCGAAAAAGATTTGGGAAGAAGCGAAAAAAGAACTGGGAGTAGAGCAAGTAAACCTCGAATTTTTAACATATGAACAAGATAATGCAAAACGTATGGCAGAATATATAAAAGGTGACTTAGAAAAGAATTTGCAAGGACTCACGATACAAATTAAACAACAGCCATTTAAGCAAAAGTTACAGTTAGAACAAATGGGAGATTACGATATATCTATGGCAAATTGGGGACCTGATTATAAAGACCCAATTAGTTATTTAGAGCTCTTTACGACGGGGAATCCGAATAACAAAATGAATTATTCTAACCGTCACTACGATGAATTAATAAAGAAAGCGAAAAGCAATCTAGTACTAGATCAGAAGAAAAGATGGGAAGCATTGCAAGAGGCCGAGCGTATTTTATTAGAGGATGCTGCAATCGCACCGCTTTATCAAATGGGCTCAGCTTACGTACAAAAGGATTATGTAAAAGGAATTGAAAAGCATCAATTTGGTGGTGTTTATACTTATAAGAATGCTTATATCGATAATAAGTAAAACTATTAATCAAAAAAGAAACCTTACTTTTAAAAGTGAGGTTTCTTTTTTTGAATTATATCTATTAAACGGATTTTAATAAAGAATAAAAATTCGTATCATAGGGGATATCATCTTGATACATATAGTTTTTTAGAACCCCTTCTTTTTCAAAACCTAATTTTAATAGTACTTTATTGGAAGCCTCGTTTTCAAGAAATACAATTGCCCCGATACGTTTTAAATGGAGCGTATTGAAGCCGTAACCTATTATTTCAGAAACTGCCTCAGTAGCATATCCATTTCCCCAGTGTTCAGGCAAAAAGGCATAACTAATATTTGCTCGTTTATGTTCAGAAGACCAATCATGAAAACCAATTGTTCCAATGATTCCTTTCTTGTCTTTTATTTCGATGCCCCATTTAATACCGTGTCTTTCATTGTAACTCAACTTAAAATTGTTAAGGATTTGCTTTACTTGATCGAGATTTTGTAATGGTTTTTGGCCATAATGGCGCAGGACATCGGAATTAGAAAAGCAATCTAATATACTCGGTGCATCTTCTTCAGTAAGTTCTCTTAAAATAAGTCGCTCAGTTTTTAATATAGGAAACATGCCTTCACTCCTGTTCATATGAAACTAGAATGTATTTGTTATTGTATACTTTAATCTGAAAATAAAGATTATTCAAGGTGTAATGATGATTTTAATTTATGTTAAAATTGATTGTGGAATATATTTCAAAAAGAGGTTTAGATATGGAGAAAAACTCAATTTTAATTGTAGATGATGATCGAGATATTATTCGATTCATTAACGTAAATTTAGAGCAAGAAGGTTTTACTGTTTTTAGTGCTGACAACGGAGAAGAGGCGTTAGAGGTATTGAATAATAATGATGTTCAACTTGCTATCCTTGATGTTATGATGCCTCAAATGGATGGGATTGAATTGTGTAGAAGGATAAGAGAGAAATATAGTTTGCCAATTATGTTTTTAAGCGCTAAATCATCAGATGTAGATAAAGTAATTGGATTTAGCACTGGGGCAGATGATTATATTGTGAAGCCGTTTAGTACAATTGAATTTATAGCAAGAGTGAAGGCTCAATTAAGAAGGTATACATATTTTAATCAAAATGCTGTCCAAGTAATAGAAAAGAAAATAAACATTAGAGGTTTAGAAATAGATGAAGTGTCGAGAACAGTAATGTTATATGGAGAAACAATCAATCTTACGAAAACTGAATATGATATTTTGTACTTAATGGCCGCTACAAAGAATCGTGTGTTCACTATTGAAGAAATATATGAGAGCGTTTGGAAAGAAAGAGCCTATGAAAGTAATAATACAGTAATGGTTCATATTGCAAGATTAAGAAATAAAATTGAAGAGAATCCAAAAGAGCCGAAGTTTATTCAAAATGTTTGGGGAGTCGGATATAAAATTGAAGATTAAATCATTACAAGGCATTAGAGCTAAGTTTTTTATCGCATTCATATGTAGCATTTTGTTAGCAATTGTAAGTATAATAGCGTTTCAAATTGTAGTTGGAAATATATATAGTCATGTTACTGCATTAGAGGAAAAATATTCATTGTTATATTTAATAGCTTTTTTAACTTTTACTACAATATACTTTGCATTCATGACAAAAACAATGATGAAAAGATTATCTGAAATTAACAAGAGTGTGAAGGAAATAAGTAGTGGTAATTTGGAAATACATATACCTATTTCAAAAAATGACGAGATTGGTGAATTAGCAGCGAATGTTAATAGGATGGCTAAAAGTTTAAAAGAGTCTATCGAAAATGAAAAAAAATCGCAGGAAACGAAAAATGAAATGATTAGCAATATTTCTCATGACTTACGAACACCTGTAACATCTCTAATCGGTTACGCGGACCTGTTAGGAAATCAGCTTCATTCAAATGGAGAAGAATGTGAACAGTATGTAAGTATATTAAAGCGAAAAAGTTATGAATTAAAAAATCAAGTAGATGACTTATTAGAATATTGTCAAATAAATTATAGAGAAATCGAATTACATAAAAGTGTAGTAAATATGAAAGCGTTCATTGAACAAATCATGATTGATTTTGTACCACTACTAGATGATGCCGATATGAGCTTTTGTATTAACGGTGATAAGGAGTTACATGTGGAAATGGATGTAGCGCTTATGGTGAGGCTGTTCGAAAATGTAATTAGTAATAGTATTATGTACGGGAAAGACGGAAAACAGATTTTGATTCAAATTTCTAAAAGAGACATGAATGTTGAAATAGAAATTAAAAATTTTGGACAATGCATTCCGAATGAGAACCTTCCTTACGTTTTTGAGAAGTTTTATCGTGGTGAAAAATCACGTAGCTCTCATACGGGTGGAAAAGGAATGGGACTTGCAATTGCGAGAAGTATAGCGGAACTTCATAAAGGAGATATCACTGTACGTAGTAACGATAAAGAAACGGTTTTCACTATCGTTTTACCGCGGTATAAAGAAATGTAAGAAAGTCGTAAGTATTTCTTTCATATGTCGTAATTTTTACTTCGTATCATGGGGAACAAAGATAGGAGAGTAGGGATACAGCATGTGGAAGAGATTTTTATTAGCGATTATAGTTGCTTTTTTAATTATAAGTTGGAGTTTAGTTTATTTAGGTAATGGCGTTACATCAGTCTTTGTGTGGTGGATTATACAGGCTTTTAGTGTAATTTCAGTTTGTCTCTTAATAGGCTCAGCAGTAATGTTTGTTTGGAAAGGCATTTTTAGAAAGCGGATAGATGGAACGCTACTATTAATAGTTCTGTTTTCTACCATTGGAGCTTGGCCCGTGGGGTGGTTCGCTAACATTGGGAGAATTGCATACCCAGTAGATGTACAGTCTATGAGTCCTAAAGTAGTCGTTCGTTTTCCTTTGAATGAACGAGCATTGATAGGTTGGGGCGGCGATAAATTAGAAATGAACTATCACGTTATAAAACCAAATGAACGATGGGCATACGATATTCTCATTCCACCTGCTGAAGTGAAAAGTAGTAAGTTAGAGGATTATGGAATATATGGAGCGAAAGTAATGGCACCAGCTTCTGGGACAGTTGTATCAATTAAAAATGATGAAATAGATTTAGTTCCGGGATCGGATGATTTTCAATCGATGGCGGGAAATCATATTTATTTACGACTGGATGAAACAGGTACATTTTTGTTTCTTGCCCATTTAAAGAAAGGATCAATTAAAGTGAGGGAAGGCGAACATGTAAATGAAGGAGAATTTCTTGCCCAAGTCGGTAACTCAGGAAGTTCAAGTGAACCACATTTACATATCCATCATCAAAGGCAGGATCCATCCAAGGTGAGTATGTTTTTCACGGAAGGCTTACCACTTTATTTTCGAACTGAAAAAGGTGCGATAATGCCGGAAAGAGGGACATACATAAGTGGTAAGTAGAAGGAAATCATTTCATACAAAAAGGGTATTCCAAATCAAATTTGGAATACCCTTTTTTATTAACCGACAAATGTTTGATACAGTAAGAAAATATTTAAAACGATAATAAGTGCAGCGATTAACCACGCGATAAATGTTGTAATGCGATGGTTGACGAGTGCACCCATAATCTTCTTATTACTTGTAAACATAATAAGTGGTACTAATGCAAAGGCAATACCGAAAGATAAGACAACTTGACTCATAACGAGAGCGTAAGTTGGATTTACACCTAAAGCGATAATAACGAGAGGCGGAATCATTGTTATAAATCGGCGTAAGTATAACGGAATATGCATTCGAATGAATCCTTGCATAATAATATCACCAGACATCGTACCAACAGAAGAACTAGATAAACCTGCTGATAAAAGTCCAATCCCAAATAATGCAGCCGATACAGGACCGACTAAATTACTGAACTGGTTAAAAGCAACATCAAGGTCTTCAACGTGCAAGCCGTTTTTAAAGAATAGTGCAGCTGCTACAATTAACATACTTGCATTAATTGCTCCAGCGATAACCATTGCAATAATAATATCGATGAATTCGAAGCGGAAAATCTTTTTCTTTTGTTCATCATTTGTTCCGACTACACGGCGCTGCGTTAAGGCCGAATGTAAATATATCGCGTGCGGCATTACTGTCGCACCTAAAATTCCAGCTGCTAAAAGGATGCTATCTACACCTTGGAATTTTGGAGTGAAAAGTCCTGAGAGTAGAGGGCTTAATTCCGGTTTTGCGTAAAAGACTTGGATACCAAAAGCGATAACAACGATAAAAATCATACCTGTTATGATAGCTTCTAATGGACGAAAGCCTCTGCGTTGAAATTCAAGAATAATAAATGATCCAACTGCTGTAATTAAAGCAGCTGGTAACATCGGAATTCCAAATAGTAAGTATAAGCCAAGTGCTGCCCCGATAAATTCAGCTAAATCTGTAGCCATAATAACGAGTTCCCCTTGTATCCATAAACCGATGGAAACTGGTTTGGGGAAGTTTTCGCGAGCTACTTCAGGAAGATTTCTCCCAGTAGCGATTCCTAATTTAGCTGATAAAGTTTGAATTAATACAGCCATTAAATTAGAAGCGAGTATTACCCAAAGCAATAAATACCCATATTGTGATCCAGCTGCGATATTTGTAGCGAAGTTCCCAGGATCAATATAAGCAACTGATGCGATAAAAGCAGGTCCTAAGAATGGTAACAGTCTTTTAAAGCCTTTTGTTTGTCCACTTAACGCTAAATGGGCTGATTGAACTGTTGTACTTTGAGAAGGGACTTGTTTATCTTTTGTTATATCTTTATTCATAGTAGTATTCCCCTTTGAAATCTTAACTTGATTAAAGTTTCACTTTATTCTTATTCATTATTTCAATACATTTAGATATATGATGTGGCAATTTCATTTGAACATAAAAGTTTCCTTAATGCAAATTATATGACTGTGTGCAATGAATGGTGTGACGATGCAAAAATATTTTGGGAGTTTATGGTTGATGAATAAGGGAGAAGATAATAAATTATAGGGCTGTTTTTGAAATTTATGTGAACATACAGCCTATATTACATCATATTAATTGATGGAAATGAAATTGTATGATATATAATATATTGGGATTACAACCTAACCGTAGTGTTTTGTTCTGTAATCTTGTTTTTATTTTTGTTAACTTATAGAAAAAATTGTAAATAGAAGAAAATAGGCTAAGTACAATTTAGTATGTATTTTCTTATTATATATGTTTTGATATGAACGTTAACTTATACATGATTTTAAAATTTAGATAGGTGGTAGAAATACATTGGCAACTACAAAACCATATAGAGTATTACTGTATTACATGTACACAACAATTGAAAATCCAGAAGAATTTGCTGAACAGCATTTAGAATTTTGTAAATCACTTGAGTTAAAAGGAAGAATTCTTGTAGCGACAGAAGGAATTAACGGAACTTGTTCTGGAACTGTTGAGCAAACAGAAAAATACGTGGAAGCGATGAATAATGATCCACGTTTTGCTGGAATCGTGTTTAAAATTGATGAGGCGGATGAACATGCATTCAAGAAAATGCACGTACGTCCTCGTTCAGAGTTAGTTACACTTCGTCTAGAAGACGACATTAACCCGAAAGAAATTACTGGGAAGTATTTAGAACCAAAAGATTTTTATGAGGCAATGAAACAAGAAGATACAGTTATTATTGATGCAAGAAATGATTATGAATTTGATTTAGGACACTTTAAAGGTGCAATTAAACCAGATATTGAATCATTCCGTGAATTACCAGATTGGATTAGAGAAAATAAAGAAACACTTGAAGGTAAAAAGATTTTAACGTACTGTACAGGGGGAATTCGTTGTGAGAAATTCTCAGGTTGGTTAGTTCGCGAAGGTTATGAAGATGTAAGCCAGCTTCATGGCGGAATTGTAACGTACGGAAAAGATCCAGAAGTACAAGGTGAACTTTGGGATGGTCAATGTTACGTATTTGATGAGCGTATCGCTGTACCAGTAAACCAAAAAGAGCACGTTATCGTAGGTAAAGATCATTTTACAGGTGAACCTTGTGAGCGCTATGTAAACTGTGCAAACCCTGAATGTAACAAGAAAATTTTATGTTCTGAAGAAAGTGAAGCAAAACATTTACGTGCATGTTCTCATGAATGTCGTGTACACCCACGTAATCGTTATATCGTGCAACACGAATTAACTGAAGAGCAAGTAGCTGCTACATTAGAAAAAATCGAAGCAGGTAAGTAAGCATAATAGAAAACAGATGGTAGCATCGTGCTGCCATCTGTTTTTTAGTTACTTTGTACTATCCTTCTCTTTCACAGCAGAAAGTACAGTTTGTTTTACCCATGCTTTTCTTCGTTTATGTTGTACACTCCATTGGTATAAACTTTGTATACCTAAAATAAGTGAAATGACTATGCCACTAATCGCTATTAATAGAGCAAAAAATTCAAAAGGCGATGATATTTTGTTTGAATCGGTGTTTCTTAAAAGATCAATCATAGTAAACCCTAACATTTGGCCTACAACAGAGTAGAGCGTTAAAATTAATAATAAGAGGCTATCTTTTTTTGAAGCAACATTTTCTTGATATTTAAATAAACTATCGAGATTTTGTTTCGCGTTCGTGTACAGTACTTCAATGTTAAAAAGTTTTCTTAGACGAAAGAAAATATCTTCACTTTGTGATTGGGATACTAATTCTAAAGAAAAATAATTAGCTGTAAACGAATTTATTGAATAAATTAATTTCTCTATTTCATTTGTATCTTGTTCAATATTTAACTCGGCATAAGCGTTTGCCATCTTTAATAAAACAACTTTATGAAATAAATTTAATAATAAAGCGTAATAAAACTCCCCGTACATTTGACTAGCAAGTTTAGTGACTGCTTGTTCACCTTCATTTGTAATACATGTGAAAATATGTTCTTCCATAATAAAGTAACGGTTAGGAGCCCATCTTTGATAAGAATGTTTTGTTAAATAATCGTGAATATAAGGAACATTATTTGCACTAATATATGGCTTACCATCATCTGATAATCCGGAAAGACTGGAAGCTCGATATACATCGATTATATGAAGGTCTGACTCTTTGTTTATGGATAATAGAGTTTGTACATACATTCGCTGGTCTTCAAAGAAAGGGAATGTTTGAAAGTAAGAACTCCGCAATCTCTTGTTCTCAAAGAAGTCTGTTAAACCATGAAATAAATCACCGAATATAAGTTTTTCTACTTGTGAATATTTTTTTCCATCACATTCAATACAAATAGTCTCAGTCGTATCACTTTTAGTTTCAAGTACACGGAAGCGAGCCGCGAATTCAATCGCTTCTGATAATGTCATGTTAGGAGCGGTTTTTATTTCTGTCCGAATTGTTAAGAACCCAAGCTCATAAGGACAAAGTGTTACATCAATAGAATGTATCTTGAATGGAACGGAAATAAGGTTAGTTGTTAAATGTCCATTTAAATTAAGGTCTTTAGAATAGCGCTGTAATCCTTTTTGATGTTCTGAATGAGGAAAGAGAATTTTATTTGTAAAGGAAAGATAGTATGCTTCCATATTTTGATGTGAAACTTGAAATTTCCCGTAATATGTATTTTCATCTTCAAGATGATCGAGTCGAAAAGGTCGAAAATCATTTTTTTGTAAGAAAGGGAACATATTTTGTTCATATCCAGTTTTAAACGAAAACGGGAATATAAATTGAAATATAGCTGTTGTTACATCTTTTTCCTCGATTGTTTGTATTGCCTCCATTTACATTGTTTCCTTTCCGTATAAGCTATAGAAACAACATGCCCAATTTTTCTTGAAAATAACCTCTCTTGTTCATTAGATTAAGAATGAAAATTCAGCTTATTTAACAAAGGACATGTATAATGTTATGTATACTAAAATTAGTATAATTGTGTTAGAAAAAGGGGGATGTTGTATGCGTATTTTAGTATTAGGAGCTGGGGGCGTTGGCGGATTTTTCGGTGGCCGATTAGTAGAAAAGGGAGAAGATGTTACATTTCTCGTTCGCAGCAAAAGAAAACAGCAATTAGAAGAAAAAGGCCTTGTTATTCGTAGTGTTAATGGAGATTTTTCATTTCAACCGAAATTGGTAACGAAAGAAGATAGAACGACTCCATTTGATGTGATTTTATTTTCAACAAAAGCGTATCATTTACACGAGGCGACCATAGATTTAAAGCCGTTTGTAGGTAAAAATACTGTAATAATCCCATTGTTAAATGGTATCGCTCATTTATCACTATTACAAAAGGAATTCGGTGAAGAGAAAGTAATTGGCGGTCTATGCTTTATCGAGACGACATTGAACGATCAGGGAGAAATTGTACAAACGAGTGCTGCCAACAGACTTGTATTTGGGGAAATTAAGCCTCAAGATTCAGAGAGAATAAAGCTTATTTCTAAAACATTTGCAGATACAAAAGCTAGTTTTGTTTTAAGTGAAAATATTGTGCAAGATATGTGGCATAAATATTTATTTATCACCGTAATGTCAGGTGTGACAACATTAATGCGTGCGCCGATAGGACCGATTCGTGAGAGTGATGGAGGCCGAGAATTTATTAGGAACTTATTTGAAGAATCAGTGCAAATCATGAAATCTATGGGGGCTCCAGTTAAGGAGAATATCGCCCAGGAACATATGAAAACGATTGATAAAATTTCGTATGATATGAAGTCATCGATGCAACGGGATATGGAAAAAGGTTCGCTCATTGAAGGGAAGCATTTACAAGGATACTTATTGAAATTAGCAGAGGAAATGTCTATAGATGTGCCTTTATTAAGTGTTGTGTATCAAAATTTAAAGGTATATGAAAAAATGATTTTTACTAAAGAAATGGTATGAAAAAGAGTAAAGGATAGCAAAATATAAATGTTGCTATCCTTTTTTTGTTTCTTTTTGACAATTTATTCGTTTCTTTTCGGTTTATCTGTCGTATTTCGTTCTCTTTCACGTTTACCATATAGCTGATTAATTTCATTTGCTACTGCATCTAAATAGGAATCGGAAAAAAGTGGCTTCTTTTCTTTAGACATACGGGTCTCCTTTGTGGATTTTTAGTATTCATTATGTATATTTTTCGGTGGATTATGCGCAATCGTTTTAATTTTTTTCTTTTTTAAAATTTTTGTTTACTTTTTGAAAATAAAGGAGTATTATAATCCACAGTTTCAATTTTCTAAATCGCTGAAGCCGCATGGTGCGGGGGACCCGTTCTTATGGATTAGTACATAATCCAATGGGGTGAATCCTTGAAAAAGGTAGGGCTACTCATAGGCCCGAATCCGACAGCTAACCTCGTAAGCGTTATATTGAGAAGGAAGGTGGAGCTTGTGCGACAAAAAAAATAATGTCTACAAGTCTATTTCGTTATGGCTTGTAGACATTTTTGTTTTCTGAAGAAATAGTTTATCGCTGTAACTAGCAAAATCGTTCGTACAAAATTATTGGAGAGTGGACAGCATTGGTTTCATCTATTAAAAGATTTTTAATTGGAAGACCGTTAAAATCAACTGAGTTAGGAGAGCAAAAACTTAATAAAACGAAGGCGCTAGCCATTTTATCTTCTGACGCATTGTCATCGGTCGCATACGGACCAGAGCAAATATTAATTGCACTAGCAGGTCTTGGAGCAATAGCTTATTGGTATTCCATTCCGATAGCTGTTGGGGTATTAGTATTATTGACAGCTCTTATTTTATCTTATCGACAAATTATTTTTGCTTACCCTCATGGCGGCGGAGCATATGTTGTATCAAAAGAAAATTTAGGGATGAATCCGGGATTAATAGCTGGAGGATCTTTATTAGTCGATTACATTTTAACTGTTGCAGTAAGTGTGTCCGCAGGTACAGATGCGCTCACATCAGCTTTTCCTAGTTTACATGCACATAATGTAATCATTGCGATTATATTTGTCATATTGATTACCATCTTAAATTTAAGAGGCGTAACGGAATCAGCTTCCGTTTTAGCATATCCGGTTTATTTATTCGTTGTAGCATTATTTATATTAATTGGTGTAGGAATATATAATATTTTGACTGGTCACGTTTCACCCACGCTGCATTCGCCAATTGGAACACCAGTTGCGGGAATTAGTTTGTTCTTACTGTTACGAGCATTTGCTTCAGGAAGCTCTGCTTTAACGGGTGTTGAGGCGATATCTAACGCAATTCCAAACTTTAAAGATCCTGCACCTAACAATGCAGCGAAAACATTGCTTGCAATGGGTGCATTACTTGCAGTTTTATTTTCTGGAATTGTCTTTTTAGCTTATTATTACGGAATTAATCCAAGTAAGGAAGTAACAGTCGTTTCACAAATTGCTGAACAAACTTTTGGACGTAATTTCATGTACTATTTCATACAAGGTACAACAGCTTTAATATTAATTCTTGCGGCTAACACAGGTTATTCTGCATTTCCACTATTAGCGGTTAATCTTGCAAAAGATAAGTTCATACCGAGAATGTTTACGATTAGAGGAGACCGCCTAGGTTATTCAAACGGTATTATTATACTTGGGATTTCTTCGATTATTTTAATTGTAGCTTTTCAGGGGAAAACAGAACACTTGATTCCGCTATATGCAGTAGGGGTATTTATTCCGTTTACACTTTCTCAAACTGGAATGGTACTAAAATGGCTTCGTGAAAAGCCTGAAGGATGGGCTTTAAGATTAACGGTTAATTTAATTGGTGCAGTCATTAGTTTTATCGTTATGAGCATGTTCTTTTTAACTAAGTTCGCACAAGTTTGGTCAATCCTTATTTTCTTACCTTTTATTATCTTCTTGTTCCATCGAATTAAGAAGCATTATGATGCAGTGGGCGATCAATTAAGTTTAAAAACTTGTGAACCACTTGTTCCGATTGAAGGGAATGTAATTGTCGTTCCTGTAGCTGGTATGACTCATGTAGTAGAAAATTCATTGAACTATGCTAAGGCTCTTTCTGCAGATCAAGTTATCGCTGTATATGTTGCTTTTGACAGAGAAGAGGAAAAGAAATTTGAAGAGAAATGGGAGAAGTGGCAACCTGAAGTAAGGCTTGTTACATTACATTCTCATTATAGAAGCATTATTCAGCCGCTTACAAAATTTATTGACACAGTGCAATATAAAGCGAGTGAATCAAATTACCGAGTTACGGTCGTTATACCACAGTTTATTCCGAAAAAAGGTTGGCATAACATTCTTCATAATCAGTCTAGTTTACTCATTCGTGCGTATTTACTCTATAAAAGAAATGTTGTTATTACGACAGTTCCATATCATTTGAAAAAGTAATAAGATTTTTTAAGGATAGCTTCACGAAAGTGAAGCTATCCTTTTTGTGTATATGCTATGCATAATTGCATATAGGTCTTAAAGTTATATTAATATAATGTAATCACTTATGAGTAAACAGTGTTTTTTGTTGTGATATATGGATATTTTAATGGAGGAAGTTAAGTGGATTTTATTTTGGAATAAGGACATGAGGTCTTGAAAATAAAGGGAATTAAAATACTTCTTTACGATAGATGAATAGCTGTGTTTAAATGACCTTACAGTACAAAACTTTAATAAAAACAAAACTTAATTTCATATTCACGTGCGTTATTTATCTTAAAATGAATAATATTTTCATGTAATATATTCACTGTGTGAATATGGAAATTGCGATGAAACAGAAATTTTATACAATGTTATTCATACTAAGCACATGTGAAAAGTTATGAAATGTTTTATAACAATAAGTAAGTACTGTAGAAATAAAGTTTGAGAGAGGTGTTTCGTACATGACTCACGGTGAGAACGTTCTCTATTTTTAACCATCTCAAATAATGTGCAAGAAAATAGAATAATAAAATGCGATAGTAATAGTTGCTAATACATAGGAGGAGTTAAAGTGAAAAAGACTTTAATTACAGGGTTATTGGTTACAGCAGTATCTACGAGTTGCTTCGTTCCTGTAAGCGCTTACGCTAAGGAGGGGCAAACAGAAGTGAAAACAGTATATGCGCAAAATGTAATTGCTCCAAATACATTATCCAATTCAATTAGAATGTTAGGGTCACAGTCACCGCTTATCCAAGCATACGGATTAGTTATTTTGCAACAGCCAGACATTAAGGTAAACGCTATGAGTAGTTTAACGAATCATCAAAAATTTGCAAAAACGAATGTACGAGAGTGGATTGATGAATATAATCCGAAGCTAATCGACTTAAATCAAGAAATGATGAGATACAGCACAAGATTTAATAGTTATTATAGTAAGCTCTATGAACTAGCAGGAAAAGTAAATGAAGATGAACAGGCAAAAGCAGATTTTACAAACGCATATGGAAAATTACAATTGCAAGTCCAAAGCATTCAAGAGAGTATGGAGCAAGATTTATTAGAGTTAAATCGATTTAAAACGGTATTAGACAAAGATAGTAACAACTTATCAATTAAAGCTGATGAGGCAATAAAAACACTTCAAGGATCAAGTGGAGATATTGTGAAATTAAGAGAAGATATTAAAAGAATTCAAGGGGAAATTCAAGCTGAATTAACTACTATTTTGAATAGACCGCAAGAAATCATTAAAGGTTCTATTAATATCGGTAAACAAGTATTTACAATTACAAATCAAACTGCACAAACGAAAACAATCGACTTTGTTTCTATCGGTACTTTAAGTAATGAAATTGTAAATGCTGCAGATAGTCAAACGAGGGAAGCAGCTCTTCGTATTCAACAAAAGCAAAAAGAGTTATTACCGCTTATTCAGAAGTTATCACAAACTGAACTAGAGGCGACTCAAATTACATTTGTTGAAGATCAAGTAAGTAGCTTCACAGAACTAATTGATCGCCAAATTACAACTTTAGAAACGTTATTAACGGATTGGAAAGTTTTAAATAATAATATGATCCAAATTCAAACAAATATTGAAGAAGGCACGTATACAGACAGTAGTTTACTTCAAAAACATTTCAATCAACTTAAAAAAGTAAGTGATGAAATGAATAAACAAACAAATCAATTTGAAGATTACGTTACAAACGTTGAAGTACATTAAACAGAAAAATAATTAGCGATATAGGGAGAGAAGAAAAATGACAAAAAAACCTTATAAAGTAATGGCTCTATCAGCACTTATGGCAGTATTTGCAGCAGGGAATATTATGCCGGCCCATACGTATGCAGCTGAAAGTACAGTGAAACAAGCTCCAGTTCATGCTGTAGCAAAAGCTTATAATGACTACGAAGAATATTCATTAGGACCAGAAGGCCTGAAAGATGCGATGGAAAGAACAGGTTCAAACGCTTTAGTAATGGATCTGTACGCTTTAACAATTATTAAACAAGGTAATGTTAACTTTGGTAATGTATCGTCAGTTGATGCAGCTTTAAAAGGTAAAGTGATTCAGCATCAAGATACAGCTAGAGGGAATGCACAACAATGGCTAGATGTATTGAAGCCACAGCTTATTTCAACAAATCAAAATATCATTAATTACAATACGAAATTCCAAAACTATTATGATACTTTAGTTGCTGCGGTTGATGCAAAGGATAAAGCAACTCTTACGAAAGGTCTAACCAGATTATCAAGTAGTATTACTGAAAATAAAGCGCAAGTAGATAAGTTAGTAGAAGACTTAAAGAAATTCCGAAATAAAATGACGTCGGATACTCAAAATTTCAAGGGAGATGCAAATCAAATTACATCTATCTTGGCTAGTCAAGATGCTGGAATTCCGCTTCTGCAAAATCAAATTACAACGTATAATGAAGCAATTAGTAAATATAATGCAATTATTATCGGTTCATCTGTTGCGACAGCTTTAGGCCCAATTGCAATTATCGGTGGTGCAGTAGTTATTGCTACTGGTGCAGGAACGCCGCTAGGAATCGCATTAATTGCAGGTGGTACAGCAGCTGTAGGTGGTGGAACAGCTGGAATCGTATTAGCGAAGAAAGAGCTGGATAATGCACAAGCAGAAATTCAAAAGATAACAGGACAAGTTACAACTGCGCAATTAGAAGTAGCAGGATTAACGAACATTAAAACACAAACTGAGTATTTAACAAATACGATTGATACTGCAATTACAGCGTTGCAAAATATTTCAAACCAATGGTATACAATGGGATCGAAATATAATTCATTACTTCAAAATGTAGACTCTATTAGTCCAAACGACCTTGTTTTCATTAAGGAAGACTTGAATATAGCTAAAGATAGCTGGAAAAACATTAAAGACTATGCAGAAAAAATTTATGCTGAAGACATTAAAGTAGTAGATACGAAAAAAGCATAATCGAATACGAATCGTTAGAGCGTTAAGTATTGATGAATGAGTTGAAGCTCCTGTTCAGTTGTGAGCAGGAGCTTTTGATATCCTTATAAAGAGAATAGGTGAAAAGTATGGAGAAAAGATTTTATAAGAAATGTCTTTTAGCAATAATGATTGCTGGAGTGGCAACGAGTAATGTGCTTCCTTTACATCCTTTTGCAGCGGAACAAAACGTAAAAACATTACAAGAGAGTGCAAAAAATTATTCTCTCGGACCAGCAGGGTTCCAAGATGTAATGGCGCAAACGACATCGAGCATATTCGCAATGGATTCATATGCAAAATTAATTCAAAATCAGCAAGAGACTGATTTGAGTAAAATAAGTTCGATTAATGGTAATTTAAGAGGGCATATGATTCAGCACCAAAGAGATGCAAAAATTAATGCGGCGTATTGGTTAAATAATATGAAGCCTCAAATTATGAAAACGGATCAAAACATTATTAATTACAATAATACTTTTCAAGCGTACTATAATAGCATGCTAGTAGCGATTGATCAAAAGGATAGCGGTAAATTAAAAGTGGATTTAGAAAAGTTGTATGCGGACATTTTAAAGAATCAAAACGAAGTAGATATTTTATTAGGGAATTTAAAAGCATTTCGCGATAGAATGGCGAAAGATACAAATAGTTTTAAAGAGGATACAAATCAATTAACCTCGATTTTGGCGAGTACTAATGCTGGTATTCCAGCATTAGAGCAACAAATAAATACATATAACGATTCAATTAAAAAGAGTAATGATATGGTTATCGCTGGTGGTGTACTTTGCGTAGCATTAATAACATGTCTTGCTGGCGGACCGATGATTGCGATTGCGAAAAAAGATATCGCAAATGCAGAAAGAGAAATAGCCAATTTAAAAGATAGAATTTCTGGAACACAAGCAGAAGTCGCAATTTTGACTGATGTGAAAAATAAAACAACAAATATGACAGAAACAATTGATGCAGCAATTACAGCACTGCAAAACATATCAAATCAATGGTATACAGTAGGTGCGAAATATAATAACTTACTACAAAACGTAAAAGGAATGAGTCCAGAAGAATTTACGTTTATAAAAGAAGATTTAAATACAGCGAAAGATAGCTGGAAGGATGTAAAAGATTATACAGAAAAATTACATGAAGGCGTGGCGAAATAAACAGCGGAGTAGTTCCACTGTTTATTTTTTTTATCCCGTTTTTTGTGAGAGCCGTCCTGTAATTTTACCCATAAGTTTGCCGTGCATTTTATCAATGTAACTTTAGGATAATGTTTGGTCAAATTGATACTAATAACCTCGATAAACTCCTGATCACGCTTTTTATATTTAATATTTTAAGTAAAAAAGCTATACTATAGGCAAAACTAAAAATTGGAAAGGAAATACTAGAACATGGAAAATTATTTGTTATTTATCCTTACAGCAATCCTAATCATAATAATGCCTGGTCCCGGTTTTGCCTTAGTTACAAAAAACACTATCTCGCATGGTAAAAATGGTGGGATAAAGACCGTCTTAGGAACGGTATCTGGAATGATGATTCATACAATAATGGCTACACTAGGACTTTCTGCCATCCTAATGAAATTTGCGATGTTATTTACATTTATAAAATATGCTGGGGCTTTTTACTTAATTTACTTAGCTGTAAAGTCAATTAAAAGTGCCTTGTCTAAAAAAGAAGATATGTCAGGTTCAGTGGAAATGAACTCTAAGGATATTGGAACGATTAAAAGTTTTAGACAAGGATTTACCACGGCAATCTTAAACCCAAAAACTGCTGTGTTTTTCCTAAGTTTTCTACCCCAATTTATTGTGAGCAATCAAAGTCATCTCTTCCAATTTCTTTTGTTAGGACTCACATTTACGACTTTGACAGCAATATGGTATTTACTTTATATCTCACTAATACGTCAATTAAGAACTTTTTTACGAAAAGAAAAAGTGAACCGTACAATAGAGGGTATTACTGGCACAGTATTATTAGTATTTGGAGTTAGGTTATTTTTCCAAAAATAAATATGTATATGAAAAGAGAAATAATCAATGGTGGTTATTTCTCTTATTCACTTATTCTAAAACTACCATTATAGATTTCTAGAGGGGAGATGATTTTTTGTTGGGTATTTATGTTACTATCACTGTAAAAATTGTGAAGAAATGTACTTAAACTAACGGGGCAGGATAGTTGAATAAGAATAAAAATATTTTTATAAGTTAAATTTATTGAATATCATAAAATATTTATAATTAAACTTTTTTCTAAATCAACACTCGATGGCGAGGTGGTGTTACCTCAAATATAATTATTTTATTTGAAGATTTCATTTTAATTTTTTCAAATCTTTTCATAGGTTGATATACAAAGACGTGTAGTGATAAGCCTATAACTGCAGTAATGTTTAAAATAATACTTATAATCATTAAAGACCATTCTATAACTGGAGAAAAGTATCCGTTCGTACTTAATGTAGAAGAACTTACATCTAGTATTAAAATAACTATTAGTAAAGGTAAGTTTTTAACCAATTTGAATCCCCTCTTTTAAGTGTAATATCTTTATATTATCATATTGCAAAATAAATTATATAATTAATTATAAGATAGTTATCTATGAGAATTTAACTTGTTTTTTCGTTTTGGGGTGTTAAAAAATTCTTAAGTTGATGGGCATGGGATAGCACACCATGCCTATGAACTTAAGAACAGAAACTTACGCTTGAACATAATATCAAATTTAGATGAGCAAAGCTATTTCAAGTGAATAGAATCCACTCTTTAAGAATACATAAAATATATACATACAAGCTTAGTCTGATCACTACATCATTAGTGAAAGTAGGATTCTATAGATTTTGGAGGAAGAGATATGAAAAAAAAGGTTCTCCTGTTTACAGATTTGGGGATTGATGATGCGTTTGCTATACTGTACACTTTTTTTCGTAAAGACATTCAACTTGTAGGAATTGTAGCCGATTATGGAAATGTATCCAGAGAAAATGCAATAAGAAATATTAACTATTTGAAGTACATTGCGGGAAGAGAAGAGATACCCGTATTCCTTGGTGCTTCTGTACCGTTGACAGGTATATTGATTCAGTATTTCCCTGAGGTACATGGAAAAGTCGGATTAGGACCTATCATTCCCCCTGAAATTTCATATCCAGTTTATCCTTTAAATGATATTTATCAAATTATAGAATCAAATTTAGAAGATCTTACAATTATCAATTTAGGAAGACTTTCTTCGCTAGCTACGACTTTTGTGTTGAATTTAGAAACAATGCGAAACGTAAGAGAATGTATTTGCATGGGGGGAGCTTTTTTCTATCCAGGTAACGTAACTGCTGTGGCTGAAGCTAACTTTTACTCAGACCCTTATGCAGCAAACTTAATTCTGCAGCATGCAAAGAACTTGACAATTATTCCTTTAAATGTGACTCAACATGCGATTGTTACACCCGAAATGGTCCAGCAAATCGATGCATTTCATCGGAATACACAGGATCTTGCAGGACTCATCATCAAACCTATGTTAGACTATTATTATAAATTCTACTCTAAGTCTAATCCTGGTATAAGTGGAAGCCCTATGCATGATTTTGTAACAGTGTGGTATTTGCTGAATCAAGAGGCTGTTGGCCTTTCAAGAGTACCCATTAAAGTAATTCCTGATCAAGGAGAAGGATTTGGTCAAAGTATTGCAGACTTTCGTTTTGCTACTAATCCAGGCTATAAAACGCATAATGTAGCTTTTCAGCTTGATTATAAAAGATTCAAGAAGGATATTATGGAAACGTTTTTAAAGAAGAGAGTGTAACAGACTTTATTAACTTCAGATAATAGGGATTATGTGAATGAAATGCCACTTCACTTAACGTACAGGAATTCGACTTTTTTAGGTTAAAATTCGCTTAGCATATAAAACTTCCAAAATGTTGGCTGTATCCCATCACTATCAAGCTAACAAAACAAAATCCCCCTAAAATGAAAAAATCCGCTGACTTCTCAAAGTAATTAACTGTAGTGAAAGAAAATTTTTATTTTGGGGGTACATTAAAACTTTAGCTTGACGGGCAGGGGGTCTCGTCACATGCTTATCAAGCTAAGAAATTAGTTGTTCTCCAAAACGAAAAAATTAACTAAATCCCCATAAATAACTATAGGAAGATAAAAACACTGTAGCTTTCGAATAAAGTTTGATCAAAATTATGTAGTTGTTTGGTGATAATAAAATTGTTTCATTTATAATAAAATCATTTAAAAATTAATAGAGTTATTCAATTTATTCTGACGGTAATAATAAAGTAATTAAAAAGTGAAAATATTTGTTTGGAAAATACGGTTACTCATTTGCGATATTTACGTACCATGAAACAACTAATTATACTGTCTATAACTGAAATTCTCTTTGATTTCGAATGCTTTACAAACAAAAAAATAGCACGAATGTTCGTATGAAGGTATAATTATAAGTATCTTAAAATCAAAGGAGGTCTTGCCTTATGAGTCAAAGAATTTCCTACTATGATGTTGCACCTGATGGCATGAAAATTATGATGGATATGGAGAAGTACACTAAGAAATCTACAATTAATCGAATTACTAGAGAACTTATAAAGATTAGAGTCTCTCAAATTAACGGTTGTGCTTTCTGCATGGATATGCATACATCAGATGCCCGTAAGATAGGTGAAACCGAACAACGAATTTATTGCTTGAATGCTTGGAATGAATGTGATTTTTATACACCTGAAGAGAAAGTTGCTCTTGAACTATCTGAGCATATTACTCTAATTCCCACTAAAAGAGTTCCTGAAGACCTATATAAGCGAGTACGTGAACACTATGACGAGAAACAATATGTTGACCTTGTTCTGGTAATTAATCAAATCAACAGTTGGAATAGAATTTCTATTGCAATGGGAAATACAGCAACTAAAAAATAATTGCTCTCAACGAACGGTAAATAAGAATAAAATTAAAGATGTTTAAAAATCACAATAAAATTGTTTCATTTTTCTTTATTACGCAGTTGTCATAAACTGTGACATAACCAAATTTTTGAAATTTATTGGTTCATCCTTTATAGCTTTTATAATAATATTATCTTGAAACACGAAGGGACTGAACTATGCGCAGATATCAATATCTTGACCCCAAAATAAAAACATAATGGAGGTAAAAATATTGATTACAGAACTACAAACCGAAAGATTAGTTTTAAGAAAAATGAAAGTATCAGACTCAGCTAGCATGTTTACAATTTGGGCGGATCCAGAAGTTACAAAATTTATGAATATCAATAGTTTTACTGATGAAAGCCAAGCGGTAGATATGATTGAAATGCTTGATAAGTTATCTCGGGAAAACAGAGCTATTCGTTATTCAATAATTGAATTAGAATCAAATGAAATTATCGGTTCTTGTGGTTATAATTCATTTGATTTCAAAAACGCCAAAGCAGAAATTGGTTACGATATTAGTAAAGCTTTTTGGGGTAAGGGGTATGCGCCAGAAGCCATTCTCTCTTTAATGGATTATGCGTTTAGTACTTTAGAATTCAATAGAATAGAAGCAAAAGTTGAATCTGAAAACATCAATTCAATAAAAGTCTTACAAAAGTTAAACTTTACATTCGAAGGGACAATGAGAAAGTGTGAAAAATCTAATGAAAAGTTTATTGATCTAAGTATTTATTCAAAATTAATAACAGATTAACTTATATTACTTAGCCTACATTCCTTAAAATGTAGGCTATTAAATACCCTCGAAGCATCCTTAATTGCTATTAATTGAAAGTGAGGGCTACGGCTCTCTTTTTTAATTCACAATTTCTAGTACAATTGAAATAATTAAGAAACGTATAGAGTAATCCGTCCGATCTTAACCACTGAAGAAAAATTAACAGAGGAAGAGATCATGAACTTTGCTGTTGAAATGAGGGAAAAGAAATAGAAGGACACAACTATATAATAAGAAAAATCTAGAAGATACGTAATATTTAAAAATGAACCGTCTCATAAAGAACATGTAGTAATTTCTACGTGTTCTTTTTTAATAAAAATGAAAGTAAACTGTTAAATAAAAATTTACTTTCAATGTCATACAAGAAGAACAAAAAATAAGTCGTCTTTTGCTCTTAACAGGGTCTTACCAGCAGCATCCGTTACTTTAGAAACACTCCTATGAGATATAATTATTGATGGTACTTTTTAGGTGATATACTGGAGGTAGATTACTCATCTAATGATGAAGGGAGGTTTACGCGTATGGAAGTAACATTTACAGTAAGTAAATGGGATGAAAAGCCAGTCAATGAAACTAGAAAAGATTTCCCTATTAATATTGCCCATGTCGAATATGATATTGACGGTGAATTAAAAGGAAAAGCTTTTGTTGAATATTTATTATATTATTTAGAATCAACTATAGATGATGGTCACTTGGCTACTGCTAAAATTTCTGGATTTTTACATTTCGAAGGAATTTATAAGGGAAAACGAGGGACATTTATAGCTATAGAGCAAGGGATATTTGATAAAGGAAATCTAGATTCCCCTGCAACAATCATCAAAGCTACTGGTGAATTAGAAAGCCTGAAAGGGTCCTATAATTATAAGTTTACAGGTCAAACCAGTAAAATGATTCTAGACTTTGAATTCTAACAAAATATCTTATAATTTAGCAAAAAGGGCATCCACTGTAATACCAGGAATGTCCTTTTTAAAACTAAATTATACCGAAAAACAAGACTCAAAATTTTCAATGGGAGGAAATGATATGAGGATCACGATACAAGAATATGTGGTCAATGAAATAGATTCAGGACCATATGGAATAACCGTAGGAAAAGACGGAGCATTGTGGTTTACGGAACAGAAAGGGAATCGAATTGGTAGAATAAATGCTACTGGTGAAATAAATTCTTTTCCCATTCCGACAGCAAATGCAGGAGCTATGTCAATTATCTCGGACCAGACCGGTGACTTATGGTTTACGGAATATAACTCAAGCAAGATCGGTAAAATGTCGATGAACGGTCTTTTTGAAGAATATGTACTCCCTACAACGAACGCTGCACCTTTTGGCATAACGGAAGGCCCAGATGGAGCAATATGGTTTACAGAAATGAATAATGGTAGGATCGGAAGAATAACAAAGTCAGGGGAAATCACCGAGTTTGAATTGCCTAACTCCAAATCATTTCCCTCTTTTATTACTCTGGGATCAGACGGTGCATTATGGTTTACACAGAATCAGAACAATAGGATTGGGAGAATAACCACTAAAGGTGAGGTCAAAGAATATCCAATCCCAACACCCAACTCCGGGCCAGTTGGAATTGCGAGCGGCCCAGATGGAGCAATATGGTTTGTGCAAATCATAGGCAATAAAATTGGTAGAATTACGTTCGAAGGTGAGATCAAAGAATTTGTTATACCGACGCCGAACGCTCGTCCTCATGCCATAATACCTGGGAAGAACAGAGATCTTTGGTTCACAGAATGGGGAGGTAACCAAATCAGCCGTATTACAGTTGAAGGAGTTATTACGGAATATACGATACCTACAAATAATGCAGAGCCACATGGTATCACGTTTTGTCCGGATGGCGATCTTTGGTTCGCTGAAGAGTGTAATCAAATTGGACGTCTAACAATCATTACGTAATAGGGATATCGTCCATCGCTATCAAGCTCAGAAAAGTAAATATCCCATCACCATCAAGTTAAGAATTTGGTTGCTCCCCAAAACGAAAAAATGTGCTTTTTTGTTACAAGTAGCACAAAATTTCGTTCTGGGGGTACTATAAAATTTTAGCTTGATGGCGATGGGGTCTCGCCATCAAAACGTGAATTTCGCACGCTAAGGAATTTCTATATTAAAAAACTTGGCTTTACCGTACGTTAAGGAAGTTCCATAAACGATATTTAATGTTTGTTATTGTTACTACAGAAAGAACAAAAAGAATGAATTAAATATGAATCGATTTATCCCGCTATTTGCGGGCAGTAAGACTCCCACCTCAAAATTCGGCGAATACGAGGGAGTTAGGTGGGAGTCGGACTGCCCGTAAAAGCCCGATTGGTGAGGGCTAATAATCAGTGGGGGATGAACAAAACCCCCACTGATTAAAGTTTCACTTTATCTGATTCAAGATCATTTGTATCGAGTGTATGAAGCTAAAAAATAAAAGTTTCATTGTAAATCCTAAGTGGAGTAGAAGTTTAGGTTGATAAATAAGGGAGTCGAATTTTTTTGCATAAAGCTGTATAATGCTTGTAACGAAAAGGAAATACAGGAAAGGATATGTAATGAGTTACTATGGATAAGGATAAACAACAATTAAGCGTTGAAGTTGCAAGATTATATTATCAATCAGATTATAGTCAGCAAGAAATTGCTAATAAATTAAATATTTCAAGACCGACGATTTCTAGATTATTGAAGTATGCGAAAGAAAAAGGATTTGTTCAAATTAGTATAGCTGATCCATTTGCTGACTTAGATAACGTTGGGAATTTACTTAAAGAAAAGTATAACCTGTTAGAAGCGCATGTCGTATTTTCTCCAGTACCAGAATATGCAACGATTACGGAGTATATTAGTAAATATGCAGCTGAGTATATGGAAAAGACAGTGAAAACTGGTGATATCGTTGGTGTAAGCTGGGGAATGACGATGTATGAAATCGCTAGAAAAATCGTACCGCAACATGTGAAAGGTGTAGAGGTTGTCCAGTTAAAAGGTGGCATTAGTCACTCAAGTGTAAATACATATGCGAATGAAACAATCGCGTTATTTGCAGATGCTTTTCAAACGACGCCAAGAAATCTACCTCTTCCAGTTATATTTGATAATGCGGTGACAAAAGAATTAGTGGAGCAAGATAGACATATTCATCACATTATTGAAATGGGGAAACAAGCAAATATTGCAATTTTCACTGTTGGAACAGTGCGTGATGAAGCGTTATTATTCCGATTAGGATATTTAGATAAGGATGAAACGAACATTTTGAAAGAACAAGCTGTCGGTGACATTTGTTCACGTTTCTTTGATGGAGACGGAAATATTAGTAGCGAAGAAATTAATAAGCGTACAATTGGAATTGAGTTAGAGGAACTTAAATTAAAGAAACGTTCTATTTTAGTTGCAGGTGGTAATAGAAAAATAAAAGCAATTGACGGTGCGTTACGTGGCGGGTATGCAAATGTACTAATTATAGATCAGCATACAGCGAAAGAATTGTTACATTATCAAAAAGGTTAGAAATAAAAGGCTTTCTCAAAATATTAATTTTGAGAAAGCCTTTTATTTTTAGTATGAATAAATCAATGTGTAGTACCTTGTAAAGTATTTGTAAGGAACGCTCTTTGATTGATCTCCTTTTTCAAAAATTAGTGAGTTAGCCATAATATCTCTATCTACAAAACTCCAGCCATCTTGCTCCATCATATCGATAAAAGGTTCCATTTTTCCGCGCTTTACTAAGTAGGGGTATTGATTATCTATCAGTTCTACTTCCACCATTTCTTTATCTTGAATAACCATCTTAGACATAGCTAAAGCAAATGGAACTGGGTTTCCTTCTTGGAAAATAACATCCCTTTTATAAAAAATAAATATGGATAGTGAGGTGCATACTAGCAATGTGAATATAAAGAATTTTGACTTAAACAAGTGGTTCACATCCTTTATTTACAAGCTTATACTACTTTCAATGTATTACTAGAAATTCCCTTCTAAAAAAGAATGAACAAAAGTTCAAAAGTGTATTTACATTTGTTCAACTAAGAGTTAGAATGAAGTTGTTAAAAGATATGAGGAGTGAAGATAATGAACATTGCAAAGTTAATTGACCATACAATTTTAAAACCAAATTCTACAAAAGAAGATGTTATGAAAGTAATCGAAGAGGCAAAGCAATACAAATTTGCTTCAGTTTGTATTAATCCTACATGGGTAAAGCTAGCTGCTGAAGAATTAGCTGGACATGATGTAGACGTTTGTACTGTAATCGGTTTCCCATTAGGAGCAAGCACTACTGAAACAAAAGCATTCGAAACAAAAGATGCTATCGCAAAAGGTGCAACTGAAGTTGATATGGTAATCAACGTAGGTGCTTTAAAAGATGGCGACAATGAGTTCGTTGAAAAAGACATTTATGAAGTAGTACAAGCAGCAAAAGGAAAAGCTCTTGTAAAAGTAATCATTGAAACTTGCCTTCTAACAGATGAAGAAAAAGTTCGTGCTTGTGAATTATCAGTAAAAGCTGGCGCTGATTTCGTAAAAACTTCAACTGGATTCTCAACTGGCGGAGCAACTGCAGAAGATATCGCATTAATGCGTAAAACAGTTGGACCAAACGTTGGCGTGAAAGCATCTGGCGGCGTTCGTACACGTGAAGATGCAGACAAAATGGTAGAGGCTGGAGCTTCTCGCGTTGGAGCAAGTGCTAGTGTTGCAATCGTATTAAATGATGCAAAAGGTGCTACAGATAATTACTAATTAATAAAGTGTGAAAAGCAATAGATACACGTTTAAAGTAAAGTGTATCTATTGCTTTAACAATTGAAAAGAATGTAAGCGGATACGAATGGGAGGAGACGGCTTATGAAATACTTAATCGGTGTTTTAGGCCTCGTATTGATTTTAGGTATCGCTTGGCTTGCTAGTAATGATAGAAAGAAAGTCAAATATCGCCCAATCATAACGATGGTTATATTACAATTCATTTTGGGGTTTTTATTATTAAATACAAGCGTAGGGAATATATTAATTAGCGGAATAGCAGATGGTTTTGGAGAATTATTAAAATATGCCGCTGATGGTGTGAATTTCGTATTTGGTGGATTAGTAAATCAAAAAGAGTTTTCATTCTTTTTAAGTGTATTAATGCCAATCGTATTTATATCAGCTTTAATAGGTATTTTGCAACACATTAAAGTATTACCTATTATTGTGAAATCTATCGGTCTAGTATTAAGTAAAGTAAATGGGATGGGGAAACTCGAATCATATAACGCGGTAGCTTCTGCGATTTTAGGACAATCTGAAGTGTTTATTTCAGTTAAGAAACAACTAGGATTATTGCCAGAGAAAAGAATGTATACATTATGTGCATCTGCAATGTCTACAGTATCTATGTCTATCGTTGGATCATATATGGTGTTATTAAAACCGCAATATGTTGTAACCGCTTTAGTGCTTAACTTATTCGGTGGCTTCATTATTGCTTCTATCATTAACCCGTATGAAGTTACTGAAGAAGAAGATATGTTAGAAGTACAAGAAGAAGAGAAAAAGACATTCTTTGAAGTATTAGGGGAATACATTATAGATGGATTTAAAGTTGCGATTACAGTAGCAGCTATGTTAATCGGTTTCGTTGCCCTTATCGCATTCATTAATGCAGTATTTAAAGG
Organism: Bacillus sp. RC242; assembly: GCF_044908245.1. Taxonomy (NCBI): domain Bacteria; kingdom Bacillati; phylum Bacillota; class Bacilli; order Caryophanales; family Bacillaceae; genus Bacillus; species Bacillus sp. RC242. Next base: position 266,112 of record NZ_JBIYCZ010000003.1, read on the forward strand.
TGTAATCGGTATCTCATTCCAAGAAATTCTTGGTTATGTATTTGCACCATTTGCATTTATTATGGGTGTTCCATGGCATGAAGCAGTTAACGCAGGGAATATTATGGCGACAAAACTTGTATCAAATGAATTTGTTGCGATGACAGATTTAGCAAAAGGAAACTTTAATTTCTCAGATAGAACGACAGCGATTATATCTGTATTCTTAGTTTCATTTGCAAACTTCTCTTCAATTGGAATTATTGCTGGGGCAGTTAAGAGCTTAAATGAAAAACAAGGGAATGTAGTCGCAAGATTTGGTTTGAAATTACTTTTCGGTGCAACATTAGTAAGTTTCTTATCAGCAACAATCGTTGGCTTATTATTTTAACAGATTCATATAATATAAAAAGGAATGGTGATTGTAATGAGAATGGTAGATATTATTGCGAAAAAACGTGATGGAAAAGAATTAACAACTGAAGAAATTAATTTCTTTATTAACGGTTATACAGATGGAAGTATTCCTGACTATCAAGCGAGTGCACTTGCAATGGCAATTTTCTTTAAAGATATGACGGATCGTGAACGTGCAGATTTAACGATGGCAATGGTTGAGTCTGGAGAAACAATCGACTTATCAGCAATTGAAGGCATTAAAGTAGATAAGCATTCAACTGGCGGTGTTGGTGATACAACAACATTAGTATTAGGACCATTAGTCGCTGCTTTAGATGTACCAGTAGCAAAAATGTCTGGTCGTGGTTTAGGACATACGGGCGGGACAATTGATAAATTAGAAGCGGTAGAAGGATTCCACGTTGAAATTACGAAAGAACAGTTCATTGATATTGTAAACCGTGACAAAGTGGCTGTTATCGGACAAACAGGAAACTTAACACCTGCTGATAAAAAGATTTATGCATTACGTGATGTAACAGGAACAGTAAATTCAATTCCTCTAATTGCAAGTTCAATTATGAGTAAAAAAATTGCAGCTGGTGCTGATGCAATCGTACTTGATGTAAAAACAGGTGCTGGTGCATTTATGAAAACCGAAGAAGATGCAAAAGAATTAGCTCATGCAATGGTACGTATCGGAAATAATGTTGGACGTCAAACGATGGCAGTAATTTCAGATATGTCACAACCTCTTGGTTTTGCGATTGGTAACGCTCTAGAAGTGAAGGAAGCAATTGATACTTTAAAAGGCGAAGGTCCAGAAGATTTAACAGAATTAGTACTTGTATTAGGAAGCCAAATGGTCGTACTTGCGAAAAAAGCAAATACATTAGAAGAAGCTCGTGAAATGCTAATTGAAGTGATGAAAAATGGAAAAGCAACTGAGAAGTTTAAAGAGTTCTTAAGCAACCAAGGCGGAGACAGCTCAATTGTAGATAATCCAGAAAAAATGCCACAGGCGAAGTATGTAATTGATGTACCTGCAAAAACTTCAGGTGTGATTTCAAACATTGTTGCAGATGAAATCGGTATCGCAGCTATGTTATTAGGTGCAGGTCGTGCGACAAAAGAAGATGAAATCGATTTAGCGGTAGGATTAATGTTACGTAAAAAAGTTGGCGATGCAGTAAAAGAAGGCGAGCCGTTCGTAACGATTTATGCAAATCGCGAAAATGTAGAAGATGTAAAAGCAAAAATCTATGAGAACATTTCTATCGCTGAAACAGCAGTGGCTCCTAAATTAGTTCATACAGTTATTACTGACTAATCATAATTACATTTACTTTGAGGAGGAAATAATATGGATAAGAAAAAATATATCGAAGAAGCAAATAAGATGTTATCGAAAGCGTATATTCCGTATTCTAAATTTCCTGTTGGTGCAGCGCTAGTTACAAAAGAAGGTAAAATCTATACTGGTTGTAATATAGAAAACGCTTCTTACGGTTTATGTAACTGTGCAGAAAGAACAGCAATATTTAAAGCAGTATCAGAAGGTGAGCGCGACTTTAGTTACTTAGTCATTACAGGAGAAACTGACGGACCTATTTCACCATGTGGTGCTTGTAGACAAGTTATTGCTGAATTTTGTGATCCGAAAATGCCAGTTTTACTAACAAATGTAAAAGGCGATGAAAAAGAAGTGACTGTAGAGCAGTTACTGCCTGGTGCCTTTTCAATTGAAGATTTAAAATAAGTTAAAAGGCCATTCCACAATTAATAGTTGTGGAATGGCCTTTTTTATTTTCAATAATAGAATGTAATAATCTGTTCATATTCCGTTCATAAACTTTGCGTAAAATGATTGCAGTGAATATGGAAAGTGACGATATAAATTGTCGTTCTACAGCAGGAGGAATATGATGAAGAAATTATATAATGCAGCATTCATTTACTTAATTATTGGTTTATTATCAGGTGTATTTGCAAGAGAGTATACGAAAGCGCAAGGCATTAAAGGATCCACTATGTTGCAATTAGTGCATACACACGTATTAGTGCTCGGCTTTGTATTCTTTTTGGTCGCTTTAGCTCTATTTAAAGTATTTAATGTCCGTGAAACAAAAAGTTTTCGTGCGTGGTTTGTTGTTTATAATGTAGGATTAATTTTTACTATTGCTACAATGGTATTTAGAGGTATTCTACAAGTAAATGGAACTGACTTTAATGGTTTAAGCCATATGGCTGGATTAGGTCATGTCATTATAAGTGTTGGGCTCGTTTGGTTTATGATTTTGCTCAAAAAATCTTTTAAATAGATAGGAGTGGAGAGTATGAGTTTAGCACTTTTATCAAGTATAGTAGCGGTTTGTATGGCAGTTGGAGTTATGTTTCTTCGCTTTAAGTCAGCGAAAAAACCGGTAACGAAAAAGAAAATTATATTACCGCCAATTTTTATGAGCACTGGTGCAATGATGTACTTCTTACCAGAGTTTCGATTAACGTCTTTAGAAATAGTAGAGGCAATTAGCGTAGGACTTATTTTCTCTATATTTCTTATTAAAACATCTAAGTTCGAAATAAGAGGCGAAGACATATATATGAAACCATCAAAAGCGTTCATATTTATTTTAGTTGGTTTATTAGCTGTCCGGGTAGCATTAAAATCATATTTAAGTCAGTCGATTGATTTAACCCAATTAAGTGGAATGTTTTTCTTACTCGCTTTTGCGATGATTGTATCGTGGAGAATTGCGATGTATCGCTCGTTTACTAAATTAGAAAAGACAATAAAAAGAGCTGGAATTTCTATATAGGAATTTCAGCTCTTTTTATGTTTTATAAGATTGTTTTTTTAGCTTTGATTTCATTTGCTTAATTTTAAACGTATTTGAGCATCTTGTAATGCAACTGGTGTAACGTTAAGACCATTTTGATCAACGATTTTTGTGTTTAATAAAATGGAATCTAAGCTCCCGCGAAATGTTTTTGTATAGTTTTGACGCAACATTTGTTGTTCTTGTTTTTCATCAACTGTTAATCCAGATGCTTTTTCTTTTTTTGATAATTCGTTAATACGGAATAAAATGTTTTTCATTTTGTTCACCTCTAATTTTAATTTAAATTAGTTACTTACTAATTTATAGTTATTTTAACTTTTTTATTTGACTATGTCAAGAAGTGTAAAAAAGTAGACACCCGTATTAAAGTAAGCGGGTGTCTACAAGGTAGATATAAGATTTAGCTTAATTCATGTAAGTGATTCACAAGTTCTGTTGTTTTAGAAAAGAATGGTGAATGATCAGCTTCCAAAGTAATTATTTTTGTGCAAGGAGTTTCTGTATTCATTCGGCGCTGAAAATCAATCGGAATCGCTCTATCTAGAGTTGTTTCGATATAAATACGATTTACAGTTCCAAAGTTCTCTTCTGATATTTTCAGCTCTTTTTGGAACGGTCCTAGTGGTTGAGGACGCATTTGATTAAAAGATGCTCCTTTAATAGAACCGTCTTCTGTAGCATTTAAAAATGTTTGTTCAATCAACTCTGGTATAAGTTCTGCGGTCATGTCATTCTCATTTATAGAGAATTGTGGGCCAGCTTCTCCGTCTAACTTACTACCAAGACTTTCTCCATTTTGTGGCAAGAATGCACAAAGATATACTAATTTATCGATTTTATTTGGTATAAGCTCAGCGGTTTGAGTGATCACAATTCCACCCATACTATGTCCAACAAGAATAACTTTTTCATTTTGTTGATTTATAATAGTTGTTACTGCATTAACATAGGAATCTAATGTTATATTTTGTGATGGAGTTGTATCTTTCCCACTTCCAGGTAAGTCTAGTGTAATAACTGTATGTCCGAAAGCCTCTAGTTGAGGTTTTACTAAATCCCATGCCCATTCACCTTGCCATGCTCCATGTACTAAAACGTAAGTACTCATTTAATCAACACTCCTCTAATGTTTATATGTTTATTTTTTCGTAATATTGATGATGTATAATTAGTGTATATGAAGTGGATTGATAAATATAATGAAGCTTATTTATAGATGATATAAATAACTTTTATATAAGGAGAACAGAATGAACGTTTTTGATTTTAAAGTTTTTAAATACGTGGCTCGTTTGAACAGCATTAGTTTAGCAGCTAAGGAGTTACATATGACACAGCCGGCTATAACTCATATCGTAAACAAATTAGAGAAACGATATGCTATAACATTATTTGATCGCTCTAGACACGGAACTGTTTTAACTGAAAATGGAAAAGAATTTTTAGTTTGTGTAGATCGACTTCTAATGGAGTATGAAAACCTTGAAGAAACAGCTTTACAATTAAAAAATAATAACTTGTATAAGATTGTATTAGCTACATATCCTTCAGTTACTGTATATTGTTTGGCGGAGTGTATCGAACTAGGTAATTTTGATCAAAGTCAGTATGTGCTTGCAGTTCGAGAAGGAAGCTATCAAGAAGTGTTAGATTGGCTGTCTTCTGGAAGTGCAGATTTTTCTATTTCTATAAAAGAAAATTTAATACCAGGATTTCATTATGATGTAATTGGTGAAGATCCGTATGTTATGGTTTCTTCTAAGTCAGTTCCATCTGGTCTTACAATGAAAGAGTTGAAAAATTATCCTTTTATAATGCCGCTCTCTGGTTGTAAAGAAGGACTTGAACCATATTTGATGAAAAATGAAATAGTAGTTAATAAAGTGATGGAATCAGAGACAATTAGTTCGGCGTTAGCACTGGCTTTACAAGTTAAAGGAATAACAATCGTTCCATTATCAGGACTTCATAAACAAATTATTCATGACTTCATCGTGCAACCGATAGAAATTAAAATTCCACGACAACTTATTATGCAATGGTCACCTAAAAAAGAAAATGACGCACTGTTTCTGGCGTTTGTTACGAATTTACTAAGCCAACTACAACAAAAGAAAAAATGAATAAAATGATACAAAAGGTAAGCTCATTTCACTGAAGCTTACCTTTTGTGTGTATTACCAATATAGGACAGTATCATAAAGCCCGATTAATATAAGGAGAACACCGGCTATACGCTGAATGTTTTTTCCTATTTTTCGGCTCTTTTTCAGTAAAGTCCCATTTAATCCAAGGTAGGAGATGATGAACATAAGTACAACGATAGGTAGAGCAGTTCCTATCGAAAAGAATGTCGGAAACAAGTATCCATAATTAGATGAGAAAGATAAAGGGATTAACGTTCCGAAAAATAGAACGAACATAGTCGGACAGAAGGCTAAGGAAAAGAGAATCCAAGTAAAAATGAGCCAACCTCATTTTGTTTTCGTATAAATTTGATCGAGAAGAAACTTCTTCCTTTTATAATACCTGCCAACATTAGCCCCATTAAAATTAATAAAGGTCCAATTATTTTTCGTAACCATGGGAAATACAAAGTTAATATTTGCTGAATCTCTTTTCCTAAGAACCATACTAATAGTCCAAGTGTCGTAAAAGCTATTATTTTTCCTAAAATGAATAACAATATATGTTTCCATGCATGTCCCTTTTGTAAAGATTGATTGCCATAAAGTGAAACTTTAATCAGTGGGGGGTTGTTCATCCCCCACTGATTATTAGTTGAACCAATCGGGCATTTACGGGCAGTTGATATCCCACCTAACTTCTTTGTACTATCCGAATTTTGAGGTGGGAGTTTTACTGCCCGTTAATGCGGGATAAAGTGTAATAGCGCTAATGTTTCCTGTTAATTGGCAAGGAGAAAGGGTACCTACAATGCCTAATAAAAACGCAAATAAAAGAGGAATTGATTTCGTAGCATTCGCGATATCCATTAAAGGAGACATGAGTTGATAACTCCACTCGCTAACTGTTGAAAACACGTTATATTCACCTTTCTAACTAGTTATATTGTAATGTTCCATTTTTAGTAATCTGCTTCCACGTTTTACCGTCATCCATAGAAAGAAAGACATTTGCTTTCATTGTAGCAAAAACTATTTCAGCTGAATTTTGAGGATTTTGTGATATGTACATAATTGTATCTTTAGAATCTAAAGATGGAATCTGTAAGTTTGTTTCTTCATTTGTAGCAATTGATTTCTTCGTAATTAGTTGCTCAGTTTGCTTATTAATAGAGGCATAGATAATGTCTTCATTACTTAATGTAACTGCGGTCGATTCAACTGGTTTAGAAAATAGTTCAAATGTATTTCCATAATCTGTAGACAAATATACACCGTCTTTAGCACTTACCGCGACTACACTAGATTGATCTGGATGTGCTGAAAAGGAATGAATTGTACTTGAAAGACCGTTTAATTTACTATTTTTCCAATCTTGTCCGTTGTTCGTACTGAAATAAAAACCTTGTTGTAATTTAGAATTTGGACGCTCATTGTATAAATAAATTGCTTCCGTATTATATCCGACAGCAAGGTTATGAAAATCAGATTCTCCATAAAACGCTAGCTTTTCGAGGGTATTACCGCCATCAGAACTTTTCATTAACCCTAAAGGATTTTTTAAATTTGCACCTGGTTCAGGATGACCGCTGGCAACGAATCCATTCTTTGTTGCCTGAAATCCCATGTAATCATGTAGCTCAGTCGTAGTTTCAAACCATTTACCATTTTGATAAACTTTTATACCACTGTGAGTTGCGATAGAAACCCCAGGCATATTTCCCGCGTAGCCAATTCCATGAATGTGCTCGATTTTTCCAGATGTAATTTCTTTATAGAAGTTTTGCGGAATCGTAGTTGCTGTTTCTTTATTTTTTGGCTGAGATTGCACCGTTTCTTTTTTAGCTGGTGCTGTTTCAGCATTGCTAGAACATCCTGTAATTATTAATAAAGAAGTAATTGCTAACCCTGTTGCTACATAATGTTTCACTTTTGTAGACTCCTTTCCATATATATGAGATTTTAAGTATATGGAATAAATGTCAAGAAATTGTGGAGTGGTATGCATAATTTAGAGTGGAAGGGGCCCTAGTAATGAAGATTTTCTTTTCTCTATGAGTACTATTAATTGACGAAAAATTATAACAATAATAGAATGAATTATATTGGATAATTAGTTTCAAAATTATACATAGAACGCTAGGGGGATTATTATGAAATCAACATTTTTTGCTCAAAATAGAGAACGATTAGTAAACACATTACCGGATGAATCTATTACTATTTTATTTGCTGGGCAAGCACCTCATATGTCAGCCGATGCACATTATAAATTTGTGCCGAATCGAAATTTTTACTATTTAACGGGAATCGATGAGCCAAATATTATTTTCATGTTGAAAAAGTTTGGAAATAGTGTGGAAGAAACTCTTTTCATTGAAAAATCAGATCCAGTAATGGAAAAATGGGACGGTAAAACAGTTTCTAAAGAAGATGCAGAACAAATTTCAGGCATAAAAAAAGTTGTATATATAGAAAGCTTTGAGAAGACAATGGCAAATACACTTTTCACAGAAAATGTGAAGCATCTGTATTTAGATTTAGAGCGTCGTGAGTGGAAGGGTACTGAGACGAAAACGTTAGAGTTTGCTAAATATGTAAGAGAACAGTATCCACACGTTTTAATTGGTAATGTATATCCGCATATTTGTGAATTACGAGTGTTTAAAACGGAAGAAGAAATTGAAATCATTAAAGAAGCGATTGCTGTAACTAAAGAGGGTATTTATAACGTGCTGAAGCATGCAAAAGCAGATGTGATGGAATATGAATTAGAAGCTCATTTTGATTTTAGGCTTAAATCATCTGGAATTAAACATCATGCATTCAATACAATTTTGGCGAGTGGTAAAAATGCTACAGTCCTTCATTATGAAGATAATGATGCACAAATTCAAAATGGTGATTTAGTACTGCTTGATTTAGGTGCTCAAAAAGACTATTACAATGCTGATATTAGTTACACATTCCCAGCTAGCGGAACGTTTTCGAGTCGCCAAAAACAAATATATAATATCGTGTTAAAAGCATTGAAAGAAACAACTGAACTTATTAAGCCAGGATTAAAGTTTGCTGCATTAAATGAGCATACAAAAAAAGTATTAGCAGAAGAGTGTAAAGCAATTGGTTTAATTCAAGAAGACGAGGAATTATCTAAATACTATTATCATGGAGTAAGTCACTTCCTAGGTTTAGATACGCATGATGTAGGAACGTATAAAGATAGAGTATTAGAAGCAGGTATGGTCATTACGATAGAGCCTGGCCTTTACATTGAGGAAGAATCAATTGGTATTCGTATTGAAGATGATATTCTTGTAACGAAAGACGGGTATGAAAACTTGTCAACAGATATTATTAGATCAGTTGAAGAAATCGAAGAGTTTATGAGCGAAAATAATGAACATATAAAGGGAAATCAGGCCGTAGTTAAATAATAAGAAAAAGGTAACCACTAATGTATTTGAACTTCACCTCGAATCGTGGACACTTAAAAAAGTCCATGATTCGGGATAGAGTTCTGTGCTACCTTCGAAATACTAATCTTTAATTATTAATCCTAATAGAGTTGCGAACTGAACAGCTTGATATGTTGATACTTTACATCCTCTTAAATCGTTCACTGAAACTGTAAGTGTATCAAAATTAGAAGAACTAATATCTATCCCCTTCAGTGATGTTTGATCAAAATTAGCTTCGTCAAGGCTACATAATTGGAATTCAACTTTTTTTAGTTTACAGTCAAAGAAATCTGCATTATTTAATGAAGTTTCATTAAATATAATTTTTTCTAGTTTAGAATTTCCAAATGCCGCTAAATTCAAAATTGAATTCTCAAATTTAACATTTCCTAAGCTAGATTCTGTAAAGTTAACTCCAATTAATTTACTATTTTTAAATTCAACTCTGTGAACAGAAGAATTGCTTAAATTAACATTTGATAAATCGCAGTTTTCAAAACAAACATCTGTGATATCAATATTGCTAAAGTCTGTATTAGTGAACTTACAATTCTTTATCACTGCATTATATAAGCGCACTTTATCTACAGATTCATTTTCGAAAGTGGAGTCTATAATTTCACACATTTCTAATGTTGGATCTTCTTCATAAAAAATATCTTGAAAATTCCGTGAAGATAACTCTGGTGAAATTTTTGGTCTATCAATTTTCATAGTATATCAATCCTCTTCTTTTTGATATATGAGTGTAATTCAGGTTTAGTGTCTTTCTAGAAAGAACATTAGTTCTTATTATACACAAACCTACCTTTTTTTGTGAAGAGCATTGCAGCTGATTTTTTCTTATTTAGAAGTCACAGTGTTATTTTTTCTTAAGAAACAACGTCATAATAAATACGAGAATTGCTAATACAGTCGTTACAAGGAAAGCATCTTGCATACCTAAAATATTCGCCTCTTGTAAAGCGTCTGCTTTATTAATTTTGTTTGCAAGTGTTAATGCATATGTTGATTGTGTCCGGATGAAGGTGGAGGAGCATAATCTGGGAATGTTATAAATACAGAAACAATGATTACTACGCCAATTGAGAGCAATAATAGAAACCCACGATGGATATAAGTAGAGAAGGTTTCAGATAAAAGCTGAATCATACATGACATAGTTATCGTTATAGTAAGTAAGAGGCTAATGAACAGTATACTATGAGCTTGTTGAGCGTTTAGCATTTCTGTAATCATAGCTCCCATCATACTTGCCATTAATCCAGAGAACATTCCTTCTAAGGCAGTATACAGGTGAAAACGTAGACCGACTAAAAAACCAATAAAACCACTAATCAAAATAGCAAGCAAAGTAGAATATAGTAATTCTCCTTTAAATAGAATACCTAAATAAAAACCAATGCTTAAACCGATACTCATACTAAAAGACATAATAAATACCATATACTCCATTAGGGTACCCTTACGTTTAGAAATATATGATGTAATAATAATCGAGATACAACAAAGTGTTAAGGTAGTTAACGTATAAGCAAGCATCATGATACCTCCCTGTCCTATCGTTCATTTCATCATATGTTCAAATGGAGAATACTTATGCTTATTTATATCTGCAAATTATCTGCACAATTAAAAAAAGGTAAGTTCAATATAATTTTCAAATAATGATGGTTATCTTTGCAGACGATGCTTCATAACGAATTGTTATATTTAAAATTTTATAGAATATATGAAAGCAAATAGTAGTGAATGGAAAGGACGCTCGATTTTTGGACGTCTTTTTTGTTTGTGAGTATGCGAAAGAGGTTGTTATATAATGAGTTTCTATTGTGAAGCTCTTAAGAATAAGCGTATAATATTATAGGTCTCACATTTGTGAGGCAAACCGCGAATGATAAATAAGATTGTTGTTTTATCATCGCTTCTAAACATATAGACAATGAAAGTAACACTGGAATACAGATAGGGAGTTATAAAATGAAATTAATTATCGCCGAGAAACCAGATCAAGGTTTGGCTCTTGTTTCACAGTTTAAATATCGCCGGAAAGATGGGTATTTAGAAGTAGAAGCAAATGAGTTATTTCCAAATGGAGCGTACTGTACATGGGCAATTGGTCATTTGACGCAGTTATGTAATCCAGAACATTATCATGCAGAGTGGAAAAAATGGTCACTTAATACGTTACCAATGATTCCAGAACGTTTTCAATTTGAAGTAACAAAGTCAAAATATAAGCAATTTAACGTTGTGAAACAGCTGTTACATAATCCTCAGGTAACAGAAATTATTCACGCGGGCGATGCTGGTCGTGAAGGGGAATTGATCGTACGAAACATTATTAATCTTTGCAACGTGCAAAAGCCAATGAAGCGTCTTTGGATTTCATCTTTAACGAAACAAGCTATTTATCAAGGATTTAAAAACTTACTAGATGAAGCAGATACGATTAATACGTATTACGAAGCATATACAAGATCTTGCGCCGACTGGGTCGTTGGTATGAATGCATCGCGTGTCTTTAGTATTTTGCTAAAGAAAAAAGGAATGAACGATGTATTTTCCGCTGGTCGTGTACAAACACCAACATTAGCACTCATTGTAAAGCGTGAGAAGGAAATTGAAAACTTTAAATCAGAGCCGTTTTGGGAAGTATTCGCAACCTTTAATATAGAAGGAAAGAAGTATGAGGGGAAATGGGAGAAAGATAATGAGTCCCGCTTAAATGATCCTGATTTGGCAAATAAAATTGCAGCGTTTTGTCAAAATAAACCGGCTGTAGTAAAAGAAATGAAAACGGAGCGTAAAGAGTTTCAGCCGCCGTTTTTATTTAATTTATCAGCACTGCAAGCGACAGCGAATAAAGCCTTTAAATTTTCACCGAAAAAGACGCTTGATATAACACAAGCACTATATCAAAAAGGGATAGTCTCTTATCCTCGTTCGGATTCTAACTATGTTACACAAGGAGAAGCAGCGACATTCCCTGATATTTTACAGAAGTTAAGTCAGTTTGATGAATATAAAGGTTTATTGCCAGCACCAATTGAATCGATTATGAACAATAAGCGTTATGTGAATGAAAAGAAAGTTACAGATCACTACGCAATTATACCGACAGAGCAAGTTACAAATCCAAGCAAACTATCAGGTGATGAAAAGAAAATTTACGATATGATCGTAAGAAGGCTGATTGCGGCGCATTATGAAGTAGCAATCTTTGACTATACAACAATTACAACTCTTGTAGACGAACGTGCTGCGTTCATTTCGAAAGGAAAACAGCAAATACAAGAAGGTTGGCGTAAAGTTATTTTCCAAGACGATAAAGATGACGAAACGATTCTTCCGATTGTAGCTGAAGGTGAACAAGGAAAAGTTGTAAAGGTGAAAGTGAAAGAAGGAAAAACACAGCCACCGAAGCGTTATACAGAAGGACAACTTATTACGTTAATGAAAACAGCCGGTAAGTATTTAGAGAATGAAGAGCTTGAGAAAGTATTAAAGAAAACAGAAGGTTTAGGTACTGAGGCAACTCGTGCAGGTATTATTACAATGCTGAAAGATCGTAAATATATAGATGTGCAGAAAAACCAAGTGTATGCAACCGATAAAGGGAAAGTATTAATTACAGCAATGGGTGATAAAATACTAGCTTCACCAGAAATGACAGCAAAATGGGAGCAACGCCTTGCGGAAATTGGAGAAGGTACAGCTTCACCAGCGACATTTATGGAGCAAACGAAAAAGCTATCAGCTAAAATTATTGAAGATGCGGTAGAAATGTCGGAGAAATGGGATTTCACCGGATTACATGTTGAATCGATTGAACGAAAAGGATCGAAATTTACAACAGGTAAAAAGGTCGGGAACTGTAAAAAATGCGATGGCGATGTTATTGATAAGTCGACGTTTTACGGTTGTTCTAACTACAATACAACACAATGTGACTTTACCATCTCGAAGAAGATTTTAAGCAAAGCTATTTCGCAAAAAAACATGACGAAACTATTAAAAGGTGAGAAGACCGATTTAATTAAAGGCTTTAAAAAAGGCGAGAAAACGTTTGATGCGAAGTTAGAGTGGAAAGATAATAAGATTAATTTTGTGTTTGAGAATTAAGTGGTTTTAACAAATGAAAAAGCTCTTTCCCGAGTAAAATGTGCTGTATTAGGTTTGAAAATATAGATAGAAAAGAAAAAGCATGACAATTTTATGTCATGCTTTTTTATTTTATAATTACAGAGTTTTGTATACTAGCACTAAAATTTATTTGAAATAATTGTTTGAAAAGATGGTATGAAATAGTGTTAAGTAGCAATAAAGTTTTTTGAAATATAAAAAAGTTGTTTAAAGATCCTTCTTTAACTAAACGGCAGGTTAGTTTTAATACAATGTTTGTTTTATCATTTAACCAAAGTGATAGAAGGTCAAAGAAAAGGCAATAATAAAGAAGTGCCATTCCTAATGTGGACTGGCACTTGGTAAGGTGTAAAATTCATTATTTGATTTCGGCTGAGGAATTTGATTCATCTATTTTTCCTGTACTTTATTATGATTCCTTAGACAGCCTTTTCTGTTTTAAATACCCATTGTTGGAGAGGTGGTTGATAATACGGTATCATCCACCCTAAAATTTTGCCGATAAAATAGGCGGCAATTAATGTGCCGATTCCGATTGAGCCTAATGATTGAATGAAAACTATACAGATTGCACCAGCCACACAAATGTTTATTAAATCGCTCAAAATTTTTGCTTTACCGAATTTTAAGTTAAATTTTTCACTAATTGCATAAGTTAACGCATCATACGGCATTAATGGCAGTTTCGCTGTTGTATAGCCCATTAAACCGACCGCTATAACAAATAAACTAACAATTAAATATACACTTCGAGCAAGGAGAGTTTCAGGTGCAGGGAAAAGTTGTACAAGGAAGAGTGTTGCATCCATGAAAAAACCAAATAAAAACGAAATAATGAATTGACTCACAAATTCATTTAACTCCATTCGTTTACTTAATATCACTTGAATAATAATGTATAAAACATTTGCAAGCGCCATTGTCACACCAACCGATAAACCAATCGTTAGCGTACTTGCATATGCTAATGATGACACAGGCGATACACCAAATCCTGCTTGAATCGACATGCTAATGCCAATCGACATAAAAAATAACCCGAGCACGTATAAGATGATGCGCTTCAAGGTTCTGCTCCAATGATTCATAGTATCTCTCACTTTCTAGTTAATATTATCAATATAAAGACTATAGCTATAGAATTAAATATAACGCTAAATTCGACATATGAAAAATATATATATGATAAACTAATTATATCAAAAAACATATGATGGAGAGATACAATGGATTTCAGGCAATTATATTACTTTAAAGAAATTGTGAAACAAGGAAGCATTTCTAAGGCAGCAGAAGTGCTCCATATCGCGCAGCCCCCACTTAGCCAATTATTAAAAAAGCTTGAAACTGATCTTGGCACAACTTTAATTCATCGATATCGTCAAAAATGGGAGCTTACAGCAACAGGTGAAATACTATACCAATATGCCAATCAAATGTTAATGCAAATTCAAGATGTAAAGCAGCAAATTCAAGAAATTGAACAAGGTATAGGCGGAACAGTAAGTATCGGTGTATCGTCTACATGTTCGAATATGCTCATTGACTATGTTAGTACGTTTAGAACACAATACCCTAATGTCAAAATAAAAATAGTAACTGGAAATTCAGAAGAATTATTAAAAAGACTAGAACAAAGAGAAATTGATGTTGCCTTACTTTTACGATTGGGCAATAGTGAACAATATGCGATGAAAATATTAAAAAAACAACCAACCGCTGTGATTATTCCATCAAGTTGGGCAGCATCGTTTTCATCACAGCATGTGACGATTGAACAGATTGCCCAGTTTCCATTCATTATGCTAGGAGCAATGGAAGGACTCTCCTTCAATGAAGACCTTTTCAAAGTATTTGATGAACATCAAGTCAAGCCAAATATCATTATCGAGTGTAAAGATATAAGGATGGTTGTAGCACTTGTTAGTAGAGGACTAGGATTATCCGTTATTCCAAGAATGGATTACACATCATCATTTTTAGAACATACAACGCTTTTTGAATTGAAACAATTTGATTTTCAGTTAGAGCCTGTAATAGTAAAATTAAAAGACCAAAGAATTTCCAAAGTAGCATCTCAATTTTGGGAAATGGCTGATTAGGAGATATGAACAAAGCAAAAATAGCCTCCAATCAAGTAATAAAGACATCTTACGAAAAATTGAGCCGGGATAAAAAGTTCTTTACTAATTTGAAAAACGCAGTAATTACATTACTTATTAGTAAAGAGCTTTTTATATAAGGACATAAGTGGTTTCAACAAATGAAAAAGCTCTTTCCCGAGTAAAATGTTCTATATTAGGTTTAAAAATATAGATATAAAAGAAAAAGCATGACAATTTTATGTCATGCTTTTTTATTTTATAATTACAGAGTTTTGTATACTAGCACTAAAATTTATTTGAAATAATTGTTTGAAAAGGTGTTGTTAAATTGGACGTTTATATCATTTCTTTTATATAAAGGAAAAATAAGAAATTAGAAAATAAAAACAAGCAATGAAGAGAACAGCTGAAAGTAGCTTACACCGATGTTTATAAAAAGTTATAGAGCATTTCTTTGAATGAGGAATGCTTTTTGTTTTTGCTTGGAATGAAAATATACAACAAAAATATTATATAAAATAATAAAATTTTATTGTAAAACAATAAAATATATAATAAAATCAAAATCAGAATAAATAAGTGAGGTGCTTTTTATGGAAAAGGTAACAGCGTTGTTTTTAAAATTAGAGGAGGTATAACTATGGAAATTAACAATTTTATTATTGAAAATATTGATAAGCCTCATGAGCTGGAGAGAATGTATAGAAAAGACCCGAAAGCTTTTAAAAAATCATTCTCACAAGCATGGGATGAAAACCCTGATTCTCAGGTGCTAGCTACTTGGTATGAAAGATTGCATTTCAAGGAGACGGCAAATAAAGAAAAAATATCGCTGTTTCAAAAAGGTTTCTTATTCATGGGCATGTTAGCTATTCTAGCTGGGATAAGCACTAGAATCATTTTCCACTTTGTCGAGCAGGAAGCAATTGCTCCAATTAACCTGGCTTTTGGTATAATTCCCTTTATCGCTGCCTATTTTGTTTACAATAATACTCCGGAAAAAAGTATTATTTATTTCCTTGCATCGTTATTCCTGATTTCCGGGTTGTATCTTAATATGTTGCCATTAAATTATAAAGACAGCAGTATCCTTGCTTATTTACATCTTCCTATATTGTTATGGGTCTTATTGGGACTTGCGTTTACGGGAAATGAATATTCAAAAGGCAGTACAAGATTAGCTTATATTAAATTTAATTTAGAATATTGTCTTCTCTACGCGAGCATGGCAGTGAGCGGAATGATACTAGCAGTATTCACTATGCGATTATTTAGCTTTGTTGACTTGGATATAGGAGAATTCTATTTTAGTAATGTTGTTTTATTTGGAGCTGCCGCTCTCGCTGTAGTGGCTGCATACTTAGTATCATTGAATCTTAAACTTGCTAAAAATATTACACCATACATATCTAAAATTTTTAGTCCTCTCGTCCTGATCACATTGTTGATCTATCTTATAACGGTTATATGGGTCGGGAAAAATCCGTTCTTGGACCGCAATTTCCTAATGGCCTTCAACGGAATACTCCTTGGTGTACTGGCTGTTACTATATTTTCTATCGTTGAGAGTGATTCAGATGAGAAAAAGAGCATTTCAGATTATATAAATTTTGCCTTAATTGTTCTGGCGCTTATTATTGACACTGTCGCTTTGTCAGCTATCGTATTCAGACTTTCTTCTTTCGGGATTACACCTAATAGACTTGCTGTTTTAGGCGTAAACATACTGATTTGGGCGAATCTCATTTGGATTATGTTTTCCTATATGCGTTTTCTACAAAATAAATCAGGACCGACAGCTATCCAAGATGCTGTTACGAAGTATTTGCCAATCTACGGACTTTGGGCAGCTTTCGTTATATTTACTTTTCCTATAATGTTTAATTAGAAAGACTTTGTTAATGTAACGATAAATTAATTTTCTATAACGTATAAAATCCTTAAAGCCGATAATTATCGTTACTTCTATAATTTCTCGACAAAAAAAACGTCCCAAAGTAGGACGCTTTTTTATGTGTATTGCTGCTTTTTCTTGATAAGCAATAACACTTGTGAAACACAAGTCAGAACGGGCAACTCAATTAACGGCCCAATAACGAGTGCAAGTGCAATAAGAGGCTCGTCTGGAAAAGCTGTTACAGCAATAGCGAGTGCAACAGGCGAGTTTCTCGCTAATGTTGTTAAGCTGAGGCTGGCAGTGTCTTCATAGGATAAATGCATCATACGTCCTACAAACTGTCCTAGTATAAAGTTAATCATGAAGAACAGTAATACTGGTATAAGTAACAATAAAACAACATTCATATTTTGTAATAAGTACTTACCTTGTGAGGCGAACATCGCTACTATTGCTAAACTTAAAAATACAATTTGGGAAGAGCTGAAAAATGGAATGAGTTTATTCTCAAGTGTTTCAACTTTTTTCATTTTATGCATAATGAATTTTGTAGCGTGCGCAAGTAAAAATGGTAAGAAGATTACGATAACAATACTTTCTACTAAAACAGAAACCGCTACAGTTTTCATTACACCAGCAAATAAAAACAAATAAATTGGCAGCAATAATACTTGTAAAATTAAATTTACCGGTAGAATTGATGTAGATAATGCGACGTTACCTTTTGCGATCTCTGTGAAAATTAAATACCAGTCTGTACACGGAGTAACCATTAACATAATAAAGCCAACCCAAAGTGCTGGGTGATCTGAAAGAAATAATGCGCCTAATCCCCAAGCGAGAAGAGGTGTCCATATAAAGTTAATACCTAGGCTTGTTCCAGCGAATTTTAAGTTGCGGAATCCATTTTTTATATCCTTTAATGGAATGCTAAGGAATAATCCATAAAGCATTAAAAATAAGAAGGGGACAATAAATTTTTCCGAATACATATGTACCATATTAAATTGTCCTAATATAACCCCGAATATAACAGCTGCAAGAATGATAAAGGTTTGAATCTTTTCTAAAGTACTCATTAATTAATCCTCTCTATAGATGAATTTCCCTCTTTAGTCATATTATACAAGGTATTTTACTTATGTGTTTTTGAATTAATCATTTTGACTGAGGAAATATCTTTATTAAATATTTTTAATTCGAGATTTTCTTCTTTTTAAAAAGTTACTTGACTAAAGTAAGTGGATATATTACAATCACTTACATAAGGTAATTAAATAACAAAAAGTTTTAATTTGCTCAGGTTAAGGTATCAATTGGAACTTTTTATTAGAATAAGAATTTTTATGATGATGAATAATGAATATGATAAGAAAGTTTAGGTGAAGAAAATGGGATTATTTAGCTCATTGTTTGGTAAAAAAGAAGAAAATACAAAAGTAGAGGGGAATAAAACAATGTCAAAAGTATTATTTGTAAAAGCAAACGATCGTCCAGCGGAGCAAGCAATTAGTTCGAAAATGTATGAAACATTTGTAAGTGCTTATAAAGAAGCGAACCCAAATACAGAAATTACGGAGTTAGATTTATTTGCATTAGATCTTCCGTATTACGGAAATATCGCAATTTCAGGTGGATATAAACGTAGTCAAGGAATGGAGTTAACAGCTGAAGAAGAGAAGGCTGTAGCAACAGTAGATCAATATTTAAATCAGTTTTTAGAAGCTGATAAAGTTGTATTTGCGTTCCCATTATGGAACTTCACAGTACCCGCACCATTAATCACATATATTTCATACCTTTCTCAAGCCGGAAAAACGTTTAAATATACAGCGAACGGTCCAGAAGGTTTAGTTGGTGATAAGAAAGTAGTTGTATTAGGCGCTCGTGGTTCAGATTACTCTTCTGAACAAATGGCTCCTATGGAAATGGCTGTTAATTACGTTACAAACGTACTTGGGTTCTGGGGAATTGCCAATCCAGAGACAGTTGTAATTGAAGGACACAATCAATATCCAGATCGCTCACAGCAAATTGTTGAAGAAGGTTTAGAGAACGTTAAGAAAGTAGCGGCGAAATTTTAATTAATGATAGTAAATGTAAAAACCAACATGGATGACCATGTTGGTTTTTTAGTCTATTTTTCGTGTAAAAAAATGTATATTTATAAAATAAAAGAAAAGTTCGAAAATAGTATTGCAAAATATTATATATCAAACTATAATGAGTTCAAGAATAGTTGATACTTAAATTAAATATTCAGAAAATTCAATTAGTTAAAATTGGAAAATGAAATAAGGAAATTTGAATGGGGGTTATATTATGGCGAATAAAGTACCGTTTTCGTTCATAGTAGTTATCGGATTAATGTTATTTGCACTATTTTTTGGAGCAGGAAATTTAATATTCCCAGCGATGCTTGGTCAATCGGCAGGAGAGAATGTATGGATTGCTAACGCTGGATTTTTAGTAACAGGAGTAGGTTTACCATTACTAGGTGTATTGGCATTTGGTTTTTCAGGTAAAGATGATTTACAGTCATTAGCAAGTCGTGCTCACCCAGTGTTTGGGATTGTATTTACAACAGTTTTATACTTAGCAATCGGTCCGTTATTTGCAATACCAAGAACGGGAAATGTTTCTTATGAAATTGGTCTTAAGCCGTTTATGCCAGAGGGATTAGGTTCTACACCGTTAATTCTTTTTACAATTATATTCTTTAGTATTACTTGTTTTTTTTCGCTAAATCCTGCGAAAATTGTCGATATTGTTGGGAAAATCTTAACACCAATTAAATTAACATTCATCGGTATTTTAGTAATTGTTGCTTTTATTCATCCGATTGGAGAAATGCAAGCACCAGTTGAAGGGTATACATCACATGCATTTTTCAAAGGATTCCAAGAAGGATACTTAACAATGGACACGCTTGCATCGTTCGTATTTGGGATCATCATTATTAATGCAATTAAAGAAAAAGGTGCGAAAACGAAAACACAAATTATGGTTGTTTGTGCAAAAGCAACACTGATTGCTGCATCTATTTTAGCAATTATTTATACAGCTCTTTCTTATATGGGAGCTTCAAGCGTTGCGAAGCTTGGACATTTAGAAAACGGCGGAGAAGTATTAGCGAAAGTTTCTAACTACTATTTCGGATCATATGGCGGAGTATTATTAGGGTTAATGATTACAGTTGCTTGTTTAACAACAAGTGTGGGACTTGTATCAGCGTGTTCTTCATTTTTCCATAAGTTATTCCCAAATGTTCCTTACAAAGCAATCGCAATCACGCTATGTGTATTTAGTGCAATTGTTGCAAATGTTGGATTAACGCAATTAATTGCAGTTTCTGTGCCAGTATTAACAGCAATTTATCCACTAGCAATCGTGCTGATTTTCTTAACATTCTTCCACTCGTTATTCAAAGGTAGAGCTGAAGTTTATCAAGTGAGCTTAATCGTAACATTTATCATCAGCTTATTCGATGGATTAAGTGCAGCTGGAGTTAACATTGAAGTAGTAAGCCAAGTGTTCACTAAATTCCTTCCGATGCAGGAAGTAGGATTAGGCTGGATCTTCCCAGCGATTATCGGTGGATTTATCGGCTATGGTATTAGCGTTGTAAAAACGAAAAATGGAGTGCAACCAGCAGCTGATGCAAATAAGAAAATAAGTTAAACAAAAAAAGTTATAGAATTTGATTCTATAACTTTTTTTGTTACTATTGATAAGAATAGAAAAAATAAAGTAGTAGGGGAAATAAAATGAAAAAAACAATTGACCATATCGGGATCGCAGTTCGTGATATAGATAGTACGATACATTTTTATGAAAAGGTTTTATCAGGAACTTTAATAGATCGATACGTAAGTGAAGCACCTGGTGTTGAAAGCGAAGTAGCTATTCTTGAAGTTGATGGTGATAGAATCGAATTACTTGCGCCAACGAATAATACAACTTCTCCAATAGCACGATTTATAAAGCAAAAAGGGAAAGGTGTCCATCATGTTGCGTATCGTGTAGACGATTTAGATGTAGCTTTAGAAGAATTAAAGGAACAAGGGATTCGAACGTTAGAACATACGCTTCGCATCAATAAGCATGGTAGACGATTAATTTACCTTAACCCAGCAGATACGGAAGGGACGATTATTGAATATTGTGATTATCCGGAAGTGAAATAAAGGAAGTGTATTTTTGTGAAAGGTGTTACGTACTAATGTAACGCCTTTTTATTTGTATACTTTTCAATATTTCGACGAAAGTATTTCGGAATGTTGAATATATATTATGAGAAGCTATCCACTATCCTGTAGGAGTGGGCATGATTTTTTTTAGTATTTGCGAGCAAATGGAGCCGACTATAGGGTAAGCAATCCTCATTTTGCACAGTAATATATGAAAGAAAAAGAGTGCTTTATAACCAACTATATATTTTATGCAATACATATAATATAAATTGTGAATTTCATGTATTGGAGAGTGGTTATCTGTGGAGATTTCAAATAGTGCTGAAAATTTTAACGTATTATTTGTTACATCTAGTGTTCCTGTCTATTTTCCGGCGCTAGAGGAATCTATATATAATAGTTTGAAAAAGGCAATTCGTAATGTAACGATGGTAACATACGAAAACTTGGTGAAAACGGCTTTAAAGATAAAACCGGCACTCATTATTGTATTTCATGGTTTTGAAGAAGGGATAATTAAGGGAATTCAAGATTTAAAACAATACAACTTTAAAACTGCACTCTGGCTTACAGATGACCCTTACTTTACAGATGTGACGAAAAACTTAGTGCTTGATTATGATTATGTGTTTACGCAAGATACAGGATGTATTGATTTTTATAAAGATTTAGGTTGTGATAATGTATATTATTTGCCTTTAGCAGCAGAACCTCCTGTATATACGCCGATACTTAGGGAAGAGGAATACATATTTGATATTAGTTTCATAGGGACTGCTTTTGATAATCGGCTCGCATTTATTGATTCAATTGCAGAGTACTTAGTGACTAAAAACACTCTAATTATAGGTTGTAATTGGGATAGACTAAAAAGTTATGAGTTATTGAAAGATAAAATTTTACTTTTACCATTTTTGGTTTACGAAAACAGTATAGGATATTACAAAAAAAGTAAAATTAACATGAATATACATCGCTCGATAGAGGATTTAACATTTAATAGAAATAGAGTAAAAGTAAATGCTTGTTCTATTAATAATCGTACATTCGAAATAGCTAGTACAGGTTCTTTTCAAATGACGGATATTCGTTCAGATTTAGAAAAGTGTTATATTCCAGGGGTACAAATTGAGACATTTACCTCAGCGGTTGATTTTATAGAGAAAGCTGAAAGATATTTATCGAACCCGGCACAAAGAAAGAAAATTGCGATGGAAGGGCTGAAGAGAACGCTAATCGAACATACATATGATAAAAGGGTACAACAGCTGTTAAAAATAATTGAAATGAACCCTAAAAAAGAAAATGAAATTTAAAAATAGGGAAAGAATGTGTTGAAACACAACATATTTAAAGAACAAGGTATTTGAATGGAAGAGCATACACTTCGAATGAATAAGCATGGTAGAAGATTAATTTATCTTAACCTAGCGGATACAGAGGGCACGATCATTAATTATTGTGATTATCCGGAAGAGAAGTAAAGGAAGTGTATTATGGAGAAAGGGTGTTGCGTAATAACGTAATACCTTTTTTATTTATCCCGCTATTTGTTGGCAATAAGATTCCCGCTTCAAAAGTCGGAGAATGCGAGGGAGTTAGGTGGGAGATCGAATGCCCGTAAAAGTCCCATTGATTAAAGTTTCACTTTATGTATTTCACATTTTCTTCACAAATGATTCACGATAACTTTTCTTCTTAGGGAACTTACATAAATATATTTTATGCTATAATGATAATTAACTTTAAAAATATTAGTAATATCTATGAAGGTAGCTACTATTATATTAGAAGCGTAGAGGTGAGGAATAAATAGAGAGTGATACTAAATAAATCCTTATACTTAATCAGGTTAATATTTTATCAAGAAATAAAACTTGGGAAGTAAAAAGTAATGAAAGTGTAGTGACGAAAAAGAAAGAAGTGAAATGATTGTGAAAGTAATACGAAGGTTAGGGGCATGGCTATTAATTGCGTGCGTGTTGATCATATTGATACCAAAAAGCGCATCCGCTCATGCGTATGTTGTGAAATCAAATCCTGCTGAAAATGAAACGTTAAAGAAAGCACCATCTGTTGTGAAAATTGAATTCGATGAGGACATACAAGTTTCAAGTTTTAATACATTGTTCGTAAGAGATACCTCAGGTAAAAGAGTAGATTTAAAAGATGCACATATTGATAAGAAAAACAAAAAAATATTAGAAGCTGGGTTAAAAGAGAATCTCAAAAATGGTCTTTACTCTATTCAGTGGAAGGCTATTTCAGCTGATGGACATCCAATTCAAGGAGTTATTCCATTCCGTATTGGATCAGCAGAAGCGGGAACAGATGATATAAAAGTAGAAGAGATGGGCTATGTTCCCCAAATCGATCTGATTATGGAACGCGGAATTTTATATACAAGTTTTTCTCTATTTATCGGTGTTCTATTATTTAACCTTATCCTTTATAAAGGAAGTGCAAGTCAAGTTCAGTCGAGGAGTAAGAAAATAATATGGATATCATTATTTGGGATATTTATTAGTTTACTATTCAATCTACCATTGCAGGCGAAAATAAATGCTGATGTTTCATGGTTAGAAGCATTTGATCCTATATTATTAAAAGAAACATTACAGCTATCTGTTTTTGGTTATGTATGGATCACTCAAATGGCTCTTATTAGTACGCTTATGATTGTTACATATTTTGCAGTGAAGCGTGAGAAGCTTTCGTCGTTTAAAGTATGGAGCATTCCAATACTATTGTTTATTGGTTTACTTGTTATGAAAGCCTTCAATAGTCATGCATATGGATTAAAGTTTAAAGAAATTGCTGTCGTTATGGACTTTCTGCATTTATTCGCAGCTTCGTTATGGATGGGGGGGCTATCATCGATTGTTCTTCTGTTACGTAAAGAGGATGACAAGTGGACTATGTATTGGGATGCGATTAAGCGTTTTTCGCCATGGGCAACAGGTGCTGTCATTGTGATTTTATTAACGGGTCTTTTTAACAGTACATTTTTTATTCCCACGATCCATTCCCTATTTGATACGAAGTATGGATTGGCCTTATTAGCAAAAATACTTTTATTCGTGTGTATGGGGATATTGGGAATTATTCATTATGTGAAAGGGAGAATGCGAGCGCAGCAAAGGTTAGGAGCTACGGTGAAAGTAGAGTTTATCATTGGAATTATCGTTTTTGTAATCGTAGCGTTTATGACAAATGTACAAACGCCGCCGATGCCTCCTACGGGACCTTTTACAGAGAGTAAACAATTAGATAATGGATATGAACTTACTTTACATGTAAGTCCTAATAAGGTAGGACAGAATACATTTCATATTACTTTGCAGGATGAGAATGGACAGCCTGTTACTGATATGGAACAAATTGTATTGACGACTCAATCTTTAGATATGAACATGGGCAAAGGTTCATTTAAAGTTTCGGCAGTGTCACCGGGAGAATATGAAGCGGAAGGTATGTATATTAACATGACAGGAAACTGGAATATACAAGTTCACGGATTAACAAAATCTCTTGATAGTTTCGATACGGATTATAAATTTATTGTAGGTGGCAGATAAAAAAGACGTTATAAATGAAAAGGAGTTTATAGAAAATGAAACGTATAAAAAAATTAGGAACAACAATGATCGCAACAATAATTGCAATGGGGATTTTTTCGTTACCTGTTAGTGCTCACGTAACTGTGAAACCAGCAACTTCTGACGTTAGCTCTTGGGAGACTTATACGATAAAGGTACCTGTTGAAAAGAATATGGCAACAACAAAAGTCACACTGAAAATACCGTCTGGAGTCGAGTTTCAACAGTACGAGCCAGTGCCAGGGTGGAAAGTGGAAGAACAAAAAGATGCAGCTGGAAAAGTTAAAACTGTAATATGGGAAGCAACAGGGGATGGGATTTTACCTGGTCAGTTCCAACGATTTACTTTCGTTGCTAAAAATCCAGATAAAGAGCAACAAATAGCTTGGAATGCATATCAACAATATAAAGATGGAGAAATTGTTGAATGGACAGGCGATGAGAAAGCTGAGAAGCCCCATTCACTTACTACGATTGCAAAAGGTACATCATTAACAGGAGAACATGGTGAAGTATCTAGTGTGGAAAAAAATGAAGGTACAAGTAATATGCAAACAATAGCAATTGTCTTATCAGTTTTAGCGATTGTATCTTCCATAGGTACGTGTGTTTTTGTAGTACGTCGTAAAAAGTAGGGAACATTGAAAGGTCTCATTGAAAGTAATGAGACCTTTGTTAATAAAATTTTGAGATTAAGCAGCTTCGAGGGGGATTAGAGCTACAAATACAACATGGTTTATTAAGATAAGGAACTCAATTGACTGTCATTACTTCTTCTGGTAGGTTATCATGCTTAAGCCAGTTTTCAATTAAATTATTAAATAGTTTGGGATTTGCTAAAGGGATTCCATGACCGATTTTAGGAATGATAATACCTGTGCAAGTAGGATTGCTTTCAAGGATTGCAGTCATCGAGTCTTTCATGATTCTTTTTTCGTTTTCTCCAACAGTTACTAATATATTGCTACTAGCATTCTCGAAACCTTTTGGTATTGTAAACGACATATTTTCTTCTAATATCCTCACAAATGTATTTTTACTTATTTGACAACTTTCATGATAATAGTTATCAAATTGTGTTTCATCTATGTACATTGATTTTGCTTGTATTTTGGAAAACGTCTTACTCTTTATAAGTGGATAGGTTAAGCCAAGGGATCTTATTAATGTTTTAGCGAAAGGAATTGGTTTAACTAATGCGCTATTTATCATAGCGTATTGAATTAAGTTTGGTTTCATGCTGAGCATTGTAATTAATACTTGAGCACCTAACGAAAAACCGATTACTATAACAGTTTTGCCTTGTCCTTTTTCTTCAACTAATTCAATGATTTTTTCAGCACTAAAGTGTATTGAAAAATGATCCTTACTACTATTTTCCCCTTGCTCGGGTAAATCAGGAACAAGGCAGTGAAAGTTAGTGAAATGTTTAATTTGTTTGTCCCACATCCATCCACTGACTCCGCCCCCATGAATAAAAACCATAAGTGGAGAGCTTGAATCTCCAAATTCTTTATACTGTAAAACCATATAATTCCCCCTTATGATTAGAATTGTTAGTCCATCCATATGTATAAGAGATAATATTTTCTACTTTATTACCATCATACAATAAAAAAGAAAAATTTTCCTTTTGCTAAGATGTTAAGTGACTGTACTCATAAAATGGTAAAAAAGAAAGAGCCTACAAGTGGTAGACTCTTTCTCATATCTATTTATTTCACTTCAACTTGCTGCCTTACAGCAAGTGTTTTCGGCTTTATATTTACAAAACAAATACTCACCACAATAAATAAAAGTCCGATGAATAAGCTAATTGTAATGGCCTCATGTAAGAAAATAGAGCTTACAATAATAGCAATCAGTGGGATAAGGAACGTATAAGCCCCAACTTTACTTGCCTCACCAGCTCCTACAAGTGTAAAGTAAGCGAGCCATCCCATTGCAATAACAAAGAACGAGATGAATAGTAGTACACTTACAAATGGTATACTCCAAGCGATGCTAGACCAGCTCTCAAATTCTGAACCAAATCCGATTAAGCAAAGTCCGCCAATAATAAGCTGAAGTGTTACCATCCAAATGGCATTAACGCGGTGTCCAGTTTTCTTAATAAATACTGTGCCGAGTGCCCAGCCGATAGCGCACCCTAAAGCAAGTAGTACACCGATAATAGAAATATGTCCAGTTAAACTACTAGAGCTAATAACCCCAACACCAATAAATCCAAGAATAAGTCCGAAAATTTTCAAGCCGTACATAGATTCTTCAAGCCAAATCCATGAGAAAATGCCGAGTAAGACAGGTTGGAGAAATACGATTGCGGAGAAGAGTCCGGCGGGCATATACTGAAGTCCGACAGTTTGTAGTCCGTAAAACAAAATAATATTGAGTAAAGATGAAATAAAGTATAAATGCCAAGTTTCCTTTAAATTTAATTGTTTGTATCTCGGTAATGCGAAAGTAAGTAAGATAAATCCTCCTATTAATGTTCTAATCCCTGCAAAGAGTACGGGTGGTGTGTAATGCAGAGCGAATTTTGATAACGGCCAATTAATTCCCCACATAATAACGAGAAATGTAAGGATTATGGCCGTCTTAGTTCGAGAAAGCTGTGTCACTGTAATCCCTCCTTGTTGTATTCCATTTCACTATGATATGATATCGACTATGATAAATAAAATGAATCTTTTTTATAAGGAGTATAAGTGATTAGTTATGACCATTACACAACTTCAAGTTTTAATTAAAACGGTTGAATTAGGGAGTTTTACGAAGGCTGCTGGGATGTTAAATATGACACAGCCAGCTGTAAGTCATGCGATTTCAAGCATTGAGTCAGAGTTAGGAGTTACCATTCTTATACGCGATAAACGAAAAGGGCTAATCGTTACGGATGTTGGAAATAGAATTCTTGTACATATTAGAGAAATCTTAAACGGCGTTGAGAAGATTGAACAAGAAGTAGCGATGGAGAAAGGGCACGAAGTTGGGACGATTCGAATTGGGAGTTTTCCGAGTGCTTCTGCACATTTCTTACCCAAAATGATAAATCTTTTTAAGGAGAAGTATCCGAACTTAGAAGTCGTTCTTTGTGAAGGCACGATTAAAGAAGTTGAAGATTGGTTAGTATCGAGGGTTGTTGATATAGGAATTGTTATCTTGCCTAATAAAGATATGGAGATCGTGCCCTTAACGAAGGGGAAAATGGTTGTTGTCTTAAGAGAGGATCATCCTCTTTGTAAGAACGATTCTATTACAATAGGTGATTTAGAGAATGAACCGATCATATTATGTAAGGGTGGGTACGAACCACCCATTATCGATATGTTTAAACAAGCGAACGTACCACTTCGGGCTGAATATATAATTTCCACAGTTACAACAGCTTTAAATATGATTCAAGAAGGATTAGGAATCGCAATTTTGGCTGAGTTATCTTTAACGAGTTTACCAAAGAATATACAAACGAGAGAATTGGAACCACAAGTATGGAGAGAAATTGCTTTAGCTGTTCCTTCATTAAAGGATTCTTCAATCGCTGTGCAGCTATTTATTGAAGAATTTCAAGACTTGTTTGCAGAATAAGAAGAGGTGTCTCATATATTGTAATGGGGCACTTTTTTATTTGCTTTAAAAAATTTGTAAAAAGGATTGACTTATACTCTAGTTGTAACTATAATGATTACATCGAGGTGGTAATCACAATGAAAATTAGTAGCCGCTTTTCTATAGCTGTTCATATTTTATCTATTTTGAAAAACAATCCATCTTCAGTTTGTACTTCGGACTATATGGCCGAAAGTGTAAATACAAATCCGGTAGTAATTCGAAAAATAACGTCTTACTTGAAACAAGCTGAGTTTGTATACGTCAAACGCGGTCCGGGTGGCGCGGGATTATTAAAGGATTTACATGAAATCACATTATTAGATGTGTATCATGCAGTGAATGTAGTGGAAGAAGACAAACTATTTCACATTCATGAAAAACCGAATCCAGACTGTCCAATTGGGGCGAATATTCAAGCTGTTTTAGAGGTTATTTTAGTTCAGGCGCAATCTGCGATGGAAGAAGTGTTGAGAAATATTACGATGGGGCAGTTATTTGAATCTTTACAACAAAAAATGAATGCATAATATGATAATTGCAAGTCTCTCAAAGGGAATGCATATTTTTTTCTCAAAATTGTAACCGTTTCGGTTACATCTGAAAATAAAAAGAAGGTAAGGTGCAAATAATATGACTGTGAAAATGAAAGTATACTCAGATTTTATATGCCCGTTTTGCTTTTTAGCAAAAGGTCCATTAGATGAAGTAGCGAAAGAGAAAGATGTAGAAATCGAATGGATGCCATTTGAATTGCGTCCAAGTCCATATTCTAAAATAGATCCTTGGAACGAGCCAGATAAGTTAGGTTCATGGGATTCTTTCATTCTTCCTACTGCAAAAAAATTAGGGGTTGAAATGCGTCTGCCACGTGTTTCTCCGCATCCATATACACATTTAGCTTTTGAAGGGTGCCAATTTGCGAAAGAGCGTGGACTTGGAAATGAGTATCATCACCGAGTATTTACTGCGTTTTTCCAAGAAGAGCAAAACATTGAAGATATTGATGTATTAACGAAATTAGCGGTAGAAGTAGGGCTTCCTGAAGCAGAATTTAAAGATGCTTTAGTAACTCGTAAATATAAAGAAAAACATCAAGAAGCGATTCAACATGCATATGATGAAGCGAATATTATGGCGGTACCAACTGTAATGATTGGAGATGAAGTCATTCAAGGACTTGCTAGTAAAGAAACGCTAGAAAGAGTAATTGATAAAGAAATCGAAAAGGATAAAACAAATTCATTTGAAGGTATGCAATGTAAGGCGGATGGATATTGCTAATTCGTCTTGCATGAAAGACTCAAATTGATTTGTTTAAATAAAAATAATAAAACATATATTTGGAGGAATTAAAATGTCAGCAACTACAACAAACTTAAAAGAAGCAATCGTGAACCGTCGTTCAATTCGTAAAGTAACAAAAAACGCTACAATTACAAAAGAAAGAATTGAAGAAGTATTAAAAACAGCTTTACACGCACCAACTTCTTTCAATATGCAAAGTGGCCGTATGGTCGTATTAATGGATGGAGAGCATGAAAAGTTTTGGGATATCGTAAAAGAAACACTTAGATCACGCGTGCCAGCAGAAAATTTTGAAGCAACAGTAGAAAGACTAAAAGGCTTCCATGCAGGTGTAGGAACAGTTCTATTCTTTGAAGATCAAGCAACTGTAGAAAAAATGCAAGAAAATGCACCGTTATATAAAGATCAATTCCCATTCTGGTCTCATCAAGGTAATGCAATGTTACAACATACTGTATGGATGTTATTATCAGCTGAAGGAATTGGCGCATCATTACAACATTACAATCCAATCGTAGATGCTGAAGTGAAAGAAACATGGAATATTCCAGCGGAGTGGAGTTTAGTAGGACAAATGCCATTTGGTGAGCCAAATGAACAACCAGGGGAAAGAACATTCTTACCTACTGAAGATGTAGTGAAATTTTATTAAGAAATTTAATATATACAGAGTTAAATAAATGAAAGGAGAGTACATATATAGCTATATATGTACTCTCCTTTCGTATGTAATGTTTAAATGCGATTGTGGAAAAGGTTACTGCAAGAATAATTTCTTTCATATGAATCGAAGTTTTCCCTACAATTAAAAATCTATCATGTTTTTGAAATGACAGTAAACATCCCCGTCATGTTTGGTGAGTAATTTTTAAAATCAAATTTTTCATAGAACGATTCTTTACCTTGTGATGCAAATAAACCGACAAACGCCTTATCAGGGGCAGTCTCATTTAAGTATGCAACCAAAAGATGCATTATTTCTTTCCCAATACCATGTTTCTGATAATCCGGATGAACCACTATATCTTGAATATAGAAATAGATAGATCCATCACCAACAATTCTCCCCATGCCCACAATTTTTTCATTATCTTTGACCGTGATGCAGTGAATAGAATGCTTCAGTGAAGTATCCGCTACTTCAAAATTCATATAATTAGTCCATCCAACAGAATCACACAAATATTTGTACTCTTCCAATGTTGGAATGTTATGTTTAAACTCATATGTTTTCAAAATGCATCCTCCATGTCCTTAAATTCAATAAGTATATAAATTCGACATATTTTTATCTATTCCTCTTACGCAACAGAACTCCTTTTAGTTATTGAATACTATATCATCTGTCTCGTCTATTTAATTTAGTCCAGCTTCCCTATTCGTATTGGTGTTAATTTATGTGCATTTAGGGAAGAAATATAAGAAATAATCTGGTGAGAAAGGAAGTGGGAACATGAATGATGAGAAAAAATATACAGTTGTCGGTACTGATGTTGATGAAGTGAAACGTTTAAATAAAAATTCAGGGTTAACATATAATCAGGTGAAGGAATTGTTAGCAAAGCAAATGCAAAAAAAAAGTAATTAGATTGAAATCTTTCATTTTTTCATTTAGCATTTTGATTGGAGAGAGTTAAGTAAAAGGTAACTCTCTTTTTTATATAAATGAGCAACTTTTAGAGTGGAGGAAGCAACATGAAAAAATGGGTAAAGATAACGTTGTCTATCGCTGGAGGTATTGTTCTATTGGTGTGTGCCGGAGGATATTACGTGTATAAAAATTATTTTCCAAAGGAACCTGAGCGTATTGTATATGATAAAGACAGAGTGTTAAAACCGATACATAATCAGCTTAAAGGGATCGACATAGATAATATAAAGATAAAAGAAAAAGAAGTTGTAAATGCGACTGTGGATGAGCTTCAAAAAATGGTTGATGATGGGAAATTATCATATGAAGAATTAACGAGTATTTATCTTTTTAGAATACAAGAACATGATCAAAATGGAATATCATTAAATGCTGTTACAGAGATTAATCCTAATGCAATGGAGGAAGCACGACAGTTAGATAAAGAGAGATTTTTAAATAAGAAATCGAACTTATACGGCATTCCTGTCATCGTAAAAGATAATGTACAAACAGCGAATGTTATGCCGACAAGTGCTGGAACTTATGTATTAAAAGATTGGATTGCAGATGAAGATGCGATGATTGTGAAGAAGTTGAAAGAAGAAGGGGCGTTTGTTTTAGGAAAAGCAAATATGTCTGAGTGGGCGAATTATTTATCTTTTACAATGCCAAGTGGATATAGTGGGAAGAAAGGACAAAATTTAAATCCATATGGCCCGATTACATTTGATACATCAGGATCGAGTTCAGGATCTGCTACAGTGGTTGCAGCTGATTTTGCACCGCTTGCAATCGGGACGGAAACGACGGGATCCATAGTAGCACCGGCAACGCAACAATCAGTAGTTGGGTTACGTCCGTCTTTAGGTATGGTTAGCAGAACAGGAATTATCCCGTTAGCTGAAACACTTGATACAGCAGGGCCAATGGCAAGAACGGTCAAAGATGCAGCAACGCTATTTAATTCAATGGTAGGTTATGATGGAAAAGATGCTATGATAGAAAAAATGAAAGATAGAGATAGAATGGATTATACGAAGGAGTTATCGATAGATGGATTAAAAGGGAAAAAGATAGGGATTCTTTTTTCTATAGAACAACAAGATGAAATTAGAAAAGCAGTAGCGAAAAAGATTAGAAAGGACCTTGAAGATGCAGGTGCAAGATTGACTGATGATGTTCAGTTAAACAGCGAGGGTGTAGATAATCTGCAAACATTAGAATATGAGTTCAAGCATAATGTTAACGATTATCTTTCACGGCAAAAAAATGTGCCAGTAAAATCGTTAGAAGAGATTATAGCGTTTAATAAAAAGGATAGTAAACGACGAATAAAGTATGGACAAACATTAATTGAGGGTTCTGAGAAATCTGCTATAACGAAAGATGAGTTTGAAAAAATAGTTCAAACGAGTCAAGAAAATGCAAGAAAAGAGCTAGATAGGTATTTAGTAGAAAAAGGTTTGGATGCTCTTGTGATGATTAATAACGATGAAGTTCTTCTATCAGCTGTGGCTGGTTATCCAGAATTAGCAGTGCCGGCAGGATATGATTCTGATGGTCAGCCGGTAGGTGTAGTGTTTGTTGGGAAACAGTTTGGTGAAAAAGAACTTTTTAATATTGGATATGCGTATGAACAGCAATCTAAAAATAGACGATCTCCTAAAATATAGAGTTGATAAAGTAGTTTTTAGAAAAGTATTAGATAAAAAAATCCGACAATAAAAAAGAAAAAAAGGATTCTTTCCAATTAGTAAGAAAGATTGTCTATAGAAGTTCATAAAATGTAATATATCCAATTTCCATCCATTGAAGGGGGAGGTTAATTCTTAATGAATGAAGTGAAAAATTTCTTTCGAAGCAGAGGGTTTCAACGGTTTCTCGTTTTAATAATATTAGTGCTTGTATTGTATGGATTAAAAAGTATGATTAATTTAATATTAATTACGTTTATTCTCACGTTTTTGATGGATCGATTTCAAAAGTTTATTTCAAAAAAATTGAAAGTAAATAGGAAAGTGGTTATTGCTGGTTTATATATTGTGTTAGTGACGTTTATTGTAACTACACTATATAAATATTTGCCTGTACTAACGATACAAATTTCACAATTAATTTATCAATTTAAATTGTTTTTTCAAAACCCACCTGATAACGAGATAATTAAATATGCACTTTCGATAATTAATGGAATGGAAGTATCGAAATATATCGAACAAGGTGTAGATGTCATTTATCAATCGATAGCAAACATAGGAAAAGTCAGTTTACAAATACTACTTTCTCTTATTTTAAGCTTATTTTTCCTATTAGAAAAAGAACGCATTATAGCATTTACTTCGAAATTTAAAGATAGTAAGCTGAAAATTTTTTATGAGGAGATTGCATATTTCGGTGAAAGGTTTGCAAGATCGTTCGGAAAAGTGATTGAAGCACAGTTTTTAATTGCGGTTGTAAATTGTGTACTCACTGTAATTGCACTTGTCATTTTAGGATTTCCACAGCTTCTTGTATTGGCTGTCATGGTCTTTCTACTCGGTTTGATTCCGGTTGCTGGTGTTATTATTTCCTTGTTTCCACTTTGTATCATTGCCTATAACGTCGGCGGGGTTGTGTATGTTGTTTACATACTAGTGTTCATTACAGTAATCCACGCTCTTGAAAGTTATTTATTAAATCCAAAATTTATGTCTGCAAAAACGAATTTACCTGTTTTTTATACATTTATGATTCTTATCTTTTCAGAGCATTTCCTCGGAATATGGGGGCTTATTATTGGGATTCCAATCTTTATCTTTTTATTAGATGTACTTGATGTAAATAATGATGAACCGATTAAAGATAATAAGTGATAGAAAATGACCGATGTTTTCTCTTGATGAAAACATCGGTCATTTATTATTTTTTCTTTGGAGGAGGTAGTTTAATGAAGGTATTTGCAATTAAAGCTATAATAACAGCAGCAAAAATAAAGACTGCGATTACACTAACTCCCATACCAGCCCATCCTCCTACAAGGAAGATACTTATCGGTATTGCTAACAAGCTTAAAATAATTAGAATCAATCCGAGATTCTTATCATATTTTTTAGTTGGAAATAGCGTTCTGATGATTAAGAAGAGGAAAAGTATTAAGGATGCTACAGCTAGCAAGAGGATTGCAATCGTCAAAGAATCATTCATGAAATCACCCCTTTTTATAGATAATATTACCGTTTAAATTGAGGGGGAACTATAAAAGTATAAAAAAGCAATCCAATATAAATCGGATGGCTTTTTTGATTGGAAAATATGATTAAAGAACAGGAGCCATTGTTTCTTTCAACACTTGAACAGAGTGATCGAATTTTAATTCTTCCTCTTCACTTAGTTCAACTTCTAAAATTTCCCGAACACCGCCGCGGTTTAAAACAGCAGGTACGCCGATATAAACATCTTGTTGGCCGTATTGACCTTCAAGATATGCTGATACAGTTAATACGCTGTTTTCATTGCTTAAGATTGCTTTCGTAACACGTAAAAGTGACATGCCGATGCCGTAGTATGTAGCACCTTTTCGTTCAATAATGTGATAAGCTGCATCACGAACGTTTACGAAAATATCATCTAAATCTTTTTGGTTATATGTGTTGTCTTTTTCAAGAAGCGTTTGTAGTTTTTGAATACCAATTGATACGTGACTCCACACCGGAAGTTCTGTATCACCGTGCTCTCCGATAATATAAGCGTGAATGTTATGAGGTCCAATATCGAAGTACTCACCTAACATATAGCGGAAACGAGCAGAATCAAGAGTTGTACCAGAACCGATTACGCGTTCTTTCGGTAATCCAGATTCTTTCCAAGTTACGTAAGTTAAAATATCTACAGGGTTTGTTGCGATTAAGAAGATACCGTCAAAGCCGCTATCCATAATGCTACGAACAATTTGCTTGAAAATTTTAGCGTTTTTCTCAACTAAATCTAAACGTGTTTCACCTGGCTTTTGTGGCAATCCAGCTGTAATTACAACAAGATCTGCGTCTTTACAATCTTCATAACTACCTTTCCAAACTTTTGTTGGAGCTGGTGCGAAAGGAACGGCATGGCTTAAGTCCATTGCTTCTCCTTCAGCTTTTGCTTCATTTACATCCACTAAAACAAATTCTTCAGCTACAGCTTGGTTAATCATGCAGTAAGCATAACTACACCCAACTGCTCCTGTTCCTACTAATACAACACGGTTAATACCTTTTTTCATTTCAAAATTCCTCGCTATTTCATAAATTTTATTATGTAAGATAATACGTCTTACTTCTATAATTTCATATCTATTTTATTACATTTTATAAAAGATATTCAAGTATTTGAAAATGTATCCGCTCAATTACTTGAATGAAACATAGGAATCCTGTTAAACGAATATAATTCAGTAAAATCCTTCGTAAAAGGGGAATTGGCATGGGGAATCCATTATCGATGGAACAAATGCTTCAAATTGTTCATGAAGGGCTTGCCAAAACGAATAACCCCAAACCCAAACGGATTACAGTTGCCGGTGCAGGGATATCTGGATTAGTTGCAGCATCTTTATTAAAAGAGGCTGGGCATGAGGTAACGATTATAGAAGCAAATAACAGAATAGGTGGCAGAGTGTATACGATTCGTGAACCATTTAGCGCAGGATTATATTTTAACGCAGGTCCTATGCGTATTCCGGATACTCATGATTTAACTTTAGCTTACATTCGTAAATTTAAACTACCGTTAAACCTTTTTATTAATAAAACTTCTTCAGATATAATTTATACGAATAACAAAAGAACGAGATTGGATGTGTTTGAAAAGGATCCAAGTGTACTTGGATATCCAGTTTTAGATAAAGAAAGAGGGAAAACGGCAGAAGGGTTAATGTTAGAGGTATTGGAACCGATACTTAATTATATTAAGAAAGATCCTAATAAAAACTGGATTATTGTTGAAAAAAAGTATAAAACATATTCGCTCGGTTCATTTTTAACCGAGTATTATTCAGATGGGGCAATAGATATGATCGGGGTACTTCTTGATATGGAAGCATACATGGGAATGTCTTTAATTGAAGTATTACGCGAAATGATCTTTTTCACTTCAACGACGAAATATTATGAGATAACAGGCGGGATGGACGCATTACCAAATTCATTTTTACCAGAGCTAAAGGATAATATTTTTATGTCGTATAAAGTAGAAAAAATTATACAGGAAGATAATAAAGTAATGATGCAAGTAACACATGAACAAACGTTAAATTCATTTATAGTAACTGGTGACATCGCTATTGTCACAATTCCATTTTCAGCTTTGCGATTTGCAGAAGTTCAGCCATATCATTTATTCTCTTATTATAAAAGGCGGGCAATTCGTGAATTAAATTATATTGCTTCAACTAAAATTGCGATAGAGTTTAAAAGTAGATTTTGGGAAAGAGCAGGACAATATGGTGGTAAGTCAATTACAGATTTACCTATCCGCTTTACATATTATCCGAGCTATGGCATTCAGTCACCAGGGGCAGCTATCGTTATAGCAAGCTATACGTGGGCAGATGAAGCGTTAACGTGGGATAGTCTCTCGCATAGAGATCGTATTCGTTATGCATTGAAAAATTTAGCGCAAATTTATGGGAATGTGGTTTATAGTGAGTATGTTGTGGGAGAATCTTTTAGCTGGAGTCAAAATCCGTATTCTTGCGGAGCATTTACAGCTTTTGAACCAGGGCAAGAGCTTGAATTGTTTCCATATATTACGCCGCCAGCGGGTAGAGTGCACTTTGCAGGAGAACATACGACATTAACACATGGATGGATGCAAGGAGCAATCGAGTCTGGAATTAGAGTTGCTCATGAAGTGAATGGAAAATGAAACGATAATCTAGCAGTTTTGTTTACAAATAGGTATTCTTTTAATAAAATGATAAATATAAATCGTAATAATTACGCTTTGAAGAAATTTGAAGTAGAGAAATGGATGGTCGGTCGAATGAGTAAAGTAGAAATTCATATATTAGGTGGTTTTTTAGGTAGCGGAAAATCAACATTGCTGCAAAATTTATTATTAGCAGAAAAGAAGAAAAATCGAAAAGTTGCAGTTTTGATGAATGAAATCGGTGAATACTCGGTAGATACAGATATTATTGGAAAAGAGAATGTGTTAAGGGAGCTTCTGAAAGGATGTATTTGTTGTACGTTAAAAGAAGAGCTTGAAATTCAATTACATTCTTTATATCAACAAGAAAGACCAGATGTAATTTATATAGAAACAACAGGTGTCGCACATCCAATTGAAGTGTTAGA
This sequence comes from Bacillus sp. RC242, assembly GCF_044908245.1. Taxonomy (NCBI): domain Bacteria; kingdom Bacillati; phylum Bacillota; class Bacilli; order Caryophanales; family Bacillaceae; genus Bacillus; species Bacillus sp. RC242. The sequence continues at coordinate 303,724 of NZ_JBIYCZ010000003.1, forward strand.
TGCATGTGTATCACCAATTTTAGCTCCTTTCCTTGAAGTGAAATCTATAGTAGTCGTATTAGATGCAGTAAGATGGTTAAACCGAAGTATATTAAGTGCAAATGTACAACAGCTATTACATGAGCAAATGAAATATGGAAGTCATATTCTTATTAATAAATCAGATTTATTAACAGATTCGGATAAGAACAAAGTACTTGAAGACGTAAAAGCAATAAATAATCATGCGAAATTGTTTGAAACAAAGTATTGTAATATATCTTTAAAAGATATAGAAGAAGCTGAATTTGTGAGAGATGGAGAACATGAGACACTTCATGTTAAACAGCATTTACATATACAAACGATGACGTATCAATTTACGAAATCGATTGATCAAGATAAATTATACGAATGGCTTTCGAATTTACCAGATAGCATTTATCGTGTAAAAGGATTTGTGAAATTCCATGGAGATAAATACCCTCACTTATTCCAATATTCATTTGGCGTACCAACTTTACTGGAGCAAGACTTCGGTTTCCCGACAAACTTAGTAGTAATAGGAGAAGGGCTAGATAAGAAACAATTGGCTGAAGGGTTAGAGAAAGTAGAACTTAATTCTAATTAAGATTAAAGGACTAACTTCAAAATAAGTTAGTCCTTTTTTGTATGTAGAAAAACGCTTGCGGATTTTGTCTAATAAAAATAATTGAAAAATTCAGAAATATATTTATAATCAAATCTAAGAGGTGATTCAGGTGTCAGAAAAAATAATAATGGATGTAAAAAACCTAACAACAAAAGGGTTAGAAACGAGAGAGAAATTATTGTGTGCTGCAGAAGAGGTATTTGGTAGTAAAGGATATTACGAAGCTTCTATCGTGAATATTACACAAGAAGCAACGGTAGCGCACGGAACTTTCTATAATTACTTTCCATCTAAAAAAGATATATTTGATGAATTGATTCGCAGATTGAACCGTGAGTTACGCTTAATTATTAAAGAAGAAATGAAGGGGATATCAAGTTATGAAGAGGCACAAAGAAGAGGTTTTCAGGCCTTTTTTCGATGGGTGAAAGATCGTCCTAATCTATATAACATTGTACAACAGGCGGTAGTTGTTGATGATAATTTATATAGATGGTATTATGCAAAGCTCGCAAATGGATTTTTAAAAAGTTTATCGGCTGGCATGGAAGCGGGGGAATTTAAACAACTTGATAAAGAAACAATTGCGTATTGTCTTATGTCAATTGGTCAATTTTTAGGAATGCGATGGGGCTATTGGGAAGAGAAAGATGTTCCGGAAGATGTATTTGAAGCAGCGATGTCATTAATATTTGAAGGATTGAGAAAGAGATAAGGGAGTGGGGAAAATATGCAAGGCATTGCTTATTGGATTGAAAAACGGGCCTATTTACATCCAGATCGCATTGCCATTATTACAGAAGAGGAGGAAATGACATATAAACAGTTACATGAGTATGTAAGTAAAGTAGCAGCATATTTAATTTACGACTTAAATGTGCAAAAAGGAGAGAGGATAGCTATTTTATCACAAAATAGTTTGAAATATATTGTACTTTTATTTGCTATAGCAAAGGTAGAATGTATTGCTGTTCCACTGAATATACGGTTAACAGAAAATGAACTTATATTTCAGTTAAAAGATAGTGGAGCTACAGTTTTATTTGTAGAGGAAACATTTCAAAATATGGCACTGTCAATGCAGAATGTAACATATGTACAAAGAGTTATTTCGATTAAAAGTTTAAAAGAAATAGAAGATAGAAAAATTGACAACTTTGAAGAGATAAATGAAAGCGCATCCTTTATTATATGTTATACCTCGGGGACAACAGGACAACCGAAAGGAGCTGTACTTACACAAGAGAATATGTTTTGGAATGCGCTTAATAATACATTTGCGATTGACCTAACTGTTCATGACCGCTCCATTGTGTTATTGCCTTTATTTCATATTGGTGGGATTGGTTTATTCGCATTTCCAACTTTATTTGCAGGTGGAATAATCATTGTTCCGAGAAAATTTGAGCCAACCATAGCTCTTTCTATGATAGAAAAATATAAAGTGACTGTTGTAATGGGAGTACCTACAATTCACCAAGCATTAATTAATTGCGCAAAGTTTGAAACTACAAATTTACAATCAGTTCGCTGGTTTTATAACGGTGGCGCACCATGTCCAGAAGAGTTGATGAGAGAATTTATAGATAGAGGATTTTTATTTGGTCAAGGCTTTGGTATGACTGAAACATCACCAACCGTATTTATGCTTTCAGAAGAAGATGCAAGACGTAAAGTAGGCTCAATTGGAAAACCTGTTCTGTTTTGTGATTATGTACTTATTGATGAAAACAAAAATAAAGTTGAGATTGGTGAAGTTGGAGAGTTAATAATAAGAGGACCAAATGTAATGAAAGGGTATTGGAATCGGCCAGATGCAACAGAAGAAACGATTCAAGATGGTTGGTTATATACGGGAGATTTAGCTAGAGTTGATGAAGATGGTTTTGTATACATTGTCGGTAGAAAAAAAGAAATGATAATTTCCGGTGGTGAAAATATTTATCCCCTTGAAGTAGAGCAAGTTATTAATAAACTATCAGAAGTATGTGAGGTAGCAGTAATTGGTACACAACATGTAAAGTGGGGAGAGATTCCAATCGCCTTTATTGTGAAAAAGAGTTGCAGTGTATTAAATGAAAAGGAAGTCATTGATCATTGTCGTTTATTTCTAGCCAAATATAAAGTTCCAAAAGAAATTATGTTTCTAGAGGAATTGCCTAAAAATGCAACTGGTAAAATTCAAAAAGCACAGTTGGCAAATCAACTGAAAAGTAGGTGAAAAGATGACGATGTATAGTTCCGGTCAACAGGCATCATGTAGTAAAACAATAACGGAAACAGATTTTGTACTATTTGCAGGTTTAAGTGGGGATTTTAATCCAATTCATATTGATCATGAGTATGCGAAACAAACTAGATTTAATCAAAGAATCGCACATGGTTTATTAACTTCTAGTTTATTATCACAATTGTTAGGCGTTCATTTACCAGGAAAGGGTTCCGTTTATATGGAACAAACTATTAAATTTACAGCGCCAGTTTTTATAGGAGATACGATTACAGCTACGGCAACAGTACAAGAATTTATGATAGAAAAGAGAGTTTTGAAATTGTTAACTGAGTGTCATAACCAAAAAGGAGATTTAGTGTTAACAGGTGTAGCGACTATGATGGTGCCAAAAGAAGGAGGAATTGTCTAATGAGAATTGGGATTGAAGCAACTGGTGTTTTCTTCCCAAAAGACGTAGAGACGGCCGCAGATTTATCTAAAAAAACAGGTATTCCTGAGAATATTATTATAGAAAAGTTTGGGTTATATGAAAAACATGTGGCAGACGAAACGATGCATGCATCAGATTTAGCTATTGCTGCTGCAAAGCCAATATTATTACAAGTAGATCCTCAATCTATTGATGTAGTCATTTATTTTGGCAGTTCACATAAAGATTACCACGTATGGTCTAGTGCCCCAAAAATTCAGCATGAACTTGGATTGAAAAATGCTTATGCTTTTGAAATTATGAATGTTAGTTCTTGCTTTCCAATCGCTCTCAAAGTCGCAAAGGATATGCTCTACTCCGATAACTCAATTGAAAATATATTATTAGTAGGTGGATGTAAAGAATCTCAAATTGTAGATTATGATAATCCACGCTCACGTTTTATGTTTAATTTTGCTGATGGCGGAAGTGCAGCTTTAGTAAAAAAGGGAGCTAGCAACGGTGAAATATTAGGCAGTGCGATTATAACGGATGGTTCATTTCATGACGATGTTCGTATTCCAGCTGGTGGATCGAAGCAGGTTGCGAGCTATGATACAGTTGAGAATCGACAACATTATATTGATGTAATAGATCCTATTAGTATGAAAGAACGTTTAGATCCAATTTCAACCCCTAATTTTGATAAGGTTATTCGGGAGGCGTTAAGAAAAAGTGGATTTACTCCTAAAGATATTAAAGTATTGTTACCACTGCATACAAAACGCTCTATGCTAATAGAATTGTTACAGGGGCTGGGCTTAGTAGAAGAGCAAGTTGTATATTTAGATCATTATGGGCATATGTCAGCACTTGACCCATGTATAGGTCTTCATTTTGCAAATGAGCAAGGGAAATTACAGCCTGGAGATATTGCAGTAGTGGTTAGTGCAGGTACTGGGTATACTTGAGCAGCGACTGTAATTAGGTGGTGAAAAATACTAGATGAATATATGGTAAATGGAGGTATTTGGAAAGAGGCGGCGAATGTAAAGGTACTTCATTAAATTTTTCAAACAGATTTGTTTGTATGATTCAAAGGAAAAGTCATAATTACGGATGGGTAACTTTGGCTTGTTTGATTCTATCAGAAAGTAAAATATGGGGAGGATCACAATGTCGATGAAAAAACGTAAATGGCTAAGAATGGTGGCTACTGGTTGTGTGTTAGGTTCGTTATTAATAACGGCAGCTTGTTCAGGAAAGAAAACAAGTACAGAGGATGAAAAGACGATTAAGGTAGGGGTTCTTGCTTCATTAACAGGTCCATTAGAATCATATGGAAAACAAACAGTGAACGGATTTGAATTAGGGTTAGACTATGCAACGGGTGGAACTGGGAAAGTGGAAGGGAAGAAGATTAAGTTTGTTGTAGAAGATACGGAAACAAAAGCTGATGTAGCAGTTAAAAAAGCTACGAAATTATTAGAAGAAGAGAAAGTCGATTTTTTAGTCGGATCGTCTAGTTCAAGTGATACATTAGCGGTTTTACCACTTGCAGAAGAATATGAAAAAATAATGGTTGTAGAACCAGCAGTAGCTGACAGTATTACCGGGAAGAACTGGAATAAATATATTTTTAGAACAGGTAGAAATTCATCTCAAGATGCAGTCGCTGGTGCTGCGGCAATTGCTAAAAAAGATGTAAAAATAGCAACGTTAGCACAAGATAATGCTTACGGCCGTGAGGGAATTGCGGCATTTAAAGCTGGAGCAAAGAAATTAGGTGCGAATATTGTAAACGAGCAATATGCTGATACAAATTCGACTGACTTCACTGCAAATATTCAAAATATCATTAGCTCAAAGCCGGATTATTTATTTATCGTTTGGGCAGGGGCAAATTCACCTTGGAAACAGTTAAAAGATATGAATGTGGAAGCGCAGGGTATTAAAATTTCTACCGGTGCACCAGATATACCGGCATTAAAAACGATGGATGCGTTAGTAGGAATGCAAGGTTTTTCTGTTTATTATCACACACTTCCGAAAAATAAGGTGAATGATTGGTTAGTTGAAGAACATAAAAAACGATTTAATGGTGCGGTGCCAGATTTATTTACAGCAGGAGGAATGTCAGCGGCAATTTCAATTGTAGAAGCTTTAAAGAAAACAAAAGGTGATACAGATGTAGATACATTGATTAAGAAAATGGAAGGAATGGAATTTGATACACCGAAAGGAAAGATGAAGTTTAGAGAAAAAGATCACCAAGCGATGCAGACACTTTATTCTATCACATTGAAAAAGCAAGATGGTGTTGATTATCCGGTGCCAGTATTAGAGCGAGAATTAACGATGAAAGAGACAGAACCCCAAGTTCAAAATAAATAGACTGAATTTTCTGTTGTTTACATATAAAGAGGGAGTACACCCTCTTTATACGTATTTCTTTCATACTTAAAGCTTTAAAGGGAGGGATTTCGTGACACATTTGCTAGAAACGAAAAATCTTTGCGTATCTTTTGGCGAGCATCATGTTATTAAGGATGTGAATTTAACAGTACAAAAAGGAAAGCTCATTTCAATTATTGGACCAAATGGTGCAGGAAAGACAACGCTATTCAATTTACTAAGTGGACAAATTTCTCCAACAAAGGGTGAAGTATATTTTAAAGGACAAGAGATTACAAATTTATCAATTTCGGATCGTACTCGATTAGGAATTGGTCGTTCTTTTCAACTTACAAATATATTCCCAGAGTTAACGGTACTTGAAAATGTTCGTTTAAGTGTTCAATCATTTGTGCAAGATTACTATAGGTTTTTTCCGAGTTCGGCAAAATTTAAGCAACAAGTTGGAGAGGCGAGACGTTTCTTAAAAACAGTATTACTTCACGAGAAAGAACATGTATTAGCGAAAGATCTAGCGCATGGGGAAAAACGAAAGTTAGAGCTTGCGATGTTATTAGCTTTAAAAACGGATGTGTTACTACTTGATGAGCCGACGGCAGGTATATCAGTTGAGGAGGTACCGGCTATTTTACAAGTGATTGAAAATATTAAGAAACATCCAGAGAGTACAATTGTACTTATTGAACACAAAATGGATATGGTACTAGGTTTGTCAGACCATCTTATCGTTTTATTCCATGGAGAGTTATTGGCTGAAGGTTTGCCCGAAGAAATGATGAAAGATGAGCGTGTACAAAGTGCTTATTTAGGGGGATTATATAGTGGCACTATTACAAGTGAATAATATAGAGACGTATTTAGATCAGTTTCATATTTTACAAGGGGTATCTCTTACTGTTGAGAAAGGAACGATTACTGTACTGTTTGGAAGAAATGGGGCAGGGAAGACTACGACATTACGTTCGGTTATGGGATTTCACCATATCGCACATGGTGAAATTTATTATGATAGTACACAAGTAAATGGATTATCTACACATTTAATTTCAAGGAAAGGAATAGGGTATGTACCAGAAAATCAAGGTATTTTTCACGACCTGACAGTAGAAGAAACATTCGCTCTTGCTAGGGGGAAGGGAGAAGAAGCGGAAGAAAAAATAGACTGGATGCTTGAATTATTTCCAGATTTAAAGCAATTTTGGCATAAAAAAAGCGGACTCTTAAGCGGAGGGCAAAAGCAAATGCTAGCAATTTCAAGAGCATTTATTAATAGTGATGGTTTATTACTTATTGATGAGCCGAGTAAAGGCTTGTCGCCCATTATGATAGAAAAATTAATGATAGCCATTTTGAAAATGAAAGAGAAAACAACAGTTTTACTCGTTGAACAAAACTTTATGATGGCTAGTCAAATTGGTGATTACTTTTATATTATGGATAACGGAAGAATTGTTCATAACGGTTTTATGCATGAATTAAAAGAGGATAAGGAAATGTGTCACAAATATTTAGGAATCTCTTAACATGAATCCGGGGTGAGAAGGATGGATGTGTTAATCAATTTATTTGTAAATGGGATTTCAACAGGGATGCTCATTTTTTTATTAGCGTCAGGTCTTTCACTTATTTTCGGTTTAATGAGCGTTCTAAACTTCGCACATGGTGGGTTATTTGCATGGGGAGCTTTTACAGGTGTATGGATATTTAATACAACTGGAAGCTATTTACTCGCTTTAATTGGAGCAATTTCTATGGGGATGTTTCTTGGATTCATTTTAGAAAGATTCCTTATTAGACCGGTATATGGAAATCATGTTCGCCAGCTTCTTGTGACGCTTGGAGGAATGCTTGTACTTAGTGAATGTATTAAAGTATTTTGGGGGCCAAATCCCATTGGTGCTAAATTACCGTTATGGTTACAAGGTAGTTATACATTTGAAGGCGTTATATTAATTAAATATCGTCTATTCGTTATTTTAGTTGGGATACTAATTTACATCGCTTTACTATTGCTACTGAAAAAAACAAAGATAGGACTTATGATTCGCGCTGGTGTAATGGATAAAGAGATGGTTCAAGCTCTCGGAATTAACGTAAAAGCGATATTCTCGTTTGTTTTTTTATTAGGAGCAGGGATGGCGGCGTTAGGTGGTTTTCTACTAGCACCATATTCAGGAGTTATTTTTGCTGAGATGGGTATGCAGTATGCAATTTTAGCCTTTATAGTAGTTATCATTGGAGGGTTAGGTAGCGTACAAGGTTCAGCGCTCGCTTCTTTAATTGTTGGATTAGCTGGTGCTTTTACAGCATATTTTATACCGGATTTATCACTTGCAATTAATATGTTAATGTTACTATTTTTCTTAATAGTGAAGCCAACGGGCCTTGTTGGTGAAAAGGGGTGAAACGGTGAACAGCACATCAAATCGAATTAAAGTATACTTCGGAGTATTTATGCTCATTTGTTTAAGTGTATTTCCATTCGTAAATGATTCACGGAGCTTGTTAATTTTGTTCACTCAAATCTTCATCTTTGCTATTTTCGCTATGAGTTTTGATGTTCTCCTTGGATATACGGGTATTGTTTCATTCGGTCATTGTATGTTCTTTGGAATAGGGGCGTATGGTGTGGCACTCTTATTTGATCGGCAAGGGGTGTCTATAACGAACTTTTTTATAGGAATAGCAGCCGCAATTATTGTATCAGCCATCGTTAGTTATATAATTGGTATGCTTTCATTACGTTTGAAAAGTCATTTTTATGCAATGTTAACGCTCGCTATTTCCCAGCTGTTTTTTGTACTTGCTGAAAAATGGCGTTCACTGACTCATGGAGGAGATGGATTTACATTTCGTGTACCAGATATATTCCGTGATCGTTTTACATTTTATTATATAACATTTATATGTCTAATCAGTATTTTCATTTTGTTACGTCTTTTCACAAAATCTTCAATTGGGAAAGTGTTAAAGGCGATTTCACAAAATGAACAACGAGTTGAAGCACTTGGCTATAAAGTGCTTCATTATAAAATTATTGCTAGTGTTGTTGCAGGAGTAGTTGCAGCGATTAGCGGTGGTTTATTTGTTATCACTTTACGCTTTGTTAATACAACTGTATTTTCAATTGAAATGACATTAAATGCATTATTGATGACAATGATTGGGGGAGTTGGAACGTTAATCGGAGCTATTGCTGGAGCAGGAATTATTGAATCACTAAAATATTATTTATCAGAACTAGCTACAGAGTATCCGATTTTTGAAAGGTGGACGATTATTCTTGGTTTATTATACATTATCGTGCTTCTAGTTTTTCCGAAAGGGTTAGTTGGAACAGTTAAGAAGTTGAAGAATTTTAAAAGGGATAAGAAGGAGAAGAACACAGGGGTGGAGCAGAACGTGTAAAATAAGTCTTCAAGATGAAAAGGGATGTCCTAGTAGTTAAACATATTAACTAGGTAACATCCCTTTTTATTTTATTAAGCCGTACGATAGTATATGAAGTTATATTAGCGATTCGAAAAGGGATATCTATTTACCCGTAAAATACGACAAGTGTAGCCTCTTTATTAATTAAATAGTTCACCTGGAATCACTTTATTTAAGTCTCGAGTTGTAAAGAAGTTAATAGGTAGTTTTTCAACTGCGACATTTTCAACTGGAACTAATTTATCATTTCTAATCGGTAAAAAAGCTATCCCATTTCCCTCAACAATAAACTCTTCAATAAGCGAATAAGAATCTAACTGTTGAAGTTGATGCTGGGATAGATTGTTTTCTTTTAGAAATTGTATTGTCATATTTCTAAAAGGGCACTTTTTATCGTTACTAACAAAGAAAAGTTCTTTTGAAAAGTCAATGTTACACTGTTTTTTCGCTTTTAATAAGCCTACAGAAATTGAAGTGGTGAATACTTTTTTAAACGCTGCGTCGGGATAATCCTCATAAGTTATGACTATATCAACTTTTTGTTGCTGTAGTAGTTTTTGTAAATGGCTACTACTTTCTATATATATTTGATAATTCCTGAAATTTTCTTTAATACGCATACTTAAATAATTAGTCAAAATAGATTGTGACGTCGCTATTATATAAGAAGAAGCACTTGTTTTAATTTCATCTTTCGCTTCTTCTAAAAGAGCTAATATTTTATTCGTGTAGTCTAATAAAATGTCACCAGAAGGTAACAGGGAGACACCTTTGTTATCTCTATGTAGTAAAGGTGTTTCTAATTCTTGTTCTAATTTTTTGATTCGCTCAGTTACATTTGGTTGTACATAGCCTAGCTCTTTAGCAGCTTTACTAATAGATCCTTCGTTAGCTACAGTTTTAAATATAATAAGATCATTTATTTCCATTCATTTCAGCCCCTTATACGGTATCATTATAAATGATATCAAACATAATTTATACCTATTTTACGTCAGCCGATCATCGGTTTATCATTATGTATATAAGATCGAAAGTGAGTGATAAACATGATTGGTATGCAATATAAGGTCATTTTACCAAAGGATTATGACATGGAGATTATTAAAAAAAGGGTAAAGGATAATGGGTTTAAAACTGATGGTTTTCAAGAACTAAATTTTAAGGCTTATTTAATTACTGAGACAGGTAAGGATGGGAATTTCTATAACTGTTATGCACCTTTATATATGTGGAATGGTCATGAAGGGATGAACAAATTTATATTCGAAGGGTATTACGATAATATTTTGCAATCGTTTGGGTGGCAACAAATAAATATAGGTGTTCCATTAGTTGTTAATTTAAGTAATGATTTTAGAAAAAGTAGATATGCTGTTGAATATGCAGGGAGTATTTCTCAAAGTAAATCGCTGATTGGGACGCAATTAAATAAAGTAAATGAAAATGTGCAAAACATAGAAAAATGTTTAGGAAATGTAATAGTTTATAATCCGGATAAGTGGGGATATAGTCAATTCAGTTTTTATAAGGAAAAGCCTGAAATAGATGTAATGGACGATGTTACTATTTATGAGATTTTACATATTTCATGAGGATATGTTGTTGAATGCTAAATTAAGAAAAAGGAATGAAAATGTATGCCTTTTGTGAACGTTTATTATCATGAAGATATAGTAAATAAAGAAGAGTTGAAAAAGATAGGTGAATGTATCCATCTTTCATTAATTGAACATTTTAACATCCCTGAAAATGATTATTTTCAAATATTTTTACCTTATCAACGAAATCAATTTTTGTATAATCCATATTATTTGTTGGAAAGAGGAGAAATGAGAACTGAGAATATGATTCATGTTTCTATTACATGTGGACCTGGAAGAACAGTACAACAGAAAAAAGGTTTGTATCAATCTATATCCTTTGAAGTTTCGGAATGTTCCAACGTAAAAGTTACTGACATTTTTATTACATTACATGAGACAGCTGCTGAAAACTGGTCATTTGGTCAAGGGACGGCACAATTGGTAAAAATGAAGGGAGCAAAATGATGAATGAACCAATTGAATTTTATATTCCAAAGAAAATGAGAGAAATAGCACCTGTATTTTCTCATTATAGTGAAGAGATATTATTTGAGGAAGTGTGGCGGGATGCCGCTTTAACATTAAGAGAAAGAAGCTTATGTACATTGTCGGCGCTAATCAGTCTTGGTAATACAGAACAATTATCATTTCATCTGAAGCTAGCTAAACAAAATGGGATAATGGAGAATGAATTAGTTGCATTAATAACACATATGGCTTTTTACGTTGGTTGGCCAAAAGCTGTGGCAGCTTTAAATATAGCAATGAATGAAATGGAAAGTTAAGAATAATGATTTTGGGAGGTATTTTTAACATATTTCTACTTGCATTACTATCACTTGAGTGGTAAAGTGATAGTAAGATCAACGCTAGGAAGTGATGAAACATGCGTGAAAATACGATAGGATCGTTAATATGGCTACGTTTAATACGATTTACGAACCAAAGTAATCAAATGTCAAATGAGTTTTTAAAACGTTTTGATTTAACAACAGCCCAATTTGATGTGCTTTTGCAAATACGGACTTATCAGCCATTAACACAAATGGAGTTAGCAGAAAAGGTTACCGTTACACAAGGCGGTATTTCTCGAATGTTAACACGTCTTGAAAAAGAAGGATATATTATACGAAAACAAGATTGGAAAACGAAAACAATTAGTCTTACAGGGCAAGGGGAAGCGGCTTTAGAAAGAGCATTGCCAGAGCAACTTGCATTTCAATCATCATTTTTTGATGATGTATTAAATGAAGAAGAGCAGAAAATACTATACGAGTTGATGTCAAAAGTTCATAAGCATAGTGAAAAAAAAGAATTACCGAATGAGTAATTTTTTTTACTTAATCAATTGACTAATCAAGTGATAAAGAGGAGGAAGTTTTATGTATACAATTCCAGGACATCACCACATTTCTATGGTGACTAAAAATGCGAAAACGAATAATAATTTTTATCGAGATGTTTTAGGATTACGCCGGGTGAAAAAGACAGTCAATCAAGATAATCCATTTATGTATCATTTGTTTTATGGTGATTTAACAGGGAGTGCCGGAACTGAATTATCATTTTTTGAAATGCCGAATGTAGGTAGAACAATCCGTGGTACAAATGCAATAACACAAATAGGCTTGCTCGTACCTTCAATAGAAAGTCTTACATTTTGGAAGAGACGTTTTGAGTCACTCCAGGTGGCGCATGGGGAAATTACAACTTACGCCGGAAGAGACGCACTGCACTTTGAAGATCCAGATGGTCTACGGTTAGTGCTGTTAAATAATAAAGATGAAGAGGTGCCTGAATATTGGACTGCATGGGATGAATCTTCTGTAGAGCAGAATCATCGTATTTTAGGCATGGGAACAGTTGAAATGACAGTGCGCAGTTTAAATAAATTATCAAAAACATTAACAGGTTTGTTTAGTTATAAAGAAGTATCTCGTTCAGACGATGAGGGGATTTATCAATCTATTGATGGTCAATCTTTTGGAGAAATTTTGGTGAAACAGCAAGATGGAGAGAGTGAAAGACCAGGAAAAGGAAGTATTCATCATTTAGCTATTCGTGTGAAAAATGATGAAGAACTGAGTTATTGGAATGAAGCGGTGAAAGATAAAGGGTTCCAATCAACAGGGATTATCGATCGCTTTTATTTTAAAAGTTTATATTTCCGTGAGTCAAATGGCATTTTATTTGAGATTGCGACGGATGGCCCAGGATTTACAGTAGATTCAATAGTTGAAGAATTAGGAAAAGAGCTGGATTTACCACCATTTTTAGAAGAGAGAAGAAAAGAGATTGAAGAGAAATTAATACCGCTTTATTAAAAGGGAGAGAGCAACTATGGAAAAATACCGTATTGATACAAGTAAGGGAATTGAATTTGGATTATATTCAATTGGAGATCATATTTTAAATCCGCATGATGGTTCGAAAATAAGTGCAGAAAAAAGAATTCATGAACTAATTGAAACAGCTAAGTTAGCAGATGAAGCTGGAATTGATGTGTTTGCTGTCGGTGAAAGTCATCAAGCGCATTTTACAACGCAAGCTCATACAGTTATTTTAGGAGCTATTGCACAAGCTACGAAAAACATTAAAATCGCGAGTTCCGCAACAGTATTAAGCACGTCAGATCCGGTTCGTGTATATGAGGATTTTGCCACAATTGATTTAATTTCTAGTGGTCGTGCTGAAATCGTTGCTGGTCGTGGATCTCGTATTGGGGGATATAGTTTACTTGGTTACGATGTAAATTATTATGAAGAACTATTTGAAGAGAAGATGGATCTTTTATTAAAAATAAATAAAGAAGAAAGTGTAACATGGAAAGGGCAGTTTAGAACGCCACTTGAACATGCGGCAATTATACCGAGAGCTAAAAATAACAATATGCCAATTTGGCGTGCTGTTGGAGGGCCACCTGCTAGTGCAATTAAGGCAGGACGCGCAGGTGTACCAATGATGCTTACGACACTTGGTGGCCCGGCTGTTAATTTTAAAGTTTCGGTTGATGCATATCGTGAAGCAGCTGAGCAAAGTGGTTTTGATCCAGCAACATTACCAATTGCGACAACAAGTTTATTTTATACAGCAGAAAATTCACAAGATGCACTTAGTGAATATTATCCTCATATTAATGCTGGTATGCTTGCGCTACGCGGTGGTGGGTATCCAAAACAACAATTTACTAACGCAGTAGATCACCGTGATGCGTTAATGATTGGTAGCCCGCAACAAATTATTGAAAAAATGCTTTATCAATATGAATTATTTGGACAGCAACGTTTTATGGCACAGATTGATTTTGGCGGTGTACCATTTGATAAGATTGAGAAAAACATTGAATTAATTGCTACTGAAATTATGCCGGCTGTTAGAAAATATACAACGAAATAATGAAAAAAGTACCGGGAATATAATCTATTCTCGGTACTTTTTTATTTAGTCAGTTTGAAAAATGACAAAAAAACGAATTTTATGTCTAGAGAAAGGGGAGTTTTTTTCTATTTGTGAATAACAATATTGTTGATTTGAATTTTGGAAATACATTTTTCTCTTGACAAAAATCTAACGTGTTTTCAGGTTTGATTCGAGGACATTTTTCAAGAGGAAAGTCAAGCGTATGAAGAGAAAAACATAATAATAATTGATATAAGAGTGTGTTGTATGTTTGAAAAGTCCGTTTTTAAAATGTGAAAAATCTAATTCAAAAAAATTACAAAAGACATATTTCAGACAAAATCCTGTCAATAATACGTCAAAAATCACCTGAATTTATTATGTAAGTATATTATACAATTCGATTAACGAATAAAACACTACTGAAATAGTGAAAAGGTAAATCGTATGAAGAAAGTTCTTTTGTAATTATCTAAAAAACTGACAATCTATATTTTCAGAAAGTACATAAACGAATTTATCTTTTTGTATTTCCAAATGATTGAATTGTTCGTTATGAAGTGAATTCATACAATTCAATCGATATTACGATATAAAAAAATATGAAGGAAGTGACTTTAGCATGGAAACGCTCGAATTGGCACGAATACAATTTGCATCAACAACGATTTTTCATTACTTTTTCGTTCCGCTGTCTATAGGCTTAGCTTTTATCATTGCGTTAATGCAAACGTTGTATGTGGTAAAGGGACAAGAAATTTATAAGAAGATGACAAAGTTTTGGACACAAATATTCCTTGTTAACTTCGCAGTAGGTGTAGTAACAGGTATTTTACAAGAATTTCAGTTTGGTATGAACTGGTCAACGTATTCACGTTTTGTTGGTGATGTTTTCGGACCATCACTTGCAATTGAGGGTTTATTAGCATTTTTCATTGAGTCTACATTCCTAGGTTTATGGGTATTCGGTGAGGATAAACTTCCGAAGCGAGTTCATCTTTTATGTATTTGGCTCCTCTCAATAGGAACAATGTTATCAGCATTTTGGATTTTAACTGCAAGTGCATTTATGCATGCCCCAGTAGGATATGAAATGGCAGCAGATGGACGTGCGCAAATGAATGATTTTTGGGCGATTATTCAAAATCCACAATTATGGGTGCAATTCCCGCATACAATTACAGCGGCAATTGCAACTGGTGCATTCTTTATTGCAGGTGTAAGTGCATGGAAAATATCAAAAGGTCAAGAAACTGCGGTGTTTAAAAAATCGTTCCGAGTTTCTATCGTTGTTGGAACAATTACAACAGCATTGGTATTATTTTTCGGTCATGCACAAGCACAAAATTTAATTAAGACACATCCGATGAAAATGGCAGCAGCTGAAGCATTATGGAATACGAGTGAGGATCCAGCGCCATTTACAGTATTTGCAAAAATTGATACAGAGAAGAAAGAAAATTCGTTTGAAATTCAAATCCCTTATATGCTAAGTCTATTGTCATATGATAAATTTAGCGGTCAAGTTGAAGGGATGAATCAAATTCAAAAACAATATGAAGAAAAATATGGACCTGGAGATTATATTCCTCCAGTACATACTATGTTCTGGAGTTTTAGAGCGATGGTAATGAGTGGAACATTCATGCTTCTTTTAGGAATGTACGGCTGGTTCTTATCAAGAAAAGATCGCTTAACTGAAAACCCTTGGTATTTAAAAATAATGGTATATGCAATTGCACTACCGTTTATCGGTAATACAGTAGGATGGATCATGACTGAAATGGGACGTCAGCCTTGGGTTGTCTTCGGTGTTATGAAAACAGAAGATGCTGTATCTCCAAACGTTTCATTTGGAGAAGTATTATTCTCTCTTGTTTCATTCACATCACTATATTTAATTGTTGGAGGAATTACTGTTTACTTATTCGTTCGTATCATTAAAGGACATGCGAATAAGAAAACGAAAAAGGATTATCAAAGCCATGATCCATTTGATAAGGAGGAAGAGTATGTTATCTCTTAATGAGTTGTGGTTTCTAATTATCTCAACCTTATTCGTTGGCTTCTTTGTACTTGAAGGTTTCGATTTTGGTGTAGGAATCGTTTCAAGGTTTTTAGGGAAAAACGATCTGGAAAAACGTATATATTTAAATACAATTGGGCCGTTTTGGCACGCAAATGAAGTATGGCTTGTTTGTGCTGGTGGCGCTATGTTTGCGGCATTCCCGCACTGGTATGCAACTTTATTTAGTGGGTTTTATATTCCATTTGTGTTTATGCTTCTTGCATTAATTATAAGAGGTGTTTCCTTTAAATTCCGTGCGAAAATAGAAAATCATAAATGGAAGAGTTTCTGGGATTGGGGCATGTTTATTGGAAGTTTGCTACCTCCCATACTTTGGGGAGTTGCAATCGCAAACTTTATGACAGGTGTACCAATTGATGGAAGTAAAAATATGGTAGGCGGATTTATGAAATTACTTCACCCATTTGCGTTACTTGGGGGAGTTATGTTTCTTCTTCTATGTATTGTTCATGGTTTGCAATTCCTTACTATACGTACAACAGGAAAATTACGAGAACGCGCACGTATTGCCGCGACAAAGATTGCACCTTTTGCATTAATAACACTTCTTGTTTTTGCAGCTGTAGGGTTATGGAAAACAGATATTTTCACCGCACATGGTTCAGAGTGGCTAATGGTTCCAATTGGAGCTTTTGTAGCGCTATTTGTTTCTACTTTATTAAATAAAAGAAGAAGAGATGGTTGGGCTTTCTTTATGACGAGTTTAACAATCATTTTGTTAAGTGCAAGTGTGTTCATCGGTATGTTCCCGCGTGTCATGATTAGCTCATTAGGAGCGGTAAATGATTTGACAATTTATAATGCGGCATCAGGACCTTATGCATTAAAACTGATGAGCTATTTTTCTCTTGCTATTTTACCATTTGTTATCGGTAGTCAAATATGGAGTTTCTATGTATTTAGACAACCTGTTAAGTCAGACAAAGATTTGGAGTACTAATGAAAAGAAAAAGAGGACTTCCGTCGTATCCTGGTAGCCGAGTTTTATATGTAACTTTAAGTCTTATTAGCATTTTAGAGGCGTGTAGTATCATTGCGCAGACAGTGTTTTTAGCACGAGCAATCACATTTTTATTTCATGGAGAAACAGTGCAAGCTGTACTAAATGAAACTGTTTATTTTGGGATCACGTTTGCAGCACGCCAAATGTTAGTGCGAACATCGCAAATATTGGTTGAGCGTTTCGCTGAAAAAACAGGATTTGCATTACGTAAACAGTTAATAGAAGCATATTTTACGTTAGGGCCGAGATTTGTCCAAACGAATGGGACTGGTCATCTGGTTACTTTATCGATAGAAGGTATTGAGAAATTTAAAACATATATTGAATTGACAATTCCTAAAATGATTAGAAGTAGTATCGTTCCAGGGCTAATTGTTCTATATGTTTTTACACTAGACATTGAGTCGGGAATCATATTAGTTGTAACGATTCCAATTGTGATCATGTTTATGATCCTTCTAGGATTAGCAGCGCAGAAAATGGCGGATAGCCAATATGAGACATATCGTGTACTTTCTAATCATTTTGTAGATACGTTAAAAGGATTAGAAACATTAAAGTATTTAGGGAAAAGTAAACAGCACGAAGGAAAGATTGAAAAAGTAAGTAAACGATATAGAAAAGCAACGATGCGTACTTTGCGAGTTGCTTTTCTTTCTTCTTTTGCATTAGATTTCTTTACGAGTTTATCAATTGCATTTGTAGCAGTTGGATTAGGGATACGGTTAATAGATGGGACAATTATACTGTTGCCAGCTCTTACGATTTTAATTTTAGCGCCGGAATATTTTCTGCCGATTAAGCAAGTTGGAGCGAATTATCATGCTACATTAGATGGACAACTGGCAATGGAGCAAATAGAAGAAATTTTACAGAAACAAAAAGAAATAGAAAAGAAAGATTCAAATGTAGATATAGTATGGAATTCTTCTAGTAGTTTGAAATTACAAGATGTAAAAGTAAATAATGATGAATCTGAAAAGGCTATATTAGAGGGAATTGATTTTACTTGGCAAGGTAACGGTGCTATAGGCATTATTGGTGAAAGTGGGGCAGGGAAATCAACGTTAATCGATGTGTTAGCAGGATTTCTAGCTCCTTCGGGTGGGAAGATGTTAGTGAATGGTGTGGAAATTGGTGAATCTAATCGAGAAGATTGGCAAAAAAATATTGCTTATATTCCGCAGCAACCTTATATTTTTCCGCTTTCATTAAAAGATAATATTTGTTTCTATGAAACGAATACAATTGATAAAGAGGTTGAGAGAGTTATTAATGAAGTTGGTCTTCGTTCGCTCGTTGCATCATTACCACATGGGATGTACGAAAGAATTGGAGAAGGTGGACGTATGCTTAGTGGTGGACAAGAACAACGTGTCGCTATGGCACGTGCACTTTTAAGTAAAAAGCCAATCATTTTATTAGATGAACCTACAGCACATCTTGATATTGAAACTGAATTTGAAATAAAGCAATCGATGTTACGTCTGTTTGAAGGTAAGTTAGTATTTCTTGCAACGCATCGTCTACATTGGATGAAGCAAATGGATCATATTCTTATTTTTAATAAAGGGAAAGTTATAGAAAGTGGAACATATGAAGAACTTTTAACGAATGAGACATTACATTTTCATAGCGAAGAGAGGGGAGAGCGATGAGTAACTGGATTAAGCCTTATATACAGCAAAATAAAGGTAGAATGACTTTGACTATTTTCCTTGGGCTTCTTGGAGTTAGTTCGGGTGCGATGTTACTTTTCATTTCAGGTTATTTAATTTCTAAATCTGCTCTCAGACCGGAAAATGTAATGGCTGTATATGTTCCTATTGTCGCAACGCGTGCATTTAGTATAGGACAAGCGGTCTTTCATTATTTAGAGCGTTTAGTTGGGCATGACGTCGTTCTACGAATTTTAGAAAAAATGAGGACAAAACTATATAGAATTGTAGAACCACAGGCGTTATTTTTACGCTCTCGATTTCAAACTGGTGATGTACTAGGTGTATTGTCTGATGATATAGAACATTTACAGAATCTATATTTACGTACAATATTCCCTAGTATATTAGCGTTAGTTGTATATAGCATTTTCGTAATTGTTATCGGTGCATTTGACTTAGTATTTGCACTTATCGCATCTTGTATGTTAGCTGTTATTGTTTTTCTTCTCCCATTCGTATCACTACTTTTGATGAAACGACATCATGTTGCTTTGAAGCGAGGAAGAAATCGTTTGTATCAACAATTGACAGATGCTGTATTTGGGTTATCTGATTGGCAGGCGAGTGGTAGAAAAGATGAATTTATTAATGCGTATGTAGAGCAAAATGTCCAGTTGTTAAAGACAGAAAAGAGAGTGAAACGCTGGTACCATATTCGAGACAGTATCATTCATTTAATAGTCGGCATTGTAGTTATTTCAATGATTATGTGGACTGGAAATCAAGCAGCAAGTGAACAGATTGCACCTACAGTTATTGCAGCGTTCGTATTAATGACATTATCTGTGACAAATGCGCTTATCCCTATATCAGATGCTATCGATCGAATTCCATCTTATGTAGAATCTGCTCATCGGCTTAATGGCGTAGAAAGTGAGAGCGCTTTGGATGAGGGTAAGGAGTTATCTGTAAATAAAGAATACGTTGCATCAAAACATGTAGATATCGAACTGAGTAATGTGTCGTATAATTATCCGGATAGTAATGAACCTGTATTAAAAGATGTATCATTGCAAATAAAGGCAGGAAAGAAAATTGCTATTTTAGGTAGAAGTGGAACAGGGAAATCTACTTTACTAAAATTGTTAACTGGTGCACTACGTCCGGTGAATGGCCAAGTTATATTGAATGGTGAACAAGCTCGTACGGATTTTTTGTCAAAATATATTTCTGTATTAAACCAAAAACCACATTTATTCGATACGACAATTGGAAATAATGTGCGGATCGGTAAACCAGAGGCTAATGATGAAGAGATATGGAAAGCTTTAGAGAAAGCACAGCTAGCACCACACATTGCTTCTCTTCCTGATGGATTACAAACAAAAATGCATGAAATGGGAAAGAGGTTTTCTGGCGGAGAAAGGCAAAGGGTAGCATTTGCAAGAACTCTTATGCAAGAAACACCAATCATTGTACTTGATGAACCGACTATCGGTTTAGACCCTAAAACGGAATTAGCCTTAATAGAAACAATGTTTTCTGCAACAGAAGAAAAGACTGTTATTTGGATTACACATCATCTTGTAGGAATTGAACATGTAGATGAAGTTATTTTCCTTGATAGTGGCCAAATCGCTATGCAAGGTAGTCACGAACAGCTACTGAAAGAAAATGAGAAATATCGTAGGTTATATGAGCTTGATAAAGGTATATAGGAATGAAATGCAAAAAACCACAAATTCTTGGTAGTTCAAGGTTCGTGTTTTTTTGTATTTGTGGTGAAATCATATAAGCCGTATAAGCTATTTGATCATGAAATGGTTATATATTGTTAGAAAGGGTGTTTAAAACCTATCCTTTCAAGGCAATACTTGAGCCATAGTGAATGGATTGTTGGAAGGCGTGATTATATGTTTGAAGAGGATGGCATTGTTTTAATTTTGGAGCCTGCTGATGAGCGGAATATGAGGAAATTTATTTTTACAGTACCGAAGTCAGTTTATGAAAAAAAAGAAATTTTATTACATTACGGAACACCTTTAGGCCAAGGATATACGGACATTATAGAAGATATTATTAGTGTACATATAGACATAGATATTATAACAGTAATAGGGCATGTGAGAGGATAAAGAGAAACTTTAATTAGTGAGAGCTATACGTACCTGGAAAACAGACGTACTGAAAATAAGTATGTCTGTTTTTATATTTAAATGAAGATAGTTTCGAGGTACATGTTGAACAGGATAATAATGATTTTTCTAGAATGTATAAGAGGAAGATTAAAAAAATAAGATATGATGTGATAAAGTGTATAAGAAGAAAATAAAGTGTTTATAAATGAATAAAAGTATGGAAATTATTTAGGAGGTAAAAATGAAGTTTACAAAAACAATGTTACTTTCAATTGTAGTTTCAATTGGTTTGATGGGATGTTCGCTAGTAGAGGAAGGGAAGAACTCCATAGATTACGCTCAAAAAGCGACAGACTATGTAAATGAAATAAGTGCATTTGCAAATGAAGCGCCAGCATTAGCTGAAAAGGCTGTTAAGGATGGGGAAGCCCGGAAAGAACTAGAAACGAAACTTACTGAAATTAAACAAGATATACCAGCTTTTAATGAATTAACACCACCAGATGTAGCGAAGGATCTTCACCAGCAAATCGTCGGTTATAATGAAAAGTTAAATACATTAATTGATACATCTATGACAAAGATAGAGGAAGGAAAAATGAATGTAGAGCAGTTTAAAAACTCTGAGCTTATGCAGACGATAGAACAAGTTCGTGATTTGAAGGATAAGGTTCAAAATTTAGGGCAATAACAAAAAGATCCGTTTATCATAAACGGATCTTTTTGTTATTGAATACAATAGATGATTACACCAATGACAATAATAATGTTGCCAATGATTTTTCGTTTCGTGATTTTCTCCCCTAGGAAGTACCAACTGAAAATTAAAATGATGATATAACTTAATGATTCTAATGCAGATGCTTGCTTTAATGCCATGCCCTTTAAGGCGATCACATTTAATCCGGCATTAATTACAAATAAAAAGTAGCCGATGATAACATAAGGATTCACATATTCTTTTATTCTAGAATCGTATTGTTGTAAAGTAGCCTTTTTTAATAATATTTGTGAGTAATTGGCTAAAATTATCCCAAATATCAATAATAACATATAACTATTCATCTTTTGTCACCACCACAATTCCGACGATAATAATAGCTGCGCCAAGTATGTGATTCCACTGTATCGTATCTCCAAACAGGAATACTGACCAAAGCATTGACCATAGTATGATAATCCCACGGTGTGAATATGCTCTAGAAATTTCAAAGTTCTTAATGACTTGTTGCCATAGAATTGCATATCCGAATAAAAGTACAACAAGTCCGAAGTAAGCAATAAAAAATGAAATTGATGCAATAGGGAATTGAGATGCCCATTTCATGTAAACCATAATGATAGAATATATCAAGAAGGCCACATGTAAAAATACATAGTTTTTAATAGTTGGTTTCATATATTCACTCTCTTTTACTTTATATACACGTATGTAAACTCGATGTATATAATCAATAGCTTCTTATTATATATAAAAGGCATATTGAAATGATTTTTGTTTATTTCTTCACATTCCAAAATATATAGTATCATGTCTTCTAATGTAAAACAATAGAAGGCAATGCGTAGCTTTAGAGCTGAAAATAATAGAGCTAGTAGAGTTAGATTTTCCACTGTTCTATAATTTGTATCGTTTTATTTGTTGCATCCATCTCTACTTGAATACCTATTGGTAAAGTAATCATTGGATGAGTATGACAACAATCAAAATCGGCTAGAAAAGGAAGTTTTTGATTTTGTAATACTTCTAATAATATTTCGTAAGGTTTTCTATTTGTACCACAATCATCAAATTGCTCATGTTTTCCAAGGATGATACCTGAAACTTTATCAAAAACGCCGTTAATTTTAAGTAATGAAAAACTTCTTTCGATAGTAGCTGCATCTTTTGAGCTATCTTCAATAAAGAGAATGTCACCATCTTGAATAAGTGGCATATAGGGGCTACCCCAAATACCTTGTATAGTATTTAAATTCCCACCAATAATACGTCCAGTAGCTTTCCCACCAATTACTGAAATCCAATTGTTCGGTCGAAGATCTTTTTCTTTCGTTTTTTCTTCCCAATTAATAAATTCATCTGACCAAAATAACGGCTGGTTTATGTTGTAAGGAAGGTGTTGATCAGTTAATAAAGTATCCGCAAAATATTTGTACGTGCAATCTACGAAAGGCTCAAATTCACCAAAAGAAGGAACAAGTGCTGGACCATAAAATGTAGGAATTCCTGTTTTTGCATAAATTCCTAGTAATAATGCTGTTGTGTCTGAATAGCCAATCATTATTTTAGGATTCTTTTGAAAAGTCTCATAATCAATATAAGGTAGTAATGAATTTGAATTCAGTCCCCCAATTGTCGACATGATACAAGAGACGTTAGGGTTTCTAATCAAGTCATTTAATTCATCAGTACGCTCTTTAATGCTCCCGGAGCGATAATAATCATATTGACCTGTTAGTGAACCTTCTAATATATGAAAACCTTTCTGTTCTAAGTATAATTTTGCTCGCTCAAATCTCTTTGGCGAAGTATAGGTTACTGGTGAAGAGGGAGAGTAGATGCCAATTGTATCGCCATATTTTAATGATTTTGGAAGTATCATTTGTATAAATCCTTTCTATTATATAGTGTTTTTGTGGTACGATGTTATTGAATATTCTTATATTTTGTTGTTTTTAGTGTAACACATATGAAAAAGAGAACGAGGTTGAAATTATAATTGCTGTAGATGAATAAATATACTTTTTACCTTGACGATATAAAGTAATTGTTGTTATGGTTAAACATGAGTGTATAAAAGGTTTGCTAAAGGAGTTTTAGAATGAAGCGGTTAAAATGGGGAAGATTAACAATCCTATTAGTAGTAATTCTGGGTATATGTTGGTTCTTTTTCCAAGGGATTCAAAAGAGTGAAACAAAAGTAGATACTCAGCCTTTACAAGTGGCAGAGCTACCTAAAACAGGGCTATCTGAAAAAGTAGTTCCACCAAAATATATACCACCAGAAATTGATGCAAAAGCAGCTATTATTATCGATGCGAGTAATGGAGAAGTTATTTATCAAAATAATGAAAATGAAGCTGTTGCCCCTGCTAGTATGTCAAAAATGATGACAGCATATCTCGTTTTAGAGAGTATACATAATGGGAAAGTCCACTGGGAAGATCCAGTGAAAATAAGTGCAAAGTCGGCACAAACAGAGGGTGCAAAAATCCCGATGCAAGCAAATGATACATTAACTGTTAAGGACTTATATCATGCGTTAATGATTGAATCGGCTAATAATTCGGCTGTCGCTTTAGCGGAACATGTAGCTAAGACAGAAAAAAACTTTGTTCAACTTATGAATGAAAAAGCAAAGCAGTTAGAAATGTCAGATAAAGCTAAATTCGCGAATGCTTCCGGATTGCAGGAGCCCGACGGAAGTGAAACAAAAATGACAGCAGCTGACGTAGCAAAATTAGCGTATCATCTTATAAAAGACTATCCAGAGATATTAGAAGTGACTCACTTACGTCAAAGTCAGTTAGCATTTAATAATGTTAATGTTACAAGCACAAATGAGATGTTAAACAAAAATAATAAAGCTTTATATATAGAAGGAATAGACGGATTAAAAACAGGGTTTACAGATAGCGCAGGGTATTGTTTTACAGGTACTGCAAAACAAGGCGATAATCGTGTTATTACAGTTGTTATGGGGACAAAAAGTAAAATAAAACGTTTTACAGAAACAAATAAATTAATGTCCTATGCATTTCAATTGCTTAATTAGGTGAAGAAAGAAGTAATTTAGATTGTTATAAAAATAAGACAGACAGTTTATTGAACCTTGATTTTGGTGACAATAAACTGTTTTTTTATTCTTTGACGTATAGGAAGTGAAAACTCAAGTGATATCATTTGAGTTTGTTTTTGTTTGTTGATATTATTAAGTTAAGAACTTATTAATAATAAGTTCGAGAGGCATTATATGCTTCGTACATATGATACTGCCTCAAATGAAAATTGGAGGGAATTGTAATGGCAAAAGATTTTTACTCAGCAATTGAAGACAGAAGATCTATTTACGCGATTAGTAAAGAGCAAGTAGTTTCTGATGAAAGAATTCAAGAAGTGATTTATCATGCTGTGAAACATACACCTTCGGCTTTTAATTCTCAAAGTGCAAGAGTTGTTGTATTACTAGGTGAACAACACGACAAATTATGGAATGTTACGAAAGAAACGTTACGAAAAATTGTGCCTGAAAATAATTTTGCACCTACTGAAGAGAAAATGAATGCATTTAAAAGTGGCTATGGAACAGTTTTGTATTTCGAAGATAGTAAAGTAGTAGAAAGTTTGCAAGAGAACTTTGCACTATATAAAGATAATTTTCCTACATGGTCTCAGCAATCTTCTGGAATGTTGCAATTTGCGATTTGGACAGCATTAGAGATTGAAGGTTTTGGTGCTACACTACAGCATTATAATCCGTTGATTGATGAGGAAGTAAAAAAAGAATGGGATGTACCTGAAAACTGGAAGTTAACTGCGCAAATGCCATTTGGTAAACCGGTAGTTTCGGCAGGAGATAAAGAATATCAGCCATTAGAAACTCGTGTGAAAATTTACAAATAAAATAAAAAATAAAAGGTGAACAGAGATATAATCTGTTCACCTTTTATAAGTAGTAAGGATTTTTTTTGTAGGAATTTTTAATCTGATTTTTTAATTTGTTTTTACGTGTTTCAATAGTTGATACTTTTTGTAATGTTATAATTGAAACGAATTGAAAAAAAGCATAGTACAGTTCTATATTTTTATTTATAGGATCATCTATTATGTTTTTCATAAATATATCTCCTTTTTTTATCTCACTATTTGCGGGCAGTAAGGCTTCCATATCAAAATTCAATGATACGTATAGAATACCGACCTGTAAAAGTTCGATTGGTTTCAGTGTGGGGTGAATAAAATTTGTATGGATTAAAATCCTACTTTATATATGATAATACAAATATCCTGAAAATTCCATGGATAGTGAAAAATAGATAGTGGAATGTGTATTTTCGTCAAATTAGAACAGAATTTTTGGAGTTAAATCTTACAAATCGTCAAATCTTTTTAAAAACGATGGATAATATCAAAAAAAGTTTTCTGAAAATATTATACTATTGATAAAAAAAGCATTTTTTGTCATGATAAGAGTATGCTTCATGGAAGGGACTTTACTAGAAAATACATTCTTTGCATTGTATTAGATTAATAGAGTTTTTTAAAGTGGATAGCAAAAGAAAAATATATATTAAGATAATGAGTGGAATGTCGAATTTTCAATGAAATACATAAGAAATTTGAAAAAAGCATTGCAAAAACACACTGTTTAATGATAAAGTTCACATGAAGTTCACACTAAATTCACTTCAATCGTTTAAAATAAATGATGTGTGAAAAATAAAACTCTTGCTAAAAAATGGAACTGGATGAATATTTTACTTTGATAATATTGTAAAGTACTAAGTTTATAGTTTTCTCAAGAGGATAGTAGGGAAAGGAAGTAAAGACAACTTATGAAAAAAGTAATCGCAGGTTTAGCAGCAGCATCTGTAGTAGGTGTAGCAGTTCCTGGAATGGATTCTGCTCATGCACAAGTTTCAAATGATGCGCTAAAAGAAATTAATGGACAAACTCAAACTCAAACGACTGTAACTGAAACAAAAACGGTAGAAACAACTTCTGAATTAAAATACACAGTAACAGCTGATGTATTAAATGTACGTTCAGGTGCTGGTACAGGACATAACGTTATTTCTAAAGTGAAATCAGGTCAAGTACTTCAAGTAATTGGACAAGAAAACGGTTGGTTCAAAGTTAGTGTAAACGGTCAAACAGGTTATGTAAGTGGGGACTTCGTAACAACTGGTGGCAATAAAGGAACTACTACTACTGTTCAGCAAGGAACAGGTACTTACACAGTAAACGTTTCTTCACTTAATGTACGTACAGGCCCAAGCGCGTCTCATACTGTTTTAGGTTCTGTAAATAAAGGTAAAACAGTTCAAGTTGTAGGTGAAGTTCAAGATTGGTTTAAAATTAACTTCAATGGTGGAACTGGATACGTAAGCAAAGACTTCGTAACAAAAGGTGGTTCAGCTGTATCTAACGAAACACAGCAACCAACTACAAACAACAACAACAATACTACTACAGTTCAAACTGGTGGATCATATGTTGTTAACACAGGTGCTTTAAAAGTACGTACAGGTCCAGCTACATATAACCCTGTAATTGGTGGGGTAACAAACGGTACAGTATTAAACGTTACTGGCGCTGAAAATGGTTGGTATAAAATTAACCATAACGGCCGTACAGGTTACGTAAGTGCAGACTTTGTGAAGTTTGTAAAAGGCGGAGTGAACAATGTAGTTACTGATGGTAACGAAGGTACTAATCAAGTACAAAAACCAACAGCACCAACAGGTGGAGATACATCTTCAATCGCTGGATTCGCTAGATCTTTAAATGGTTCACCATACAGAACTGCTGGTACAACACCTGCTGGTTTTGACTGCAGTGGATTCATTCACTACGTATTAAATCAAACTGGTCATAAAGGCGCTCGTCAAACAGTTGCTGGATACTGGAGCTCTAAAACAAAAACTAGCAATCCACAACCAGGTGATTTAGTATACTTCCAAAATACTTATAAATCAGGTCCTTCTCACATGGGCGTTTACTTAGGTAATGGACAGTTCATCAGTGCAGAAACTGACGCAACTGGTGTACGCATTAGCTCTGTAAGCAACTCTTACTGGAGTAAGCACCTATTAGGTTACACAAAAGCATACTAAGAAAAAGTATTTTATATACTTTTCGTATAGAGAAAAGGCTTTCCAGGGAAACTTGGGAAGCCTTTTTCATAGTTGGATAAACTAACAGTATAGTAGTATTTATCCTGCTATTTGCGGGATAATAATCAGCGGGGGATGGACAAACCCCCGCTGATTAAAGTTTCACTTTATGTCAATTTCCCATGCAAAAACTTAGCATATAAATCATGAAAATAGTTTGGACGGAATAAGTTTGCTGCATGACCTGCTAATGGAATTTCTTTATATAAAACGTTCGGAAGAATGGACTTCAAATCAAAGAGACAAGATTTATAGAGATGATCATGTTCTCCCATCACCCATAATATAGGATGGGGAAGTGCTTTTAATTTAGATTTCAAGTCGAATTCTAAGCGATGTCGTAATGACTCAGCAATAATGGACGAGTGTAATTGTAATCCGAAACGGTAATAAATATTTCGTGAAATAACAGCGAACGGATTTGCCCTTAGTATTCCACTTGGAAAAATAGTACTAGCATACTGAGAAAGCCAAGATGAATATTCATCACCGCGTTTTTCCCAAAATTTCTGAAAAACATTATATAAACGGGAAGGGTTATTATAATGTCCACCAATATGACAAATACTCAATACTTTTTCTGGATGCATTTGTGCAAATGTCGTAGAGATATAACAGCCATAGCTTAGAGCACAAATATGAGCCTTTTTAATTCCCTCTTTTTCATACAAGTTCAATAATTGATCTACGAGGCGCTGTATTGAAAAGTCGATAGCTTCTCCTTTATCGTCGCCGTGACCTAATAAATCATAAGTTATAATGTTGTAGGAGGCAGAAAATCGTTTATGCTCTTTTTTGAAGGCGCGGCGATTTCCAACTAATCCATGAATAAAAATGATTGTTTCCTTTTCGGAATGTTTATTTGTTTGCAAAAAGGATACTCCTTTCAATGCTGGAGATTTATATAGTGTTTTAAATTAGCTAATTGATAAAATTAGTTATATATTTTCTATGCGTAGTCTATAATTTACATAGAATAATAATAAGTACCAGGTAATAATATCAGATATTTATACTTGTTGTAAAGATGAGTTTATATGTATATTTTGTAAAATTAGAAAAAAGTGTGTTTACATTCAGTTTACATTTATAGCGTATTCTAGTTTTAGAAAGAATAGTTTTGTTTATAACGAGGAGATGAACGACAATGGAAGTTAGGAATACAGAAAAGAAAAAAGGGAATTGGAGGCAGTTTTTACGTCTCATTCAAGATACAAATCCACCGAAAGGCATTCTTATTTTTGCATTAATAATGAGCTTACTTTCTACTGGAGCGAGTTTGTTTATTCCAATGCTGACAAAAGGTTTAGTTGATAATTTTTCACTTTCTTCAATTAGTACGGGACAAATTGTTGGATTAATTGCATTCTTTATTATTCAAACAATTGCTGCAGGATTGTCAATTTATTTACTGAATTATATTGGACAAAAAATTGTAGCTGGACTTAGAGAACGATTGTGGAAAAAGGTACTTATTTTACCAGTGTCTTATTATGATCAAAACAGAACGGGAGATACAATTAGTCGTATGACAAATGATACAGGTGTTGTTAAAACATTAATTTCTGAGCATTTGTCAAACTTATTAACAGGCGGTATCTCAATTATTGGGTCATTAATTGTATTATTTGTTTTAGACTGGAAAATGACAATTTTACTTTTAACGGTTATTCCATTATCGGTACTAATTTTAGTTCCACTTGGACGGAAAATGTATAAGATTTCAAAAGCACTTCAAGATGAAACGGCTTCTTTTACTAGTGTATTAACACAAGTACTATCAGAAATTCGTTTAGTAAAATCTTCAAATACGGAAAAAAAAGAATATGAAACAGGTAATACAGGTATCCAAAAATTATTGCAATTTGGTTTGAAAGAAGGAAAAGTGCAAGCATTAATTTCACCTGTTATGTCGTTTGTTTTAATGGCATTGCTTGTTATTATCGTAGGGTATGGTGGAATGCGAGTTTCTAGTGGTGCATTAACAACAGGTGAACTTGTAGCATTTATTTTGTATTTAGTTCAAATTATTATGCCGATGAGTCAGTTATCTATGTTCTTTACTCAGTTCCAAAAAGCAATTGGTGCAACCGAAAGAATTAATACGATTTTAGAATATGAAGTAGAAGATCATGAAACAGGTATGAATGTTATAAATGCGAAGCAGTCGATCGTTATTGAAAATGTACATTTTGAGTATAACGAAGAAGAGAAAGTGTTGGAAAATATCGATTTCACGATTGAATCTGGAAAAGTAACGGCGATTGTAGGACCAAGTGGTAGCGGAAAAACAACTTTATTCTCGCTGTTAGAACGTTTCTATGAGCCAACTAGTGGTTTCATAAAATTAGGGAAAGAACCAATTACAGCATATTCATTACAATCATGGCGACGTCAAATTGGTTACGTTTCACAAGATAGTCCGTTAATTGATGGAACGATTCGTGATAATATTTGTTACGGTGTTGAGGGTGAAGTGACGGATGAAGAAATTGAAAAAGTAGCAGCGATGGCGTATGTTGATGCGTTTATTCATGATTTACCAAGTGGATACGCAACAGAAGTTGGAGAGCGTGGTGTGAAGCTTTCTGGAGGGCAAAGACAACGAATTGCGATTGCTCGAGCGTTACTACGAAATCCGCAAATCCTTATGTTAGATGAAGCGACTTCAAGTCTTGATAGTAAATCGGAATCGGTTGTTCAGAAGGCGTTAAATAACTTAATGAAAGGTAGAACAACTTTAGTTATTGCGCATAGACTTTCTACTGTTGTAGATGCAGATAAAATTATCTTTATTGAAAAAGGGAATCTTACAGGAAGTGGCTCACATGATGAGTTATTACGGACACATGACATGTACCGTGAATTTGCAATGCAACAATTGAAAATTAAAGAAGGAGCATTATAGAATGAAAACAATCAGTGAAGGGGCACTTCACTGATTGTTGATTTTAGAGTGCCAAAAAGTATGTTAAGCAGAAAGGATATGATTCCTTGATACCCAAAATTTTAATTGTAGATGATGATCCGCACATTAGAGAACTTGTTTCTGTATTTTTGGAACGAGAAGGTTTTCAAACATATGAGGCCGTTGATGGATTAGATGCTCTTCGAAAAATAGAAGAAGTGAAAGTCGATATGGCGATTCTTGATATTATGATGCCAAATATGGATGGGTTTGATTTATGTTATGAATTAAGAAAATACTATGATATCCCAATTCTTATGCTGACTGCTAAAGGTGAAACATCTCAAAAAGTAAAAGGATTTCACCTCGGAACAGATGATTATCTTGTAAAACCATTTGATCCTTTGGAATTAGTTGTGAGAGTGAAGGCATTATTGAAACGTTACCAAATTACAGTATCGCAATCTATTCAAGTTGGGAATGTACTGTTAAATCGTAAAACATTTGAAGTTAACGCCGGAGAACAAACGGTGACGCTGCCGCTAAAAGAATTTGAGTTGCTCTTTACATTAGGATCTAAAGCGGGAAGAACTTGTTCAAGAGAGCAATTAATAGAAGACGTATGGGGATATGATTTTGAAGGGAATGAACGCACGCTAGACGTTCATATTAATCGGTTGCGTGAAAAGTTTCAAGAAGAGCTATCGAAGTTTAGTATAAGGACGATAAGGGGCTTAGGGTATCGCTTAGAGGTAAGTAAATGAGAAAAAGAGAAAGAATGAGTAAGATAAAGATGTTAAAAGTAATAGGGGCGATAGTAGCGCTCTTTGCTTTTCTTACTATAATTTGGTCAATAGCCTTTTTTGTATCGTCTAGTCTAATGAAAGCTTTTGAAATAAACGTATCGCCTTTTATTAGTTTTCTAATTAGTGATATGGTCGGCTTTGTTTTTATCGTTCTTATTTGGACATTAATCGGGATTTTAATGAGACCGAAGCGAGAGGCGATGATTTGGACGATCATTGAACCGATACAAAAAATTGCAAAAGGGGACTTCTCTGTAAAAATACGGAATGAAGAAAAGTATGATGGCGAAATTGGTGTGCTTGTAAAAAGTATTAACGATATGACGGATGAACTTAATGCAATGGAGAAAATGAGACAAGAATTTGTATCGAATGTTTCTCATGAAATACAGTCGCCATTAACATCTATTAAGGGATTTGCTCGAGCACTACAAGATGATAATCTACCAGTTGAAAAAAGAAAACATTATCTTACTATTATTGAAACTGAAACAACGCGATTATCTAAATTGAGTCAAAATTTATTGAAGCTAACACTTTTAGAGTCAGAGGAGTATTCACCAGAAAGAGCCACTTATCGATTAGATCAACAGTTGAAACAAATTGTGTTAAATAGTGAGCCTCTTTGGGATGAAAAAGGACTTGAGTTAGATCTCGATATGGATAAAGTGTGTGTTACTGCAGACAAAGAAAGTATGAGCCAAGTATGGATTAATTTAATTCATAACAGTATTAAATTCACACCAAATGGTGGCACGATTACAATTCATTTAAAAGAACATAAGGAATTCTTGGAAGTAAGTATTCATGATACGGGAATTGGTATATCCGAAGAACAGAAACAACATATTTTTGAACGTTTTTATAAAGCGGATTCTTCACGAAACCGTGCTTATGGAGGAAGTGGATTAGGTCTAGCAATTGTAAAAAAAGTACTCGACCTTCATCAAGGAAAAATAAAAGTTGAGAGTGTAGAAGGAAATGGTACAGAATTTATTGTGCGTATTCCAAATCATGAAGAAAAATAGTGTTAGAAGGAGGCCTTCTAACACTATTTTTCTTTAAAAATGCATTTACCATTACTATAGTTACCTATAAGTAACCTACGCACATAAAAGTGCATCATTGCCTTTTTACATAAACATAGATACACTTTTAATATAATAAACAACTGAGAAGATTAAGGAGTGTTACACTTGGCAGAATTATTACAAGGAAAAAATGCTTTAATTACAGGAGCAGGTAGAGGGATTGGTCGCGCTGTAGCGATCGCATTAGCGAAAGAAGGCGTAAATGTTGGTCTTTTAGCTCGTTCAGAAGAAAACTTAAAAGCAGTTGCGAAAGAAGTAGAAGCAGAAGGCGTAAAAGCTGTTATTGCAACTGCTGACGTATCTTCATATGAAGAGGTAACTACTGCAATTGAAACATTAAAAAACGGTTTAGGATCTATCGATATTTTAATTAATAACGCTGGTATTTCTAAATTCGGTAAGTTTTTAGAATTAGACGTTGCTGATTGGGAAAAAATCATTCAAGTAAACTTAATGGGTGTATACTATGCAACTCGTGCAGCTTTACCAAGTATGATTGAACAACAATCTGGTGATATTATTAATATTTCATCTACAGCAGGACAAAAAGGTGCACCTGTAACGAGTGCATATAGTGCTTCTAAATTTGGTGTTCTTGGTTTAACAGAATCGTTAGCAATGGAAGTTCGTAAACATAATATCCGTGTAACAGCTTTAACTCCAAGTACAGTAGCAACTGACATGGCTGTAGACTTAGGATTAACTGATGGAAACCCTGATAAAGTAATGCAAGCGGAAGATATTGCAGAGTTTATCGTAGCGCAGCTGAAATTAAATAAACGTACATTTATTAAATCAGCAGGACTTTGGTCTACTAATCCGTAAGGGATAAATTTATAAACAAAAGAAGGGATATCTATTCTGTAATGGAGTGGGTGTCCCTTCTTTCTTTTTGTTTATAGGACAGAATTTTTGGTATAATCAGATGTGAATGGTAGAAAAGCATTGGAAAATTGAAGGAGATGGTATTTACATGAGTACAATTGAGAAATGGACGGCTGTTGATCAATATATGAGTGATGTATTAATACCAAAAGATTCTACATTAGAAGAAGTTCTTCAAGCAAACGTTGCAGCTAATTTGCCAGTACATGATGTATCGCCGACTCAAGGGAAGTTTTTACAACTATTAGTACAAATTCAAGGAGCACGTAACATTTTAGAAATTGGCACTCTAGGCGGATATAGTACTATATGGCTTGCAAGAGCATTGCCATCTGGAGGGCGAATTGTTACATTAGAAGCAAGTGAAAAGCATGCTGAAATTGCACGGAGCAATATTGAACGTGCCAATTTGAATGATAGAATAGAAATACGAGTAGGATTAGCGTTAGATTCTTTAAAACAAATAGAAAATGAGAAGTATGAACCATTTGATTTTATTTTCATAGATGCGGATAAACAAAATAACCCTGCTTATTTTGAATGGGCAATGAAGCTATCACGCCCTGGTACTGTAATTATTGGGGATAACGTAGTACGTGAAGGAGAAGTTATTGACAATACTAGCAGCGATCCTCGTGTACAAGGGATACGTCGTTTCTATGAGATAATAGCTGCTGAGCCACGTGTAAGTGCTACAGCGCTTCAAACTGTCGGAAGTAAAGGATACGATGGATTTGTAATGGCAGTCGTTAAAGAATGATGTAAGGAGATAAGTGGAATGAAAAAGATGTTTGAACAATTATAACGTGTATCGTGTACAACGCAGTTAGCTCGTGGCCCTCCGATATACATAACGCTATATGTTATATTAAAGAATTGGAGGTTGTGAGTAGATGAGAACGGAAAAAGAAATGCTAGACTTAATTATAAATACAGCAAAAGAGGATGAAAGAATTCGAGCTGTCATCATGAATGGGTCACGTGTGAATCCAAATGTGAAAAAAGATTGTTTTCAAGACTATGATATTATTTATGTTGTAAAAGATATACAATCTTTTACGTGTAATCATAGTTGGATTAATAGATTTGGAGAAATAATGATTGTGCAAATGCCGGAAGAAATGTCGTTAGTTCCAGCGGATGAAGACGGGAAATTTCCGTATTTAATGCAGTTTATGGATGGAAACCGGATTGATTTAATGCTAGTTCCAGTGGATTTAATAAATAAATTTATTGGACAGGATAGTTTAAGTAAATTGCTACTTGATAAAGATAATTGTATTGGCGAGTTTGCACCAGCAAACGATAATGATTACACGATAAAAAAGCCTACAGAAAAAGAGTTTTTGGATTGCTGTAATGAATTTTGGTGGTGCAGTACAAATGTAGGGAAAGGATTGTGGCGCGAGGAACTTTCTTATGCGAAAGGGATGCTTGAAGGCCCTGTACGAGATATGTTGGTTGTAATGCTAGAGTGGCATATCGGTATGAAAACAGAGTTTACAGTTAATGCTGGGAAGTTTGGAAAGCATTTCGAACAATATGTTGAAAAAGATGTCTGGGAGCAGTTTAAAAGGACATTTTCAAATGCAGAATATGAAAACATTTGGGATTCATTTTTCGTAATGGGTGATTTATTTAGGAAAGTTTCGAACGAAATTGCTAACACTTATGAATATCAATATCCGCAAGATGCCGATGACAAAGTGTCGAGTTATTTAAAGCATGTAAGAAAATTACCGAAAGATAGTAAAGTAATTTATTAAGTATATAAATCAATAAGACTGTCCTAATTACGGACAGTCTTATTTTTGTTCATGAATAAGAATTTCTCTAACAAAGTGCAGCTGAATCACATATGAAATTTTAGGGAGGTTTTTATCATGTATTATTTTTATTCACCAGAAATGTTCGTTCCATTTCCTTTGGGGCTAGAACGCAATATTTCGTATACTTATATGCCATATCATTCATTTTATTATGGAGACTATGTAAATGCGATGCCATACGCATTACATGTTCCTCAAAATTATGAAGCCGAAATGAAAGAAGAGGATCGAGGGTCATGGACACCATTTTCGTGGGCCGAAAAATATGCGTATGCATTTTCAGGACCATACAATAAAGCAGAAGTGGCTCTTACATTTGATGATGGACCAGATTTAGTATTTACGCCAAAAATTTTAGATAAGTTAAAACAACATAATGTAAAAGCTACTTTTTTCCTGCTTGGTGAAAATGCAGAAAGGTATCCAAATGTAGTAAAGCGTATCGCTAATGAAGGGCATGTAATTGGTAATCATACGTATAGTCATCCGAATTTAGCGAAAGTAAATGAGGCTGAGTACCATAATCAAATTATAAAAACGGAAGAAATATTAAATCGTTTAGCTGGTTATGCACCGAAGTTTATACGTCCGCCTTACGGTGAAATACTTGAAAATCAATTGAAGTGGGCGACAGAACAAAATTTTATGATTGTACAGTGGAGTGTTGATACGGTTGATTGGAAAGGTGTAAGTGCTGATACAATTACAAATAATGTGTTAGGGAATTCATTTCCAGGTAGTGTTATACTTCAACATTCAACTCCAGGTGGACATTTACAAGGATCAGTAGAGGCGCTAGACAAAATCATTCCACAGTTAAAAACGAAAGGAGCGCGTTTTGTAACACTTCCAAGTATGTTCCAGACATCTAAAGAGAGAAAGTGAAAATGTTAATAATTGGAACATGTAAAGTTGTATAGTATAATGAAAGTGTAAGTTAGGAGGTGGATATGATTGATGTATGCACTAGTAAACATAGGAATAAGCATATTGATTGGTATTATATTTATACTTGCCGCACTTATTCTTCAAAAAAATCCACCAACGGATATTAACGCAGCATACGGTTACCGTACGAAACGATCAATGAAAAATAAGGAATTATGGGATGCGGGTAACAAGTATAGTGCAGAAGTGATGAATCAAAATGGATTTATTATGATGTTAATTGGAAGTGTTATTAGTATATTGTTTAGATATCCCCATACAACAGCAGTGATTATGGCTGTCATGCTATTGTTAATTATACGTTTAATCATACGAGTAGAGAAAAGCTTAAAGAAACTTGAGAAATAATGGAAAAAACATGACTCCCGAGTATTATTAGCTGGGAGTCATATTTTATTTACAAACTATTATTTTTTAGCAATTCTTTGCCTTGTTCTACAACAAATTCATAGTATTCAAGATCATACGGATAAATATCTTCAAATGTTATTGTTATCGGTTTACTGTTTAAAACAGAATTAGTCGTTAAAGATGAAATCTCTCTTCTTAATAGTTGTAGAAAAGAAGTTGCATGTACTTTCATCACATCGTCTACTTCTTCACCTGGTGCAAATGGAAGTGGCTTTATTACATTGTGAAAATACATATGACAAAATTCACGATCAGTAAGATTTGAAATTTCATAATCTATTTTATAGATTCCTTTGTATGTTAGATCAGTAGTTTGAAAGAAAAGTCCTAATTCTTCTTCAATTTCACGAAGACCGCCAATTTGTACATCTTCATCATGCATAATGTGTCCAGCTGATGTAATATCCCATATATTCGGAGCTTCTTTTTTATTTTTAGAGCGTAATTGGAAATATAAGAACATATCCTCAGCATCTTTTTCTACAAACCAGCAATGAAATGTTTCGTGCCAATCACCGTCACGATGCACGTCATCACGTAATTTCTTTCCAAGTGTATTTCTTTCAGGATCAAATATTGTTAACCACTCTGTCATTTTAATTCCCCTTTCTGCAAATTTTATTATACAATATTTGTATTGAATTTTGGGAAAATAAAGAAAAAGGAGTGATTATTAGTGAAGATAGAGAATAAGGAAATAAAATCAATAATTTCAACTGAGGAAGAATTACGACAAATATTGGGGCAACCAAGTGAACGGGCTTTGAAAAAAGTTATTTCATCACTTGATCACCATTGTGTAGATTTCCTGTCTAAATCGCCTTTTCTAGTATTATCTACTGCAAATAAATTCGGAGAGTGTGATGCTTCGCCGAGGGGAGACGCACCTGGATTTGTATATGTATTAAATGAAAATAAAATTATCATCCCAGAAAGACCGGGTAATCGTCGTATAGACTCTATTTTAAATATAATTTCAAATTCGCACGTAGGGTTAATCTTTTTTATTCCGGGTCTTGGAGAAACACTCCGAATAAACGGTAAAGCATATATTACGAACGATGAAGAAATTTTGAAAGAAATGCAGGCGAATGGACGCAATCCGTTACTTGGAATTGTTGTTGAAATAGAAGAATGCTATATTCATTGTGCAAAAG
This sequence comes from Bacillus sp. RC242, assembly GCF_044908245.1. Lineage (NCBI taxonomy): Bacteria > Bacillati > Bacillota > Bacilli > Caryophanales > Bacillaceae > Bacillus > Bacillus sp. RC242. The sequence goes on from NZ_JBIYCZ010000003.1 coordinate 341,652, forward strand.
CTTTTATTCGTTCAAAAATGTGGGATCCAGAGTCATGGTTAAATAAAACAGAGCTACCTTCAGCACCGAAAATGTTAATGGAGCATGCGAAAGTGAATGCTTCAGAAGAGGAAGTTGCACGTTCTTTAGAAGAAAGTTATAGGGAAAGATTGTATTAAAAATTATTTTTTAAATATAGTGTTGAAGTATGAAACTCTAAACGTTTTAGAGTGAGACTTTAACTATAAATATTGCTAATTTGTATGTGATGAATATATGTGCAAGAGAATAAATCTGTATTAGATGATTTGTTATTTTAAAATATAATTATTCATATTCTTAAAAATTGTGAAGAAAAATAGGCTTGCTTTTTGAAAAGTTGATAACTATAATAAGTTAACAAATAGACATGAACGAAAAAGTAACGATAAGGACATGAGATGATTTTTACGGTTTACAGAGAGGGAAGACAAGGCTGTGAGCTTCCTAACACGAAAAATGATCTTACCACCTTTGAACTTCAATAGTGAACGAGTAATCTAGTAATTATTGACGGTATCAGCCGTTATCTGAACTTGAGCAATCTAGAAGAAAGTAAGTCTAGGTTGGAACAAGGGTGGAACCACGAAAACACATTCGTCCCTTTCCTAGGGATGAGTGTGTTTTTTTTATAGTTTTTAAGATTGAAAATTTAAAATAATTAAAAAATAGTATTGATTTTGTTTTTTATGCGAGTATAATGAGTTAACAAATAAACATGAGCGAAAAAGTAACGATAAGGACATGAGAACATTTTTACGGTTTACAGAGAGGGAGGCCAAGGCTGTGAGCTTCCTAACACGAGAAATGATCTTACCACCTTTGAACTTCAATAGTGAACGAGCAATCTAGTAATTATTGACGGTATCAGCCGTTATCTGAACTTGAGCAATCTAGAAGAAAGTAAGTCTAGGTTGGAACAAGGGTGGAACCACGAAAACACATTCGTCCCTTTCCTAGGGATGAGTGTGTTTTTTTTATCCCGCATTAACGGTCAGTAAGACTCCCATCTCAAAATTTGGCGGATGCGAGGGAGTAAGACGGGAGATCAACTGTCCGTAAAAGCCCGATTGGTTCAACTAATAATCAGTGAGGCATGGACAAAATCCCCACTGATTAAAGTTTCACTTTATTACTTTGAAAGGAGGTGCGGTAACATGAAACGATTAGTACGTACGGAAATAACCATCACCTGCATGATTAAAAAGCAGAGTAAGGTGATTCATAGGTGTAACAATTAAACTATTTAGGAGGAGATTAGAAGATGAATAACGTTATTAATGTTGGGGTATTAGGGTTAGGTACTGTCGGAAGTGGTGTTGTCCATATTTTGAAAGAACATTATAAAAAAATTACTCTTGATACAGGGTATGAAGTAAAGGTAAAGACAGTCGTTGTACGTGATTTGGAAAAGGAACGTGATGTTTGCATTGATGGAATCGTAGTAACAAGTAATGTCGATGAAGTTCTAAATGATTCAAATATTGATATTGTAGTAGAGGTAATGGGCGGAATTGAAGAAGCGAAAGAGCATATTGTGAAGGCTTTGCAAAGTAAGAAACATGTCGTAACAGCAAATAAAGATTTAATGGCTGTATATGGTGCGGAGCTTCTGCAACTGGCAAATAAAAATGAATGTGACCTATGTTACGAAGCGAGTGTAGCCGGTGGGATTCCAATATTAAGAGGATTATCAGACGGGCTAGCTTCAGATCAAATTGAAAAAATAATGGGAATCGTAAATGGAACAACAAATTATATGTTAACAAAGATGAGTCAAAATGGATGGTCGTATGAAGAGGCTTTACAGGAAGCGCAAAAATTAGGGTTTGCAGAATCAGATCCGACAGCGGATGTAGATGGACTAGACGCTGCGAGAAAGGTAGCAATTCTTGCAAACTTAGGTTTTTCGATGAATGTTTCTTTAGATGATGTTCAAGTTAGAGGTATTCGAAAGGTTGAAAAAGAAGATTTAGAGATGGCCGAAAAATTAGGATTTACAATGAAATTAATTGGTAAAGCTGAAAAACAAGGATCATCCATTCACTTAAGTGTAGAACCGACTTTATTACCACGTCATCATCCGCTATCGAATGTGAATAATGAATTTAATGCGGTGTATGTTCACGGTCAAGCAGTAGGAGAAGTGATGTTTTACGGACCTGGAGCTGGGAAGTTACCAACTGGTTCTGCTGTAGTAAGTGACATTATTTCAATCGTTAAAAATATAAATCAAGTTCCGAAAAATAAAAGTGTATTAAAAGAACCGGAGCCGTATGAATTACAAGGAGATGAAGAAGTAGTTTCAAAATACTTTTTGCGCATTTCATTACGAGATGAGCCTGGAATGTTTAAAAAAATAACAGAATGTTTCGTCGATTATTCTGTGAGTTTAAAAGAGGTAATTCAATTACCTTTGAATCGTGAGCTTGCAGAAGTCGTTGTTGTGACGCATCGAACTTCAAAATATCAATTCGAACAAGTTTTAGGGGCGATAGAAGATGTCGCAAGTGAAATAAACAGTTACTACATTATTGAGGAGGAAAAACAATATGTATAAAGGACTATTAAACCAGTACGCTTCTTATTTACCGGTGAATGAAAACACACCTGATGTCAGCTTAATGGAAGGAAATACACCCCTTATTCCATTATTAAATATATCAAAACAATTAGGGATTCAGTTATACGGAAAGTATGAAGGAGCGAATCCAACAGGTTCTTTTAAAGACCGTGGTATGGTAATGGCAGTTGCAAAAGCGAAAGAAGAAGGGGCAGAGGCAATCATTTGTGCATCTACAGGTAATACATCGGCATCGGCTGCAGCTTATGCGGCACGCCTCGGAATGAAATGTATTATCGTAATACCAGAAGGAAAGATTGCGCATGGGAAATTAGCACAAGCAGTTGCTTATGGAGCGGAGATTATTTCAATAGAAGGGAATTTCGATGATGCACTTAGAGCTGTAAGAAACATTGCTGCGGAAGAGCCGATTACATTAGTAAACTCAGTGAATCCTTATCGAATTGAAGGGCAAAAAACAGCAGCGTTTGAAATTTGTGACCAGTTGCAAAACGCACCAGATGTTCTAGCTATACCTGTTGGGAATGCTGGAAATATTACAGCATACTGGAAAGGGTTCTGTGAATATGAGAAAGAAAAAGGTTATAAGAAACCAAGAATTCATGGATTTGAAGCGGAAGGAGCAGCGGCAATTGTAAAAGGACATGTAATTGAGGCGCCTGAAACGGTTGCAACAGCGATTCGCATCGGTAATCCGGCAAGTTGGTCATATGCAGTAGAGGCTGCCGAGCAGTCTAATGGTGAAATAGATATGGTATCAGATGAAGAAATTTTAAACGCGTATAGATTGTTAGCAAAAACGGAAGGAGTTTTTGCTGAACCAGGATCAAATGCTTCATTAGCCGGCGTAATTAAACATGTTCAATCTGGAAAAATCAAAAAAGGCGAAACAGTTGTCGCGGTATTAACTGGAAATGGTTTGAAAGATCCTGATATCGCTATCTCTTCTAATAAATTAGACATTGCAAGTGTTTCAAATAATATAGAACAAATTAAAGATCATATTAAAGGGGTGATTATGTCGTGATACCAGTAAGAGTTCGTGTCCCTGCTAGTACAGCAAATGTTGGACCTGGATTTGATTCAGTAGGAATAGCATTGTCATTATATTTAGATGTGCTGGTAAAGGCGGAAGCGGATAAATGGCAAGTAATCCATTCCTTTGAAGATTCAATTCCAACAGACGATAAAAATTTAATTGTTAGCACGGCATGTAAAGTATGTCCTTCTTTATCACCCCATATAATAGAAGTTACTAGTAATATTCCGCTGACAAGAGGGCTAGGAAGTAGCGCATCAGCGATTGTAGCAGGAATAGAGCTTGCGAATCAACTTGGAAATTTACATTTAACAACTGATCAAAAGGTTCAAATTGCTACAAATTTTGAAGGGCATCCAGATAATGTTGCTGCTTCTATTTTAGGTGGAACTGTAATCGGAGCACTTGATGGAAAGAATGTTTCGGTTGTAAGAATTGAAAGTAAGGAATTAGGCGTAATTTCTCTTATTCCAAATGAAGAGCTAAATACAGATGAAAGCCGATCTGTATTACCAGAGATGTTTCCGTTTCATGAAGCAGTTAAAGCTAGTGCGATAAGCAACGTATTAGTAGCTGCGTTATGTCAAAAGAAGTGGGAAGTTGTAGGTGAAATGATGGAACGAGATCATTTCCACGAGCCATATCGTTTAGAACTTGTACCGTTATTACCATCAATTCGTAAATGTGCAAAGGAATTTGGAGCATATGGCACAGCGCTTAGTGGTGCGGGACCATCCATTTTTATTTTAACTCCGTACGAGAAGCGTAAAGAAATAGCTGACCAATTAGCGAGAGTATTTGCAGCTATGAAAGTATGTGAGCTTGAAATTGATCATAAAGGGATTACTGTAAATAAGGAAGAACATATTGGATTATAAAGAAAGCTAGCATCGCTAGCTTTCTTTACGTTATGGAGAATCTATTTTAAAGGGGATTTTTCGGAATGAACATTAATTTTAGAGGTGATTATATGAGTTCAAAAGAGTCACCAGAAGAAAAAAGAGAACGCATGAGACAAGGTGAATTGAAAAATAATCCTACCGGTTCTTTGAATGATGGACTCAACAGGGCGGAATCAGGTAGCCCCGCTGATATGACAGGTGGTATGAATTGGAAAGGTACAGGGATATTAATTTTAGTGCTAGTTTTAGGATATATTATATATAGTTACTTTTTCAGTTAAGGAAAGCTTGATGGAATTTAGATTTGCTTGATCTAATTATTAGTGAGAATAAAAAAACAAGGATTAAAGTCCCACTGTATTACATATTTTCTTTAAACAGATTATAGTTATACGTAAATTTTTTTTGCTCATAATAGAGCTAGCATAATGCTAGCTCTATTATTTTTTTGCCATATTCCTGTAACAAACCTCCTGTATATTCATTGGTGGAGGTGCAGAAGATGAAAAAAATGATAGCGATATGTCTTCTTACAACATTGTCATTTTCGACTTTAGTCGGGTGTGATGTAAAAGGTAATGATGCTTTACAAGAGTCTAAAATAAAGAAAGCGACGTATAAAGATTTTACTTACGATGTAAATCCTGAGACTTTTACGTTAACTGTAGAACATGATGGTGTAAAAGAACAGGCATCACAACCGTTACCAAAAATGAAGGTATCGAATTTGAAAAAAGACAAGGATCATACATCATGGGAATATCCGGATCAAAAAGTAAAAGTAAATTTAGAAAAGAAAAAAGACCACTTAAATATTGAAGTGGAATCGACTGGTGCAGAAAGTTTTACATGGCCAAAAGTGCAAGCTGAAAATTATACACTTCCGTTATGGGAAGGTAAGCAAATTCCGAGTAATGATGAGAATTGGAAGAAGTTTTTAAAGGATGATGCATATTCATTTGCTGAATCACTTTCTATGAAGTTTTTTGCATTAAATGGTTCTAAATATTCGATCGTATATATTGCGAACAATATGTTTAATAATGAATTGAAATTTCATTCAGATCCGAAAATAGGGTTTGATTTTACACATGAATTCCCGAGTATAAATAAAAATAAAAAATATGGATTTCAATTATATGTGACAAATAATGATGCAGTAAGTATTGCTAAACTCTATAAGGATAATATTGCTCGAAAAGGTGAATTTAAAACATTACAAGAAAAGGCAAGAAAAAATAAAGAAATCGAAAAACTTTACGGGGCAGCTCATTTTTACTTTTGGAATCAAAATGGTTTATCAGAAAGTAACGTGAATTGGCCGAAGCTAAGAGAGCAAATAAATAGCCCGGTGTTTAGCCATATAAAAGAGCTTATTCAAAAGAATAGTTCAGAGCCTGGGGAATTGAATGTATTTGAGCAGGTGAGTAAACAAGACTTTATCGATAAGTACCAAAAAAATGTTATTTTACGCTATACAAACGAAGTATTATCTATGAAGGAATTGTATAAAGAGGATATTTTCCCGAAAGTTAATCAGGAAGCTAGTGTGTTATTAAAGAAAGGTGTAGATCACTTATCGAAGACAGAGCTGTATAGCTTAAATAAACATTTATTAAAGTCAGTACTCGGTGATGCAGTTGAAGAAGTAAGTAAATGGGGTAAAGCAGATGGAACGGATATAATAAAGGAAATGAAAAAAGTAGGGATAGACAAAGCGTGGATTGGTCTACCGAACTGGGAACAAGGATTTATGCAGCCTAATTTCGTTACAGAAGCTAAGGAAATGGGATATTTAGTTGGTCCGTATGATTCTTACCATTCTATTCACGAAAAAGGTGATAAAAATTGGAACACAGCTTCCTTTAATGACCCATCGTTATATGAAGAAGCCACTGTAACGAAGAAAAATGGTGAGAAAGTGCAAGGGTTTTTAGGGAGAGGCCGAAAATTAAATCCGACATTATCACTTCCTAGTGTAAAAGAACGAATGAACGATATATTACAAAATGGCCCTAAATATAATTCATGGTTTATTGATTGTGACGCGACGGGCGAAATTTATGATGACTATTCGGCAAAACATTTAACGACACAAGAACAAGATTTACAAGCACGATTAAAACGAATGGATTATATTGCACAAGAAAAAGGTATGGTAGTTGGCTCTGAGGGCGGAAATGATTTTGCAAGTAGTACGATTGCATTTGCTCATGGAATTGAAACACCAGTTATTAAGTGGGACGATGAAGATATGAGAAAAAATAAAACAAGCCCGTATTATGTCGGTGGATATTGGTCACCAAATCAAAATGTTCCAGAAAAATATGCAAAACAAGTACCGTTAAAAGAAGAATATAAGCAAGTATATTTAAATCCAGTATATTCGGTGCCATTATATAAACTAGTATACAATGATTCGGTTATTACAACGCACCACTGGGAATGGGGAAGTTTGAAGGTAATGGACGAGGTTGGAAATCGTATGTTATATGAGTTATTGTATAATGTTCCTCCGTTGTACCATTTAGATGAAGTAGAGTGGAATAAGCATAAAAAAGAAATTACAGAGCATCTGAAAGTTTGGAATGATGTTCATGAAAAGGCAGTAAAAGAAGAAATGACGAACTTTGCATATTTGTCAGAAGATAAGTTAGTACAATCTGCTTCTTATGGAAAAGAGATTAAAATTATTGTGAATTTCTCTAATGATGATGTGGAAATAGAAAAAACGAAAATAAAAGCAAAATCAGCTTTAATTTATAATAATGGGAAGCAAATGATATACACACCAAATGAGAAATAATAAAGTGAAATTTTAATCAGTGGGGGATTTATCCCTCACTGATTATTAGTCATCACCAATCAAAATTTCACGGCCCAAACTTGACTCTTTTATTCCTGATAAATTATGAGGTGAAAGTCTTACTACCTGCAAATAACAGAATGATAAATCTGTAAATTTGAACGTTTTGAAGTGTTAAATTTTTGAAGTTGATAAATAGTGACTTGCCAAAAATAAGCACGAGAGTATAATGTGAAATGGAATACATATTGGATTCATGATGTAACCTTACAAAAATGTAAGGTGATTGAAAGGAAATTCAATATGAAGATTACTAGACATACATTATACTAGGAAAAGAGAAAGAGAGGAGAATGAACATGAGCTCTGAATTAGAACAAGATACGAGAAGCAGTAAAAAACGTTCTAAAAGAAAATCAATAAAATGGTTCATTTTAATTCCATTTTTCCTACTTGTTTTTGGAGGAGTAGGATATGGATCGTTTATATATAACAAAGCAAAAGCTGTTGTAAGTGATGCATATGCACAAATTGATAAGTCATCAAAAAGGGACAAAGAAGTGGAACCTTTAAAGGATAATATTTCGATTTTAATCATGGGTGTCGATGGAAGCGAAATGAGAAAAAGCCAATATGGTGAAGCGGTTCGAACAGATGCACTTTTATTAGCGACAATTAATAAAGATGATAAATCCGTTAAATTAGTAAGCATTCCTCGTGATTCACGTGTTTATATTCCATCTAGAAAGAAATTAGATAAAATTACACACGCACACGTATTTGGTGGTGTTGAAAGTACAAGAGATACAGTGGAAAGATTTTTAAATGTACCAGTTGATTATTATGTGAAGTTTAACTTTGAGTCATTTGTACAAATTGTAGATTCAATTGGTGGTATTGATATTGATGTACCTGTTACTTTCACAGAACAAGATAGTAAAGACCAAGCAGGTATGATCCATTTAGAAAAAGGTTACCAACATTTAAATGGTGAACAAGCCCTTGCACTTGCTAGAACGCGTAAAATTGACAGTGACGCAATGCGTGGTCAAAGGCAACAACTTGTAATTGAAGCAATTGCGAAAAAAGCAATGTCTGTTCAATCAATTAGTAAAATGGGCTCTTTACTTGATGCAGTTGATAAAAATATGAAAACAAACTTAACGTTTGATGATATGCTTGCTATTACGAAAAATATGGCAGGATCAGATTTGCAAATGGAAAAGATGCAAATAGAAGGAACGGATAAGCGTATTGGTGGTATTTATTATTACATTCCAAACGAAAAAAATGTGAAAGATATTTCGACTAAGTTAAATGAGCATTTAGGTGTTACACCAAAACCAACTCGAAATGAATAAGTATAAAAAAAGGTTGGCCTCAGCCAATCTTTTTTTATGGAAATGGATTGCTTCATTTATTTTTAGTAGAAGGGCTACTAGTTTTTTCACGTCTACAGTCAAATCATTTTAATTTATATAAACAAAAGGTGCAATTGTACGATATACTAGAGGAAAGAATTTGGTAATTAACTCCTAAAATAGAGAAAATAAATTCATCTCATTGCAAGTTGAAAGCGAATTGAATTGATAGAAGATGAAGAGCAAACAGGTTAAAACAAATCTTCTTGAAAGTTGTACATAGTGCAATCAAGAATTGGTATGAAAAGAATAAAGAGTTTGTTGAGGCAGGAACAACAATTTTGATAAAACTCCCATTATAATTCATATTTTAGATTGTTTATATAGTGTAATAAAATAAATAGATGTATAATTATATTGGGTGATTTATATATAAGATTAATAGGGAGAGGAATTCGATAGAATGGAAAAGGCTTTTAAAATTAAACGAGTTGCAGTTGTTTCAATAGCGATTGCAATAGTAGCTATTGGGTATTTCATGTTTCAATCTATTACTTCACCAGCAAAAGCTGTTGCTAAGCAAGAAAATATAGTGCAGCTTGCAAGTGAACAATCGAAAGTTGAAATGAATAAAACGGCGCCAAGTCGTTTTAACGGAATGGAAAGAAAAGTTGCTTATCTTACATTTGATGATGGGCCAGGAAAATATACGGCTGAATTATTAAATATGTTAAAACAGCATGATGCGAAGGCGACATTCTTTTTAATCGGAGCGAATGTAAAAGCGTTTCCTGATTTAGTAAAACGTCAAAATGCAGAGGGTCATTATGTTGGAATGCATAGTATGACACACAATTTTGCGAAGTTATATAAAAATGGCGAATATGTTAATGAAATGAAAGAAGATCAAAGCTTAATCGCAAATATTATTGGAAAATCACCTCAATTAACACGTCCACCATACGGGTCGAAGCCTGGTTTAAATGAAGGCCTTCGAAACAAAGTAGTAGAGGGTGGTCTTAAAGTATGGGACTGGACAATTGATTCTTTAGACTGGAAATACAATAAAGTACCAGTCGATGCAGCGGCAGCACAAATCGCTCAAAATGTATTAGCTGGTGCAACAAATCCTCAAGAAGTCATTTTAATGCATGATATTCATCCGCAATCAGTCGCAGCTGTGCCAGCAATATTAAAGGGTCTAAAAGAAAAGGGTTATGAGTTTGAAGCATATCATGAAGAGAATCACTTCCCCGTGAACCTCTGGCATGATAACCGTATGTAATGGAGGAATTGAAGTTGAAATATGGAAAAGTAGCAGTAGTTGGAGCATTATCAGTAGGATTATTATCAGGTTGTTTCGGTGAAAAGCCAGAAGAAAATTTATTTACGGCTTTTGAAGCAGCATCTACACAGGAAAAATCTTTAGCAGATGACACAAAAAAATTAGAGAAGTTAGAAAAGCAAGGACAAGAACTTTATTCTCAAATTTTACAAGAAGGTAAAGAGCATAATGAAGCAGTTTCAAAGAAAATAGAGCAAGCTACTGCAAATGTAGACGAGCGTGAAAAAGTATTGAAAAACGAGAAGGAACAGTTAGAAAAAGCGCAGAAAGAAACGACATCCGTTCAAAATAATATTGAAAAACTCGAAGATAAGAAATTACAAAAACAAGCAAAAACAGTAGAAGAATCGTATAAAAATCGTTATGATGCCTTCCAAAAGATGAATGAGAATTACACGAAGGCGTTAGCGACTGAAAAAGAACTGTATGAAAAATTAAAAGTAAAAGAAACGAAGTTAAAAGAAATTGGTGAAAAAGTTAAAACTGTTAATGAGTTAAATGTGGAAGCGCAAAAGGCGAAAGAACAATTTAATAAACATACAAAAGAGTATAATGATAATAAGTTAGCATTTTATAAAGATGCACAAATTAAAATTAAAGAACAAAAATAAAGAAAGATCTTAATTATAATAAAAAGCCGGGGAAACATTGTCAAAAATGTTTTTTCGGTTTTTTACTTTAAATGAATAGAAAAGACTGGAATTGATATCATAAAAGAGTTATAGTGAAATATTCGAAGGGAAACATTGTAAAGTAAGGAGAAGGAATTATGTCATATGAATTTTTATTCAAATTAGGTTTAGCACTCTTTTTAGGATTATTCATCGGAATAGATAGGCAGCTAAAGAATAAACCGCTTGGTGTGAAAACAAGTATGGTTATTTCCGTAGCGAGTTGTTTAATTACAATGGTTTCAATTGAATCAGTGAATGTTTATTCTGTACCGGGTCATACAAACATGGATCCAATGCGTCTCGCCGCTCAAATTGTTAGTGGGATCGGTTTTCTTGGAGCAGGGGTAATTTTACGAAGAAATAATGACGTTATTTCAGGATTAACGACAGCCTCTATGGTATGGGCCGCTTCAGCACTAGGTATTGCGATTGGTGCAGGGTTTTATATACAAGCGACGGTTGCTATGATTTTAATTATATTAGCGATTAACGTACTTCCGCAAATTGTGAAAATTGCAGGCCCTTATTCATTAAGACAAAAGGACTTATCTATAAAAATTACCGTAAACAAACATCGAGAGTTAGACGGGATTTTTAAGCAAATTAAAAATTTAAATATGCAAGTGAAACGAGTGAAAATTAAAGATATTGATAATGGGGCATCTCAGCAATTGGAAATGGTCATTTTAGCTCCAGAAGATTTATATACAACTGAATTATATAGTTCTTTAAAAGAAATCGATCATGTTGTTTCAGTAGAAGTTGAAAGTAGATAAAAAGAGTGATGAAAATTCACTCTTTTTTTAATGCATACAAAACATTTTGCTATAATTATTTTCTAAGGGGGATGAGTATGGTGGAGATACATATTAGAAGGGCAATAAAAGATGATATTTCGGCAATTGCAAAAGTGCATGTGGATAGTTGGAAAACAACGTATAAGGGGATATTCTCTAATGAAATTTTAGACAATATAACGTATGACCAACGAGAAAAGCTATGGGAAAGTATATTTCAAAAAGAAGACGGGCATCAATTTAGGTTTGTAGCAGAAACGTTAAATGGTAAAATAATTGGATTTATCGATGGGGGAGTTGAAAGAACAGGTACATATAATTGTGATGGGGAATTATATGCAATATACATTTTACAAGAGTATCAAGGAATGAAGATAGGACAAAGATTATTTCAAGCTTTACTATTTGATTGTAAAAAAGATAATATGGAATCTCTTTTAGTTTGGGTAGTTTCTAATAATCCTTCTAAAAAGTTTTATGAAAAATATAATCCGGAAAAAATTGACACGAAACTTTTAGAAAGACTAAATGTAGAAGAAATAGCATATGCTTGGCGAGATATGGATTGTTTATACAAATCACTATTAATTTAGAATGCGATAATATTATTATGTAAACTTAATCTACAAGAATGAAAAAATACATCAATAATTATATTGGTGTATTTTTTTGTTGACGGATTAAATGTTTTGAAAAGGTAAAAAGTTTAGTCAGATAAAAAAATTCTGAAATATATCTTGAAATGATTATCATTATCAATTAAAATCATAGTTGATAATAAAATTCAACTGTCAGAAGTTTCACCAAAAAATGATAGTGTTCGTCTAAAAGAGGAGGAGCAGTATGCAGCATGCGAAACAAATCGCGGAACATGCAACAATACAAAGCTTTTTAAATTGTTATTTAAGAGAAACAGGAAGTGGAGAATGGATTACGGAGGATAAAAGGATAGAAAATATTTTCTGCCATTCATTTCAAAGAGACGCTATCCCCACTTATTTATGCTGTCGGTTATCGGCACAAAACGTTACTTTGTATGGGGAAGTTATATATAAATCGTCAACGGACCGTCATCTATTTGGAGAACAATTTTATTACCAAATTGGCGAAAATAAAAATGTTATTAAAGCAGATTATATTACGGTTATTATGTTTTTAATAAAGGAAATGTCTATTAACTATGGAGAAGGTACGAATCCTGATGAACTTATGCTTCGAGTTATCTGTAGTTGTCAAAATATTGAGAAGTTTATACAAGGAAGGGAGCAGGATACAGCTGAATTATATGGTTTCCATACGACTTTTATAGAGGCGGAGCAATCTTTATTATTTGGACATTTAACTCATCCTACACCAAAGAGTAGACAAGGTATATTGGATTGGAAAAGTTCAATGTATTCTCCTGAATTAAAAGGGGAGTGCCAACTTCACTATTTTAGGGCACATAAAAGTATAGTAAGTGAAAAGTCATTGTTACAAGATTCTACAACGGCGATGATAAAAAAGGAATTAAAGAACGATGAAAAGGTAGGTCAAGAATTTATTGAAGAGTACTGTCAAGAAGATGAATATTCATTAATTCCAATCCATCCGCTACAAGCAGAATGGCTATTACATCAATCTTATGTGCAAAATTGGATGAATCAAGGTGTACTTGAATATATCGGTCCAGTAGGTAAGTGTTATATGGCGACATCATCACTTAGAACGCTATATCATCCTCATTCGAAGTATATGTTCAAGTTTTCATTCCCTGTAAAGGTCACGAATTCAATGCGTATTAATAAATTGAAGGAACTTGAGAGTGGACTTGAAGGTAAGGAAATATTGAATACTAAAATTGGAGAGGTGCTAGAAAAGTTTCCAGGATTTGATTTTATATGTGATCCGGCCTTTATTACTTTAAAATACGGGGCACAAGAGTCTGGATTTGAAGTGATTATTCGAGAAAACACATTTTATAGTGAAAATGAAAATGATGCAACGCTTATCGCTGGATTAGTACAAGATGCAATTCCGGGTGAAAGAACTCGTTTAGCAAATATTATCCATCGCTTAGCGGATTTAGAAGGTAGAAGCTGTGAAGAAGTAAGTTTAGAGTGGTTTAGACGATATATGAATATCTCTTTAAAGCCGATGGTATGGATGTATTTACGTTATGGCGTTGCATTAGAAGCGCATCAACAAAATAGTGTTGTTCAATTGAAAGATGGTTATCCAGTTAAGTTTTACTTCCGTGATAATCAAGGGTTTTATTTCTGCAATTCAATGAAAGAGAAGCTTAATAATGAGTTATCTGGTATTGGCGAACGTACTGGGAATTTATATGACGATTACATTGTGGATGAAAGATTTCGTTACTATTTAATTTTTAATCATATGTTTGGACTAATTAACGGTTTTGGTACAGCAGGATTAATAAAGGAGGAAATTCTTCTTTCGGAATTAAGGTCTGTACTTGAAGAGTTCCTTCCATATAACCGTGAACCTTCTACATTTTTAAGTGAATTGTTGGAAGAAAATAAATTGGCATGTAAAGCAAATTTGCTAACGAGATTTTTCGATGTTGATGAACTGACAAATTCTTTAGAGCAAGCAATTTATGTACAAGTAGATAATCCACTCGTTAGAGAAGTGGCTGTTCGTTCATAAGTAGTGCTAAAATTTCACGTAATACAAATAATGGAATTCGATATTCCGTATTATAGCGGAGGGATTTATGAAAGAAGAAGTTTATCACATAAAAATATTGAAGGCACTCCAATCAAAAGAGTACATTTCAGTAAGAAGAAGAGTATTCCGGCAATTAGTAGAATCGTTAATTTATGAAGAAATCATTACGCCGATTCGTATACAAAAGGGAGAGCAAATACTTTTTATTATACAAGGTCTTGATGAAAAGGATCAAAATGTAATGTACCAATGCTATGGGCAAGAACGTATGACATTTGGGCGTATTTGTTTACATGACTCATTAATAATGAGAGTTCAAGATGAGGAAGAAGAAATACAATCAGTTTCACAATTTTTACAGGAGATTTTTCGGATTGTTCAAGTGGATCGAACGAAATTGGATTCTTTTATTCAAGAATTAGAACAAACAATCTTTAAAGATACGATTGCACAATATGAGAGAAGTTGTGAAGAAGACTATCTTGCGAAATCTTATGATGAGCTTGAAAGTCATTTAATAGATGGACACCCGTATCATCCTAGTTATAAAGCACGCATCGGGTTTCAATATCGTGATAATTTTCAATATGGATTTGAATTTATGCAACCAATGAAAATTATATGGATTGCAGTTCATGAGAAATATACGACTGTAGGATATGAAAGTGAAGAGAGTTATAACTGTACCTTTAAAGAAGAAATTGGTGAAAAGAAAATCGAAGAGTATATGGATCGTATTCGAACAATGGACTGTGATTCGAAGAAGTACATGTTTATACCTGTTCATCCTTGGCAGTGGGAGAACTTTATTATTCCGAATTATACTGACCATATACAGGATAAATATATTATTTATTTAGGGAAATCAGAAGATGATTATTGCGCGCAGCAGTCGATGCGGACATTAAGAAATGTTACGAATCGAGAGAAACCATATGTAAAGTTATCAATGAATTTACTCAATACTTCAACTATCCGTACATTAAAACCACATTCGGTTGTGAGTGCACCTGCTATATCGAATTGGTTAAAAGATATAGTAAATCATGACCCTTATTTAAGGGATGAATCGCGTTTAATTTTGTTAAATGAATTTTCGAGTGTTACGTACGATGCGAATAAAAAAGCTACGTATGGCTCATTAGGATGTATTTGGCGCGAAAGCGTTCACAAATATTTAGATAAGAAAGAAGAGGCAATCCCATTTAACGGTTTATATGCCAAGGGAAAAAATGGGACACCAACTATTGATTTGTGGTTAAAGAGATATGGAGTAGAAAGCTGGTTACAATTGCTTATTCAAAAAGCAATTATCCCAGTTGTACACCTCGTTGTAGAGCATGGAGTCGCATTAGAATCACATGGACAAAACATGATTTTAGTTCATGAAGAGGGAATACCAGTCCGTATTGCACTAAAAGATTTTCATGAAGGACTGGAGTTTTATCGTCCATTTTTGAAAGAACTCGAAAAATGTCCTGACTTTACTAAAATGCATAAAACATATGCGAATGGTCAAATGAATGATTTCTTTGAAATGGACCGTATTGAATGTTTACAAGAAATGGTTTTAGATGCGCTTTTCCTATTCAATCTAGGTGAACTGGCTTTCGTGCTGGCAGATGAGTATCAGTTGAAAGAGGAACAATTTTGGATCATTCTTGTTGAAGAAATAGAAGATCATTTTGAAAGATTTTCGCATTTGAAAGAACGTTTTGAAGCATTACAATTATATGCACCTACATTTCATGCAGAGCAATTAACGAAGCGTCGTTTATATATGGATGTGGAATCGCTTGTTCATGAAGTTCCAAATCCATTGTATAGAGCAAAGCAACTTACAATACAAAAATCAGTTGTTACAGGGGGAAATCATGCTAATCGTTAATAAACAAGAATTTAGCAAATATGATTTTGAATTGAGATTACAAGGTTACGAGGGAGTGGAACAATTTCAAGAAGCAGAAGGAAATAGATTTGCACTTTGTCTGAAAGATCCATTCGATATTATTACGCTTGTGTTTTTCCTAAAAGAAAAAAGAGCATCTGTACTACTTATTCATGAAGATACGCCAAAGGATACAGCTATTGAAATGGCAAAGCGCGCAAAGTGTACTGCACTTTTATACGGAGAAAGTAACGACTTTACAAAATTAGAAGTTCCAAATCTATTACAAGAAGAACCGTCTTTATTGCAGTATAGTTCAGGTACAACAGGAGAGCCAAAACTGATTCGTAGAGCATGGACGGAAATTGAAACAGAAATTGCCGCTTACAATGAAGCTTTAAAATGTGAAGAAGACGAAGTGCCAATTGTAATGGCTCCAGTTTCACATTCATACGGATTAATTTGTGGCACGTTATCAGCAATTACGAGAGGTAGTAAGCCTATAATCATTACAAATAAAAACCCTAAATTCGCATTAAATATAGTTCGTAATACCGAAAAACATATCATATACGCAGTACCACTTATGTTACATATTATGGGGAGTTTTCCACAAGGGACTTTTCAGTTTCATAAAATTATGACATCAGGATCACCTTTGCCAGAAACGGTATTTTATAAGTTAAAGGGCATGACGAAATACATGATGCAGCAGTACGGCTGTTCTGAAGCTGGTTGCATTAGTATATGTCATGCTATGGAAACACATTTGGATTTAGGAAAACCACTTCCTCATGTAAGTATTAACATAGGTTCAAATGAAGATGAACCTGAAGAAATCGTAGTGAAAATTGCTGAAAAGGAGATTTATACAAAAGATTTAGGTTATAGATCTGAGCAAGGCCTTCATTTCATGGGGCGAATAGATGATGTTATTAATGTGTCCGGTCTAAAGGTATTTCCTATAGAAGTGGAAGAAACGATGCTTCGATTAGAAGGTATTCAGGAGGCAATTGTATACCGGGGCAAGCATCCTGTGATGGGAGAAATAGTAAAAGCGAAAGTAGTCTCTCGTATTGAACCAGTACAAATAAGAGAATGGTGCATACAGCATTTACCGTCTTATAAAGTGCCACATGAAATTGAAAATGTAGCAGAGATTCCGAAAAATAAAACAGGGAAAGTAAGTCGGAAGTTATTAGAGATGGGAGAGATAACAACATGAGTCGTGAAATGTTAAAAGAAGCAGTTTTAAGTATTATGAGAGAAAAAATGGAACTGAAAAATGTAACACATTTAGAAGAAACGATGCGTTTAAATCAAGATTTATATATAGATTCGGTAATGATGTTACAGCTTATTGTATACATTGAAATGGAATTAAAGTTATGTGTTCCAGAAGATGAGATAGATCCAAAGGCGTTTCTTACAGTAGGATCTTTGCTTGACTTTATGGAAGAGTTAAAGCCGTTACAAGCAGTAAATATGAATAATTAAATTTGAGAAAGTGGATGAGAGTATGACTTCAATTAAAGTTCACTGTTTAGTGAGTTGTTTTTGTGAAATTATAAAAAGGCGTAGTGATATAGATTTCCGTCCATTTTATTTCGGATTATGGGATGGAGACTTTGATATAACAGAAGGCGGGATTATTTCTTATCATTCCGAAAACATTAACCATGACAATTACTTGCTTTGGTATGAAAAATTGTATGGGATAAAAGTGAACGAATGGTACGATCATTCAAAAGATAAAAGTAGCAATGTAGAAACATTTTTAGAATTAGTAGAAAATAAGCCGGAAAATCGTTACGTAATTGTAATGGTTGATATGTCTTTATTGCCTGAGAGAGAAAATAAGTTTCATCAAAAACCGTTTCCGCATTACTTAATGATATCGAAGACAGAGAAAGAAGATGAATGGTTCATGCTTGATCCTGATTTTCGCTGGGAAGGGAATATGGAAAGAGAAAAAGTGCTCCATTCTGTTAAAGACAACCCATTTGGTGGAGGCTATTTCATTGATATAGAAGGAATTCAGGAGCCAACACAAGAGATGGTAGAAAGTTATTTCATGGAAACATTCAAAAAAGATGATAATGAACTAACAATGGAATTAAAAAAATTAATAATAAAAATGGTAAATGAAGAGGGTGGGTATTCACTTTCCGGGCTCGTAACGGCAGTAAAGCAAATACCCGTATTGGCAATACGTAAATATAGCTATGAACATGCCTTTGCATACTTCCGTGAAACTTTACAATATTCGGAGCAAGAATTTGATTATTGGTGTGATCGAGTGGAAGACATTGTACAAGGATTTACAAATGTACAGTACCGTGCTATTAAAATGGCAATGACAAATAATAAAGATATGTTATTACCAATTGTTGAAAAACTTGATGAAATGAATACAATTGAACTGCAAATCAAGGATGAACTAGAGAAACAGTTTCTGTTATGGAAAGAAATTACAACAAATCAGTCTTTCTTAACTAATACAAGTTCATTGAATTTAAGATAAGGGAGTTCAAACCAATGAAATATTCGCTATGTACAATTTCATTTCGCCATCAACTAATTTCATTTACTGATATTGTTCAATTTGCATATGAAAACGGTTTTGAAGGAATTGAGTTGTGGGGGACCCATGCACAAAATTTATATATACAAGAGCGTGAAACGACAGAACGAGAAATAGATTATTTAAAGGATAAAAATTTAGAAGTTACGATGATAAGTGATTACTTGGACATATCATTATTAGCGGATTTTCAAAAAACGATGGAAAAATGTGAACAGCTGGTAACACTAGCTAATTGGTTTAATACAAATAAAATTCGTACGTTTGCCGGGCAAAAAGGTAGTGAGGATTTCTCGGAACAAGAGAGCAAAGAGTATGTGAAGCGAATTCGCATGATTTGTGATCTATTTGCTCCGCATAATATGTATATACTATTAGAAACACATCCAAATACGTTAACGGATACTTTGCCGTCTACTTTGAAATTGTTAGAAGAAGTAAATCATCCATATTTAAAAATAAACCTTGATTTTCTTCATATATGGGAGTCTGGTGCAGACCCTGTAGATAGTTTTCATCGATTAAAGCCGTGGATACAACATTACCATTTTAAGAATATATCATCAGCGGAGTATTTACACGTGTTTGAACCAAATAATGTATATGCCGCTGCTGGAAGTCGTATAGGAATGGTTCCATTATTTGAAGGTATTGTAAACTATGATGAAATCATCCGGGAAGTGAGAGATACTGATCATTTTGCTTCGCTTGAATGGTTTGGGCATAATGCGAAAGATATATTGAAAGAAGAAATGAAAGCATTAACGAATAGAAAATTAGAAGTAGTAAGTTCATAAGGTGAAATGATGAAAGAGTCTCGTTTAGGAGACTTTTTTTTATTTTATCAATAACCAAAATTTACCATGTATTTAATTTCGGATTTGATACAGTTTAATATATATAAGGAGGTGATCGGTAATGGCTAGAAATCGTAACGCTAATCAATTAGCATCACATGGAGCACAAGCAGCTCTAGATCAAATGAAATATGAAATTGCACAAGAGTTTGGTGTACAGCTTGGAGCTGATACTTCTTCACGTGCAAACGGTTCTGTAGGCGGTGAAATTACAAAACGCCTTGTAGCGATGGCAGAACAACAGCTTGGTGGCGGATATACTCGCTAAATGTAGAAGGTTATAGGAGAAAGGAAGGATTCTTCCTTTCTTTTTTATTTTCAATTAATTGGTATGGATATATTGTGAACAGGATTCAAAGAATAGGAGTAATGCTATATTTTACCCAATTTCTTTTGTTGTAAATGGAAAGTAGTAAAGATGAAATAGCCCTGGTGGAATGTAAACATAATTTCCAGCAGGGCTATTATATGGTAAGAAATATATGATGAAAGGTTCCGAAATCAACATGTTAAAAAAAGAAAACTGTTGTTTAATTGCACTTGCATCAGTTCCACTTGTTATGACGCTAGGTAATTCAATGCTTATTCCAATCCTGCCAACCATTGAAAAGAAATTACATATTTCATCTTTCCAAGTATCCATGATAATTACAATTTATTCTATCATTGCAATTATACTTATACCGATTGCTGGTTATTTATCAGATAGATGGGGACGAAAGATGGTAATGGTTCCAAGTTTATTAATTGCAGCTATTGGAGGAGCGATAACGGGATGGGTATCATGGAAAGTTGATAACCCTTACGTTTGGATTCTTATCGGAAGAGCAATTCAAGGGATAGGTGCTGCTGGTGCTATGCCAGTTGTCATACCGTGTGTCGGTGATTTATACAAAGATGAAAAACAGGTTAGTGCAGGTTTAGGAATCATTGAGACGTCAAATACATTTGGAAAAGTATTGAGTCCCATATTAGGATCAGCTCTTGCAGCTATTGTATGGTTCTTACCATTTTGGGCGATTCCAGTTTTATGTGTAATATCGATTGTTTTACTACTGGTACTAGTAAAGGCGAAGAAACAAGAAGAAGAAGTCCCACCACTTAAAGAATTTATTCAATCTATTATCTCTACGTTTCGAGAAAAGGGAAGATGGTTAATTGCCATTTTTATACTAGGTGCAATTATTATGCTTATTTTATTCGGAATACTTTTTTATCTGTCAACTATACTGGAGTCGAAGTACGATATTCATGGTATATGGAAAGGGTGTGTACTCGCTATTCCTTTACTTGTACTATCACTTAGCTCATATATGGCTGGTAAAAAAATTGGAGATAAACAAGATATTATGAAAAAGTGTATCTATATTGGATTTTTACTGGCTGCTGCATCTGTCTTCTTACCTTTATTTCTAAAAGGAATCTATTTGCTACTTCTTTGTCTCGTTATTATGGGGGGAGGAATTGGTATGGTGTTACCATGTCTAGATGCTCTTATTACACAAGGGATTGAAAAAGAGCAGAGGGGGACAGTTACGTCATTTTATAGTTCAATGCGATTTATCGGTGTAGCAGCTGGACCACCCCTGTATTCTTTTTTTATGAAAGGGACAGACCATGAAGTGTTTTATTTAACGAGCATCTTCGCTGCTATTGGTGCTGTCATAGCAATTATTTGGATTAAACCAGCAAAAGATAAAATGATGTTAAAACAGAAACCGGAACCAACTTCATAATGCGAAAGAGAATTGCATGCCAATTACATAACATGCAATTCTCTTTAATTAGTTAGGAAAAACAACTTGTTTTAACATATAAAGTGCGACTCCCCATATGATTAGCCCTGAAATTTTATTTAATACTATAATCGTTTTTCCTGTCGAGTCAAATCCTTTTAGAAATTTTCCAGCAAAAGCTAAACTAATAAACCAGATCCAAGAAACTATAATTGTTGCAAAAGTGAAAGCCCATTTCTCACTTCCTATGTACTGTATAGAGTTTGTTCCGATTACACCAATTGTGTCTAAAATTGCGTGTGGATTTAGTAATGAAACTGATGCGGCGAAAATAATTTGATTTTTTAAAGGCATGCTTTTTTCTTGTTTTACATCATTTGAAGGATCGCTTCTCCAAATAACCCAGCCCATATACATAAGAAAGAAAAATCCAATCATATACAAGGTGGTTGTTAACCAAGAGAAAGTTAAGAGGACAAGAGAGACACCTTGTACAGCAATTAATATTAATAATGTATCACATATAGATGCAGTCAAGACTACAGGAGCAGCTCGCCAAATATTTGGTTGACTAGCGCCTTGGTTAAAGACGAAAACATTTTGGACACCTAATGGAATGATAAGACCAAATGCAAGGATGATACCGTGAATAATTGCTTCACTCATCAGATTACCTCCTACTTAATTTGATTAATTATGATAGTCTATATTGTATAGAAGAAATGAAAATTTGTATCCATCCATATGGTTGGATAGGTTACCAACCATAAAATATGTGAGGTGAGATAATGGAAAGGCTCGTTTGGAAACCTAATATGTCTTCATCTATTCCTTTGTATAAACAAATAGAATCTTATATAAAAGAGAGAATTGTTAATGGGGAATGGACAATTGGAACTAAATTACCTTCACAAAGAGCTTTGGCGCATGCGTTTGAAGTGAACCGAAGTACAATTGTAATGGCTTTCGATGAGTTAATAGCAAAAGGTTATATTGAGGGGAATGGACGGAAGGGAACAATTGTTATAAAAAATAGTGAGAATACTTCAACATATGCCCCGCCTCCAAACTGGCAGTCTTACGTAGAAACAGGACTTCATTATCCGAATCTTCCTGCTGTACAAGAGATTAATCAAGCTGAATTTACTCCCAATGTAATTCGATTAGGAACAGGTGAACTTTCACCGAGTCTCTTGCCTGAGAAAAAGATGAAGGGTATTATTAATAAAATTTTACAATCAAATGTTCCACTTGGGTATGAGGAACCGAAAGGAAATCTCCATTTAAGAGAAAAAATTGCGGAATATTTAAAAGGGCATGGGGTATATGTATCTCCTGACTCTATTTTAATTGTTTCAGGGGCAATTCAAGCATTGCAGCTTATTTCTATGGGGCTTCTTCCGAAAGGAGCGTCAATTTTATTAGAAAAACCATCATATTTATATTCGCTTAATGTATTTCAATCAGCAGGAATGCGCTTGATTGGAATACCAATGGATGAGAATGGTATAAATACTTCATACATTACAAAATATAAGAAACAATTTAACGCATCTATTTTATATACAATCCCATCTTTTCATAATCCGACCAATTTTAGTATGAACGCTAAGAAGAGGGAAGAAGTGATGGAGATATGTAATGAAATTGGATTACCTATTATTGAGGACGCGGTATATCAAGATTTATGGTTCGATGCACCAGTTTCAAAGCCTTTAAAGGCATATGATAAAAATGGTATCGTGCTACATATTGGAAGTATGTCCAAAGTCATTAGTCCTGGTTTAAGAATTGGGTGGGTTGTTGGATCAGAATCAGTTATTCAAAGATTAGCAGATATAAAAATGCAAACTGATTATGGTTCAAGTTCTATATCCCAGCAGATTGCAGCGGAGTGGTTTGAAAATAGATTGTATGATGAACATTTACAGTTTGTAAGAAGTGCATTGAAAAAACGTAGAGATTTTATGATAAGTATGTTAGAAAAGTATTGTAGTGGCATTGCAACTTGGCATGAGCCAGTAGGAAGCTTTTACATTTGGCTACATATAAATCTACCAATTTCGAATCGTAGTTTATTTGAAAAAGCTTTACAAGAAAAGGTGTTGTTAAACCCAGGCACTTTGTATGATAGAAGTGCTAACCAATTTTTACGTCTTTCTTATTCCTATGCAACTGTAGAAGAAATTGAAGTTGGAATAAAAAAGATTGCGCAATTAATTAAAGGGTAAAAGGAGAAAAACATGAAACAATATGTGATTTGCCAAATTATCGATGGGGATAAATATTTAGCTGCTTATGCGGAGACAAAACAGGATGCAGTTGAAAAAGCAGAACTGTTAGGATTAAGAACCGGAAACCGTTACATAGTAATTACCGCGGAAGAAGCTGAAGGGTTAACTTATCCTTAAGCAATGTGTGGTATGTAGGAGATAAATAAGCCTAGTAATATATGAAATTACTAGGCTTATTTACTATTAAAGCGTCAAGTCTTCTCGTATGAAAATAAAAGTATTATGAGTCAAGTTGACGGAAAAATCGATTCGTTTTTCGATCCTGATTTCCGTCTCTATATTCATCAACATATTGTCTGAAGTTCCAAGATTGTAAAAACTTATTTGCGGAGTTATAACCAGAATTGTACAGCCATTCTTTTTCTTCTTTCGTTAACTCAAAATTTGTACTTGTAATTGTCCCTGTAGGAATTGTAATTGTTCTTGCTTTTGATTCTTTATCTAAATGCCGTAAATCATGAGCTTGCATCATTGTTTTAAATAGTCCTTTGAACATGGAAATAGGTTCTTTATAATGGGCAGGATCAGCTTGAATTTCATCTTTTACAAAATGAAATCCAAAAGTCGGCCAGCGAGGAGAGGTAGGGGAGTCGAAAATCCAAATTGGGTAATTACTTAAAATCCCGCCATCAACCATATAACAAGGCTGCTTCCATTTTGGTGTTCTCCATTTTACTGGCTCAAAGAAGAAAGGGATTGTACTACTCATTCTTACTGCCTTAGCGATTGAGAAGCGATAATTTAAAAATCCGTAGTTTGGTAAGTCATCGGGGAAGACAACCATTTTACCGTTGCTTATATCAGAAGCTATAATTTTGAGTTTGTTTAAATCAGGTAGATCTGTAAATAAGTGAACGCCCTTTTTTCGCAGTAATTCTTCAAGCCACTCTTCTATAAATACATTGGAATAAATACCTAGAGTAGACCATGCACTTATTCCTTTACCGATAAACGGGATTCTATCAAGAAAAGTTTTCTTCATAAATTTATTATAATCAATGTCGGTTATTATTGTTTTTAATTCGGAACAAGAATATCCAGCTGCTAAAAGCGCTGCGATAATTGAACCAGCTGATGTTCCAGCTACGCGCTCCCATTCATATCCTTTTTCGGCTAACGCGCAAATTGCCCCCACATGCGCAATTCCGCGTACACCGCCTCCTTCAAAAACACCATCAATTTTCATTGAACATACTTCCTTTCTAAAAAATGAAAATGGAAAAAAAGCACGTATTGTACGTGCTTTTTTACAATAGTTTTTAAGTTTACTAGCAGCCTACAAAGCCGCCCCAACAGCTAGCCCCGATGATGATTAGAAGGATAAATAAAACGATTAATAAAGCGAAACCTCCATAACCACAACCGCCACCACAACTACCGCCGTAACCGTAACCACCGCCGTAACCGCCGCAACTATATCCGTAACCCATGTGGAATTCCTCCTTAAATTAAAAATAAAAATGAACGAGGGGAAAATGTACTGGAAGAAATAAAGAACTATCGTGTTTGTAGGAACAATGTATACTATGCTTTTTTAAACTTGTTCGCGTACGAGGGATAAGCCCGTTTTTTGGAGGGCTTGTTGAATTTACAATGAATGAAGTATAATCTTTGTGCTATGATACAAATAAGTATGTAAATGTAAGGAGAATTTATGGAACAGAAAATTGAAATATTAATTGATAAATATGAACTAACACATTTGAAACAGGAACTTATTAATACTGTATTTCCTTGTGTAAAAGTTGTGCCAAAACAACAGGAAATAATTGCGATAGGCAGTTCGAAAATGGGCGGAGTTCCTGATTTGCCAAATACATTTGAATATCCAACATACAAAGAGAATCCGTTACGTTTTATCGCACAATTTAATTTAAGTGATTTACAAAACGTTGGTATGGATCACAATCTTCCTAAGACAGGGATGTTATATTTCTTTAGTATTGAAAATTACTTTGAAGAAGATGTGGATCCAACCGAAGCTGGACGTGTAATTTATTATGATATCCCTGTAGAGCAATTACGTAGAGCAGATGAAATACAAGCGAAATATAACCAGTGTGCAATTACTTTTGAACTGACGTATAAATTACCGGAGCTTTTCATTGAAGATGAGGCGGATTCAGATCGTTTCTTGCAATTACTTGAAGAGCTAATCCCAGACAACTATGATAATCATCAAATGTTTGGAGAACCATTCTCTGTACAAGATGAGGTATTGTACGAGACTGGACAATATATGGGGATAGATCCACAGCATATGACGCTCTTATTCCAAATTGATTCAGATACTAAAAATTGTAATATGATGTGGGGAGATTTAGGGATGCTTTATTTCTGTATTGGAAATGAAGACTTGAAAAATCGCCATTTTGAAAATACATGCTGTGTGTTGCAAACTTGCTAAAAAAAGGGTTGTTCTTTTTCTAAAAGAACAACCCTTTTAAAAATGTTAAATATGCATAATCTCATATGACCTATTTTGAAAAGTATTGTATACTCTGAAACTATACGATACTTTTTTGTATAGTTATAGAATGTAAGGAGTGACAAGATGGGAAAGACAAGTAAGTATGTGACAGCTGCCGCACTTTGTTCAACTATAGTAATGGGAGGCTTACAAGCGTCATCTGTATCTTATGCGGCTACGAATCCGACTACAGTGACAACACAATCAGATGCAGAGTTGTTAAATGATTTCAGAAAAGAATTAAAAAAACAGATTGATAATAGAGAAGAAAATATTACAATCACATATAAAACAAAAGATAGAAATGCTAGAAATATTATGGACCAATTGTATGGCGAGTTTAATAAAATTGTAGATGCTGATGAGTATGTAAAATATAATGTAGCGTCTACTAAATATTCTATAAAAGGGATGCCAGGGAATTATACATTTACATTACAAGTGAAGTATCGTGAATCAAAAGAGCAAACACAGTATGTAAAGTCTCAGGCGAAAGCAATTGTAAATTCTATTATTAAACAAGGCATGGATGAACATGAAAAAGTGAAAGCTATTCATGATTATGTTGTGAAAGAAGTATCATATGATACTTCTTATCAAGCATATACAGCGTATGAAGCGTTAGCGAATCGTTCTGCCGTTTGCCAAGGATATACATTGTTAACATATCAATTACTAAAAGAAGCAGGTATTCAAAATCATATTGTAACAGGTACAGGGAATGGACAAGCTCACGCATGGAATTTAGTGAACATTGATAACAAGTGGTACCACCTTGACACTACATTCGATGATCCAGTTCCTGATAAAGCTGGGCGCGTAACATATTCATATTTTAATATGTCTGATGAACAATTAAGCAAGGACCATGAATGGGATCGTAGTGAATATCCAGCGGCAACTACAAGCTACTTCAACGAATTAATAAGCAAAATAAAAGTCGGTAGTTCAAAAACTGCTGTATATGAACAAATGTTAAATGAAACAAATTTAAAGTATTTATCTGCACAATACGGAGCGGAAAATTACAATGAGTTTAAGAAAAAATTACAGCAACAATTTGCTTCCAAGCCAGAAAAAGTAGAAGTACGATATAAGCAGTCAATGGATGGAACGATGCAAGATATAAAGAAAGTACTAGATGAAATAGCTTGGCCAAAAGGTGCAAAGCGTGTATCTTATCAAGTTGCGCCATATAGTGCAATGGCAGGTTATTCATTAGCGACAATTACATTTACGTATTAATGAAAAAGAGCATCTTTAAAAGGTGCTCTTTTTGCGTTTGATTATAATTCTAGTGACTATTTAGAATTATGTGATAAAATAATTGAAAATAGAGGATGTGATAGCTGAATGAATTTGTTCGAAAATAATATATTTGCATTGATATATTTTTGTCTAGTAATCGGACTTATCGTTTTGTTTTTTGTATCATTTACTCTGTTCATTAAAAGATTATTGCAAAACAACACTATGAAAAAACAACATGTGATTAATATGAATCAGAAGTTAGATCGGATTATTGAATTGCTTGAAAAAGATAAAAAAGAATAATGGAAGATGGATAAAAAGGAGAAGCAGATGGCGAATTATATAAAGGAATTACGTGAAAAAATAGGGCATGATTATGTTATTTTGAATTTTGCAGGAGGTTGTGTATTTAATGAATTTGGTGAAGTGCTTCTGCAAAAAAGAGGAGACTTTAATGCCTGGGGATTTCCAGGCGGTGCAATGGAAATCGGGGAATCTGCGGCAGAAACTGCGATTCGAGAAATAAAAGAAGAAACAGGATATGATGTGGAAATTGATGAGCTCATTGGTGTGTATACGAAATATTTTCAAACATATCCGAATGGAGATCAGGCACAGGCAATTGTAATATTCTTTAAGTTTTCAATCGTTGGAGGGAATACAAAAATAGACGGTGATGAAACGTTAGATTTGCAGTTTTTCCCTTTAGACAAAATGCCGCCATTGTTTAATAAACAACATGAAGATTGCTTGCAGGATTTATTAGAGAAAAGAGTAGGGGTATGTCGTTAACGTATAAAAAAGAAGCTAAATGAGATTAGCTTCTTTTTTATGTTCTATTTCCACCAATCATCAAACATTGATGCTGGTACTTGTCTTTTATGTTCACTCACTTTGTAACGCTTCTCGATCTTTTCAGCAACGTCAGCTGGAACGGATTTACCTTCTAAATAGTCATCTAATTGATCGTAAGTAATGCCTAGCTCTGTTTCATCAGCTTGACCTGGTTTTTCATCTAATAAATCAGCTGTTGGCATTTTTAAGTAAAGTCGCTCGTCTGCACCTAATTCTTGTAATAAATCACGTCCTTGGCGTTTCGTTAATCCCGTTAATGGTAATAAATCTGCACCGCCATCTCCGAATTTTGTGAAGAAACCTGTTACAGCTTCAGCAGCATGATCAGTTCCGATAACGAGTAGTCCTTGTTGTCCGCCGATTGCGTATTGTGTAACCATGCGAATGCGTGCTTTTACGTTTCCTTTATTGAAATCTGTTAATGATTCACCTAATAAGTTTTCGTATTGATTTGAGAAGGCATCAACTGTTGAAGCGATATCAAAAGCAACAGACTGATCAGCTTGAATAAATTGTAATGCTAATTGTGCATCATCTTCATCTTTTTGTACTTTGTATGGAAGACGTACGGAGATAAACGTTGCGTTACCACCTTCATTACGAACTTCTTCGACTGCAAGCTGTGCTAAACGTCCTGCTAGTGTAGAGTCTTGTCCGCCGCTAATTCCAAGTACAAATCCTTTTGCACCTGTAGTTTTTAAATAATCTTTTAAGAAATCAATTCGTTTACGAATTTCTACTTTCGGATCAATTACAGGCTGAACATGTAATGATTTCATAATTTGTTCTTGTAATGTCATTATGTTTTCCTCCTATTCATATTAAAGCGGTAAATAAGTTTATATGTATATTGGTACATACTTCTATCCTTTATTATTTCGCAAAACTAACGAATATACAATAGGATGCGTGTATGAATGTAGTCATTATAATGAAACTGTTTTATATAAGCAATTGTTTAAAACCTTTCAATAATGTAAGGTTTTTGTCATTTGAATCGATGGAAGTTATTTCCGTACTTTACTAATATAAAAGCATAGTTAGTAGAAGGGCGGAGAAGTAGTATGAACATTAGAGAACTCGCATTTCGAAATGTAACGCGAAATAGACGAACATACTCAGCTTATTTTTTGAGTAGTGCATTTGCAATTATGGCCTTTTTTGTGTATTCATTTTTTGCGTTTCATCCAGCATTAAGTGCGGGAGAATTAGGACGGTACGTATTCGTAAGTATGTCTTTTGCGCAGTCCATTATTTACTTATTTACATTTTTCTTTATTTTATATTCAATGGGAATGTTTTTGAAAACGAGAAAGCGTGAACTAGGAATTTTAATGATGCTAGGTATGACGAAATATCAATTAAAGCGTCTTATCTTCTTTGAAAATATCATGATTGGAATAGGGGCAATAATTTTTGGGATTCTTTCAGGTATGTTGTTTTCAGGAATATTAATATTTGTAGCTCCGATGATATTAAAACTAGATATCTCTTTATCCTATTACATACCGATGAAAGCGATTGTTGTAACGAGTATTATGTTTTTCGTATTATTTATGATCATTTCATTGTTTAGTGCAGGAATGGTTCGTAAAAATAAAATTATGAAATTGTTTAGAGGATCAGCAGAGGCGAAGCCAGAACCGAAGGCATCTATAATTTCTTCTATATTAGCAGTAGTATTGCTTAGTGCTGGTTATGCAGGAGCTCTTATGTCACATGGTGCAATGGTATTTATAATGATGATTCCTGTTACAACGGTAGTCATTATTGGTACGTATTTGCTGTACAAGCAGTTGAGCGTCTTTATTATTAGACTATGTAAAAAAAGTAAACGTTTCTATTGGACACAGACAAATATTATTACTTTGTCAGATTTAGCATACCGTATGAGAGATAACGCAAGAATGTTCTTTATTGTAACGATTATTTCAACAGTAGCATTTTCAGCAATAGGTACATTGGTTGGGTTTGCTTCGATGACGAAAGAAATTATGGACAGACCAATTGCGTTTCACTATCAGTCTAAGCAAGGTAATAGCAATGAGTCACAGCATCTGAAAATCATTGACGAAGGATTAAAGAAACATAATATAGCAGCTTCAAAAATAAATATTTCATCGAAGAAAACGGAGGAGCAGTCGTTAAGAAGCGCCATTTTTATAAAAGAATCAGATTATAAAGAATATGCAAAGTTAACAGGAGAACCATTTAATACTGTATCAAATAAAGAGGCTTTATTTTTGTCAGTCGAAATACCCGGACCACCGATGAAAGAAAGAAAAGAAATTACTTTACCAAATATGAATGAACCTTTAAATGTGAAAAAAGTTAATACTTCTTCATTGAGTAAAATACTAAGAGGTAATGTGTATGTAATCTCTAAAAATCAATATGATTCATTACAAGAGGGATTTAAAGAAGAAAAAGATTATATGTATAAAACACAATCCGCGAAAGATGAAATTGAGGTTGGTAAAGAGCTTACGAATCAGATTAAGCCTTATCAAGAACATTCAACGTTTAGTGCAGAAGAGTACGATCAAAATCAAAGTCTACAAATCGCAGGACCCATTTTATTTGTAGGTTTCTTTATTGGTATTGTATTTTTCGTTTGTGCAGGAAGCTTCCTTTACTTCCGTTTATTTTCAGATTTGGAGGACGATACTCGTTTATTTGAAATGATTCGAAAAGTTGGATTGACGAGAGGGGAATTATCGAAAGTAGTCACAATCCGCTTAGCGCTTTTATTCTTCGTTCCAGTTGGAGTTGCAACATTACACGGGGCAGTAGCATTAACTGCGTTAGGACAAATGTTTGAGTACTCACTGTTTAAAGAAAATACAATTGTATTAAGTATTTTCGTAGGTATTCAAGTTGTATACTTCTTAATTATACGATCGCGTTATTTAAAACAATTGAAAGAAAGATTGAATATTCGTTAAATGTGTTTTTTTAACTTTTGTACTATATTTTCTAAAAAGAGTAAGGCATTACCAAATATATAGTGATAAAATAAAAATAGCGAGGTGAAAAAAATAATAGAGAGTAAGGGGGGAGTAACATGAAAGCAACAGGAATTATTCGAAAAGTAGATGAATTGGGACGGATAGTTATTCCTAAAGAATTACGGGATGTATTAGGAATACAAATCAAATCACCACTTGAAATTTTTGTAGAAGAAGACAAAGTCATTTTACAAAAATATCAACCATACAATGCTTGTCAAATAACAGGTGATGTTTCAGATCAAAATATTTCATTAGCAAATGGAAACATTACTGTTAGTATAGAAGGCGCAAAACATGTAATAAAAGAAATTGAGCAGTTTTTGAACAAGAGTAAGATTTAGTCTTAATTTATCCCGCTATTTGTGGGCAGTAAAACTCCCACCTCAAAACTCGGCTGAAGCAAAGAAGTTAGGTGGGAGATCAATTGCCCGTAAACGCCCGATTGGTGAGGGCTAATAATCAGTGGGGGATGAACACCCCCCACTGATTATAGTTTCACTTTATATTATTCTTTTGAAAAACTGAAAAAGAAAAGGACCATTTAATTTAAATTAAGGTAATAATGTGTAGGATAGTTAGTCCATTATGAGGGCTGATTATCCTTTTTTATTTACATAACGAATGAAATAAATGAAGATTGAATATTCGGTTTAATGAGTATAATATGGATATATAATTAGAAATGTTTGTTTGGTTTTGGGAGGAGGACAGAGCCTCGGTGCGAGGACCTTAAAAACAACAATGACGGTAGGCTCTATGGGTAGAACTACTATTAAAAATAATGATTAACGGGAGAGTATTCTTATGAGAGTGGAAGAGATATCTGTTGACAATACAAAAGCCTACCTTCTACTGGACACAAATGGGTTACCTGTTGAACCTGTTGCAAAGTATATGAAATACCTTCATAACAGGGAGAGTAGCAGCAATACTTTAAAGACTTACTGTACGGCTTTAAAACATTACTTTACATATCTGGAACAAGTAAAGATTGGTTATCAAGAAATCAACTTTCAGAGACTATCTAACTTTGTTGTTTGGCTTAGAAACCCTTACGAAAACAATAATGTTGTACCTCATAAAACAACAAAAGCTAAACGCAGGGAAAGCACAGTAAACAATTACCTTACGGTCGTGACATCCTTTTATGATTACCTATACCGAAATGATTTAGTTGACTCAGATCTTGTGGAAAAGCTTATGAAGAAGATGTTCATTGGCGCTGGTGGAAATGGGTACAAGGGTTTCTTACATCACGTAAATGAAGGGAAACCAATATCTAAAAACGTCCTTAAATTAGATGAACCGAGAGAAAGAGTAAGAGTATTTACAAAAGAACAAATTAATTTAATCTATCAATCTACAACGAACATTAGGGATAAATTTCTGGTGCGGTTGCTTTTTGAAAGTGGATTGCGTATTGGAGAGGTTCTCTCCCTGTTTCTCGAAGACTTTCAATTTGATGTCAAACAAAGAAAACACAAAATCCAACTGATAGATAGAGGGGAACTACCAAACGGAGGTAAATTGAAGACCGGAGAGAGAAGAATAGATATCTCTCAAGGACTCATGGATTTATACGACGATTATTTGTACGAAGTGCTTGATGAATATAATCCAGACCATAACTTTGTGTTTGTGAAAATTTGGGGGAAGAATGCCGGGAAGCCCCTTACCTATTCTGATGTCTATGCGACCTTCAAAGAGGTTGAGAAGAGAACAGGCATACATATTACTCCGCATATGTTCCGACACACTCACGGAACGATTTATTACCTTCAAACGAAAAACATTAAGATGGTGCAAGAGCGCCTAGGTCATGCACAAATACAGACAACAATGAACTTATACGTCCACCCTTCCGAAGATGATATCCGCAAGGATTGGGAGAAGGCTTCTCCTGCCTTTGAGATTGGGCGAAGAAAAGAGAACAAAGAGGAAGACTTTCAATCAGGTATTCCTGATGAAGCAGTTCCTTTTTAAACGAGATTGGCATTTTAGGAGGAAAGTCATTGGATAAAATCATAGCAAATAATTCACTCCCACAAAGCGAATATTGGAACTTAATTACCTCCACCCTCTCCTCTTACGAGGTTAAAGATGTGTCCAGTGATGGCACGGTAAAAAGAAGACTTGTGAAAGATGATTACTTTTTAGTCAATGACGTTTGGAACGTTAACGATATTGGTCAAATTCCTAATTTTGAAGAGCAATTCAATAAATACAAAGGAACAACTAAAAATATAAAGTTCTGTATCGAAAATTATACCATTGGCTTAGAACTTAAATTTGTTTTCTATCATAAGTTGTTTAACGATGAACCGAGTTTTTACAGCCTTGTTTATGGCTACAAAACATCCATAAACAAATTAGTTTTATTTCTTAACGAAAAGCATTCCCACCTCCATTCTCTCCTTGAATTAGATGTTGAAAAGACTGAGAAACAGTGGATTTTGTGGTTGAACAACAAAGGTGTAAAAACAACCCAAACAAAGAAAAGTATCCAATATGGTGAACTCGAAGTTAAAACAACTACAGCGAACTTCTTTCGTTCCCTGTATGGAAAATTATTCAATATAACAGATGATCGTGAAGAATGGGAGAAAGATAGATGGAATGTTAGGGTGTTATATGACAAATATGGGGTGACATATAATGCATCGGTAACGCATTATTTTCTTGACTTCACAAGTATTCAAAACGCTGTTTTTAAACAGTATTTAAAAAAATATATCAAAACTAGATTACTTGGTGGTGGAAAATTTTCGTGGTCATCAGCTCGTGAATATTTAAGAAATGTTCCTAAGTTTTTAAATTTCATTAGTGAGCTAGAGCCTGAATGGAATGATTTAAATGGTCTTACAAGACAGCATATCGAAAAGTATTTGGAGTTTCTTCGTCATTATGCCCGAAATAATTTGAAAAATAAAAATGCTAATCCAAAACAACACATATTTGATAACCTAAAACGTGTTAATACATTTTTGAAAGATACCCAACGTTTTGATTACAGTATAGCACCTGAGAAATCAACTGCAAAATTACTTTACTCTGAGGACTATCCACGTCTTGATAAGAAATCAGATGACGATATTGATTACATTCCTGAACATGTATTGGAGCAGTTATTTGAAAACATTAGCGACCTTCATCCAGACGTACAACCTATCGTGTGGGTTGCTTTTAAAACTGGATTGCGTATCAGCGATACATTAGGATTAACACAGGACTGTTTGGTTCAGCTAAATGGCAAATATTCTATTCAAACCGATATTGAAAAAACATATGTAAAAGGTCATAAAATTCCGATTGACGACCAATTAGCCAATATGATAGCCGTTTTAATACACAACTCCAAGGAACTCAGCAATGAGGATAACAACCCTGATAAATATATTTTTGTTCGGTACAATGGTTCCCGTAAGGGGAAACCATTTTCACAAGGATGGGTGCAAAGCAAACTTAACGAACTAGCAATCGAAAAGAACATTACTGACGAAATAGGCAACGTCTTCCACTTCAAATCACACCAATTTAGACACACTTATGCGGTGAAAATGTTAAATGGTGGAGCTGATATTTTAACTGTGCAGGGGCTATTGGCTCATGCTTCTCCTGAAATGACGATGCGATATGCCCGTTTATTGGATGATACGAAACGCAAGGAGTTCGAGAAGGTTATTAAGCAAGGTGTATTTAGCTTTGACCTAAATGGGGAAATTCATCAGGTCTCAGAAGCTGAAGACATCCCTGAAGACATCATGGATATGATGTGGAAAGACGAAAAGTTAAACGCATTGGACAACCCTTACGGGACTTGTCGCGCCAGAGTGAATGGAAACTGTCCATTATCAGCAGAACCCCCTTGTCTCACAGCAAACGATGGAAAGCCTTGTTTTGATTTAGCTGTAGGTATGACGAGTTTTGATGTTAAAAAGTATGAGCTTCTCATAGAAACGACGACAAAGTGGATTGAAGCCTCAAAAGAATATGGTCGCGAAGATATGGTTAAAGCAAACGAAAAGAACTTGGAGAGATACCAAAACATTTATGAAACAATCAAGGGTGGAAATGTCATTTTTGGACGATTTGACCGGATGAAGAGACAATTAGAACGTAAGAAAAGGGAAGGTGTTAAGCGTGGCTAATTTCGACCGTGAGGAGCAACTGAGGCAGCTACACGAAAAAAGGAAACAGACAACTATAGCCAAGGTTGAGGAAGCGATTAAACGTCTAACCAAGAGCTCTAAGGCAATTAACTTTAATAGCGTGGCAGCAGAAGCTGGGGTGAGCAAAGCAACGCTTTATAACCATAATGAGCTCAAAGAGCGTATCAATTTCTTACGAAATCAACAAGAAAAGACATTTGTAGACTCTCGAATTAAACGAGATGAGAACAATCAAAATGCCGTAATCGCTTCTCTCAAAAGAAGAATTGAAAAGTTAGAAAAAAAAAATAAGCAATTAGAGGAGGAGAATAAACGATTACGCGAAAAAGAAAACAAAAAACTTACGGAATATTTTAAGATGATATAATTCTTCTTCTGTGCAGTGATAATAAAGCTGTTTATAGAACGGATATTTTTATTTAACTATAGGAAGTTTTTGATGTTGTAGAGTGATAATAAAGTAGTTTAATAAGTTGGGAAGTAATGCTTAACTACTTGATAAAGCATGAGCTAATGAAGTACCGGAAAAATAACTGTACCACGAAATAGTGCCATAATTGGGGCTTAGAAACAAGTCGATAAATTAGAATTTGTAATGGAGATTATTTATATTTTGTGCGGAGCGCAACTTTGAATTGGCAGAAAGCAAACATTAGGTGATAAAAGTCAAAGCGTCCATCCGTTAAAATTTAATGTATACATTTAAAATGTGAGGTGAAGAAATCATGACAGACAAAAAAATCACAGTACAATTTACGATGCTGACATTTTGCATAGCCTATCTTGTGTCAGGTGCTTTGATTGCTCTTGGGCAATTCGGATATTCGGTTCACAATTGGGTTCACTCGTTACAGCAATTCGGGATGAATATCCCCTTTGCAATCTATATTTTGTCGCCCGCTATTGCTTCATATATCGTTCTGAAGAAAAATAACAAAATAGCAGGTTTCAAGGAATGGTTGAGAACTGTTTTTTATGCCAAAAATAGCATATCTCTCTATTTGTTCGTTGTTGCAGGACTTGCACTGTATTTTTTGATACATATTGCAGTTTCAGGCCACACGGAAATGGTGCTTCCATTTTATACGTTCTTCCTTTCCCTGCTTGGTAATCTTATTATCGGTGGCTTGGAGGAAGCTGGCTGGATGTACATATTGCAGCCTGAGCTTGACAAAAAATACGGTTTTGTTTTGTCTTCTGTTTTTGTTGGAATCATTTGGATTTTATGGCATATCCCTCTCTTCTTCATTCCGGGGACGAATCACGGAGAGGGACTCATTAACTTTTGGATGTTTGCAGTTCAACTCATTGCGTTTCGGTTTTTCAACGGGGCAATCTACAAAATATCAGGAAAAGGCCGTGTGTTTATGTGCGTATTATTCCACACCATGTTCAATGCGGCATCCCCCATCTTCGGCACCATGACTATGACTTGGGCGGGAACCATTGCCGCAAATGCTGTGATTGTTCTTGTTTCAATTGTAACCGTTGTGATATACGACAAAAAGAACAGGCGAATAGTATAAGCATAATCCGTGTTCGCCAAATTCCAGTTTGTTGAATAGCCGTTTATATAAACGAAACGTCTTTGCAGGAGTGGCGAAGCCACGACTACATGAACAGCCCCCCATTATCTAACAGGGGCGCAAATTAACCTATAATTCCCCTTTCTGAAAGAAATGTGATTAACATCAATGTGTAAGATTGTGAAATGTTGTACTTAAAGTAACAGGTGCTTTAGTTGAAAAAAATTAAACAACTTTATTATCATTTTAAGTAACAATATTCTTTTAGATCAATTCAGTTTTAAACAACTTTTTTAAAGCCTTATTACATTTGATATGTAGTAAGGCTCTTGCTTTATTATAGCGAATTAAACAACTTTATTATCACTCTACAGATGTATTAATATTTGATTTAATTGAGAAAGGATTGGTATACTATTGTCGGTTTTTTGTTTATTCAATTAAAGAAAACGGATCTATAATGTGGGAGGAAATCAAATACATTTATTAAAAATAAAGGAGCTGTTGAAATTGGACACTATTCAATTAATTGAAGATTTCATATTACCTTACTATGCTCAAAAAGATATAATGCACAATGTTGAACATATAAAAAGAATTTTAAATTTATCTCTAGAAATGGCTAAAATATATAAAAATAAAGTAGATGAGGATTTACTTAAATATGGCGCATATTTTCACGGAGTAATATATGAAGAAGAGATAAGAATAAGTATTGAAGAATTTTTTAAGGGTATTGGGTTTAGTGGAGAAAAAATAAAACGAATTCTAGAAGTAGCAGACGGTTCTCAAAAGGATGGAAAACCAGAAAGCCTAGAAGCTAAAATTCTCCACGATGCACATTTACTTGAGGGTGGAGAGACATTTTTAATTGTTAAATCTTTAATCACTGGATCACTCAGGGGACAATCCTTACTGGAAACGATTGAATATCTAGAAACAAATATACTTAATAAACATCATTGTTACTTACCCGAAAATATTGAAAAATACAAGGAAAAGGAAAAGTTCGCTTTTGACTTTCTATACAAACTCAAAACACATATATAATTTTTAATTTGTGAAGTTTTGTACTTAAATTATATGAGGGGTTTTATGGAATATTTGGACTCTGAATAAATAGAAATTTTTAACAATAAAAAATCTTTGTATAAAATGAAATTTAGTCAACAGTCTACATCTTTATTTTATTAAATTTAAAACATAAGAATAGATAAATACAATTAAACCAATGATGTTTAGTCTAAATCATTATTTTAACTAAACAAGGACCACACATATTAGACATGTTTAATATGTGTGGTCCTTTTAATTTCAACTGTTTCACTTACCTAACCTAAATATAATGCGAAGGGTCCTTTTCTTTTGTTTATTGAGAAACATTTGAGAGGAAGGGAAATGGAACGAATAAAACGAATGTTAAATCTAAACGCATTCAATAGTGGTCTGAAATGAAAATAATATATTTTCAGGAGGGATTACGATGAATAGTAGTACAGCGAATAAACAAAAAGGCATTAAATTAATTCCGTTTACTGTAAATAAAGTGGTTGAACAAGTAAATGAAATTCCACCAGGTGTACAATTGATTCATGCTCCGCAAGTATGGGAAAAGAGCGCGAAAGGAAAAGACATTGTCGTTGCTGTTTTAGATACAGGTTGTGATGTAAATCATGTAGATTTAAAAGATCGTATTATTGGTGGGAGAAATTTCACGAAAGATTATGAAGGAAATCCCAATATTTATCTTGATAATAATGGGCATGGTACTCATGTAGCGGGGACAATTGCAGCGACTGAAAATGGAGTGGGTGTTTTAGGAGTCGCACCACTTGCTAAAATGTTAGTTTTAAAAGTATTAGCTGGAGACGGTTCTGGAAGTTATGAGCAAATTATTGAGGCCATTCATTATGCTGTAAATTGGAGAGGACCGAATAAAGAGAAAGTGAGAATTATTTCAATGTCACTTGGTGGTCCGCAAGATGTACCAGAGTTACATGAAGCTATTCAAAATGCGGTAAAACAAAACGTACTTGTCGTGTGCGCTGCAGGAAATGATGGAGATTGTAACGATGATACTGAAGAATTAGATTTTCCAGGTGCTTATTCTGAAGTAATTGAAGTAGGTGCTGTTAATTTAGAGCGGAAAATTTCATGCTTTAGTAATTCAAATCAAGAAATTGATTTAGTAGCGCCGGGTGATGAAATACTGTCTACGTATCCAGAGGGGAAATATGCGGTATTAAGTGGTACTTCAATGGCGACGCCGCATGTCGCTGGGGCGTTAGCACTTCTCATTAAGCAGTGTGAGAGAGAGTACGGTAGAAAATTATCAGAGCCGGAAATATACGCGCAACTTATAAAAAGGACTGTACCTTTAGGGTATGAACGTACATCTGAAGGGAATGGATTAATAGATTTATTAAAAGAATAGTAATTACTAAAAAACATCTCATATTTATATGAGATGTTTTTTAGTATGGTTCTGTCGCATGTATTACAACATCTAATAAACCAGGGAATCGAGCATTTAAATCATCTTCACGAATTGAAATGAAACGTTGCGTTCCCTCAAGTCGTGTAAACATAACACCAGATTCACGTAAAACTTTGAAATGATGAGATAAAGTTGATTTTGCAATTGGAATGTTTAACGCGCCACAAGATTGTTCATTTTTCTCTAGTAGCATAGTTACAATTTGTAAACGAATTTGATCGCTAAGTGCATATAAGACAGAAGAGAATTGAATTTCTTCTCGATTTGGATGATAGAGAGTACGCATTTTTTCACCTGCTTGTATAAGTTAATATATTTGCACTATAACATATAAAGTGGTATATTTCTATTGTTTGAATATAATCGAACAATAGAAATATAGGGGGATAAAAAATGAAGTATACAAAATTGCAAAAGGCAGGACTAAATATTTCGAAGTTGGGGTTAGGAACAAACGCTGTTGGGGGACATAATTTATATGCTGATGTGAATGAGGAAGAAGGAAAAAGATTAATAGAAGAAGCAATTCAGCAAGGGATTACATTTTTTGATACAGCAGATTCATACGGTTTCGGTAGATCAGAGGAATTGGTAGGAGAAGTATTAAAAGGAAAACGCCACGAGTTTGTACTTGCTACAAAAGGTGGAATTCAGCCATTATTAAATGGAGAGGTTCATATTAATAATGAACCAAGCTATTTAAGAAATGCTGTGGAAAATAGCTTAAGAAGATTACAAACTGATTATATTGATTTATATTATTTACATTTTACAAATCCTGAAACAAGTTACATAGATTCAATTGGAGAACTTACTCGCCTAAAAGAAGAGGGGGAAATTCGTTCAATTGGAATATCTAACGTAAATGTAGAGCAATTAAAAGAAGCGAATCAGCACGGACATATAGATGTTGTACAATCACCGTATAATATGTTGGATCGTGCTGCTGGGGAAGAACTTTTGCCATATTGTATAGAATCAGGTATTTCATTTATACCGTACGGGCCTCTTGCTTTTGGGATACTAGGCGGGAAATATACAGAAGATTTTAAATTAAACGAAGGCGATTGGCGTCAAAGTGTAAATCTATTTGAAGAAAATACATATAAAAATAACTTTAAAAAAGTTGAGATGTTAAAAGATTTAGCTAAAGAAATGAATCTTGAAGTATCACATTTAGCTTTAGCGTGGCTATTAAATAAAAAAGGAATTGATACTGTTATTCCTGGTGGGAAACGAGCGGAGCAAATAAGAGAAAGTGTAAGAGCAGTGGATGTTTCATTGAATGAAAAAGTTATGAAAGAGATTGAATCTATTTTAGAAGATTAGTTAAAAAGAGGGAACTATCCCATCGCCATCAAGCTAAGAAATGCAAATACCCCATCGCTATCAAGCTAACAAAACAAAATTCCACTAAAATAAAAAAATACGCTATTCTTTCTGTAGAATCATAGGAAAGGATGGCGTGTTTGATATGAACTTATCGATTTTTGATGAATTAGAATTGTTTTCTAGAGAGTTGGAACGATATATGTCACCTGATGCTTTAGAGCAATTAGCTAAAAATGTAGGATTTGTTAAACGAAAAAGTAGATACCGTGCACAAGATTTAGTAGCCTTATGTATTTGGTTAAGTCAAAATATAGCTCATACTTCATTGACACAATTATGTAGTCGATTAGAAGCTAACACAGGTATTTCTATGAGTCCCGAAGGACTCAATCAGCGTTTTAATTCTCAGGCTGTTCAGTTTTTACAACAACTCTTAGCACATTTACTTCACCAACAATTTTGTTCTTCTAGCAAGATTCCAACTTTGTATGCAAACTATTTTCGGCGTATTCGTGTATTGGATTCTACACATTTTCAGATTCCGGATAAATTCGTTTCTACATATCAAGGTTCCGGTGGTAGTGGGCAAAATGCTGGCGTAAAAATTCAACTAGAGTATGATTTACTAAGTGGTCAATTTCTTCATGTTCATGTAGGATCGGGAAAGCACAATGATAAAACGTATGGTTCTACTTGTTTAGCGTCCCTTCAACCGAACGATGTATGTATACGTGATTTAGGATACTTCGATTTAAAAGACTTACATACTATAGAAGAGTGTAATGCCTATTTTATTTCAAGGTTAAAGCTCAATACACGTATATATCAGAAGAATAAAGAGCCTGAATACTTTCAAAATGGAACAATAAAAAAGCACTCTGAGTACATCCAATTAGATATGGAGCAATTCATTGACCAATTACAGTCAGGTGAAACATATGAAATTCCTGAGGTTTATATTGGAATGCATCAAAAACTTCCTGCAAGACTCATTTTGTACAAATTAACTGAAACGCAAATGAAACGTAGGCAAAAGGATTTAGCATCTAAAGAACATAAGAAGCAAATTACCTATAAAGAACGTAGTAAGAGGCTTAGTGCAATTAACTTTTACATTACAAATATTCCTTTAGAATATCTACCAAAGGAACAAGTATACGATTTTTATTCCTTACGCTGGCAAATTGAACTTATTTTTAAAACCTGGAAATCATTTTTTCGTATTCATCACTGTAATTCTGTAAAATTAGAACGACTAGAGTGTCACTTATACGGACAATTAATAAGTATCCTTCTTTGTTCCTCCACCATGTTTCAAATGCGCCAATTACTCCTCATCAAGAAGAAACGAGAATTAAGTGAATATAAAGCAATTTATATCATCAAAGATTATTTTCCACTTATTTATCAATCTTTACAAAAAGACACCCAAGAATTAACAAAGATTCTCTTTCGTATGTTTAATCTCTTACAGAAAAATGGACGAAAATCCCATAGGTATGAGAAGAAAACAGTCTTTGATATCTTAGGCGTCGTATACAACTTTTCTATGTCTCACAATCATGTAGCGTAATCCAAAAAATTGAAACCCGATAGGGTTTATTTGGTATGCAAATCTTTAAAGAACTTACACTG
Organism: Bacillus sp. RC242; assembly: GCF_044908245.1. NCBI lineage: Bacteria > Bacillati > Bacillota > Bacilli > Caryophanales > Bacillaceae > Bacillus > Bacillus sp. RC242. Next base: position 383,956 of record NZ_JBIYCZ010000003.1, read on the forward strand.
GATCTTTAGAAAAACGAAAAAATTTCACGTGAAATTAAACTTATATAATCTTAGCTTGATGGCGATGGGGAACTATCCCTCTTTTTATATAAAAAGAGAAGAAATACATGAAGGAGCTTTTGAGTGCAGGGGGTAAAAAAAGTAGACAAATAATAGAAATGTATTGTAATAAAATTATGGGGAATCCAAAAATAAAAATCCCTAAAGAGATAGGGATTTATATATCGGCATATAGTTCCTTGGAAAAGGATATACTTAGTTTAACATATAGGAATACTTATATTTGTGAAATAGATGTGAAAGTAATGTGAAAAATGCCGTAATAAAAAGCACTGTTTTAGCTAAAACAGTGCTTTTCGTTTAGATTGAACTGTTGCCGCATTTTCATCATGTATTCCTGCTTCTTCAATAATTCGTTTTTTTACTTTATTTAATAGATGGTCTACTGCCTCACCAAAATAGTTAGCTTCGCTTTTTGTGCGGGCTTCTCGTAAACATTTATAGTTTTCTAGCAGTTCCTCTTTTTCGGTGTTTGTTAAGAAATCTTCTATTTTCTTTTTTGTCATACGAAACACCCTTTCTTCTGACAAACGACGCAATAGAAAATATATATTTTTCATTATAACAATAATTTTTAAAAAAAGTATAGACTAACGTCGCAATAATTTGTCAATTTCTTGAATCTTCTCATCAGCTTTTCCAATTTGCGTATTTTTAGCCTGCTCACCACCTAGAGCTTGGTGAAGTAAAAAAGTTTGACCGGAAATAGCAGTCACAATGGAGACTTTTATAATTTCCTTTATTGCGGTGACATCGAATAAAACGAGTCCAAGGAGTGCGGCTAGGCTACCAGTGAAAATATCAGTTAAAAATCCAAAATGAAAAAAAGTTTTCAAACGGCGTGGAAGCAATAACTTACCTTGGTTATTGATTAGATGGGAAACGAAGCCAGTAATGCCACCAACGAGAACTGCGGTTAGCCATTGATACATTTCCATCGAATCCACTCCTTTTAGTGAATAAGATTCGATTTTTTCATATTGATTCCTTTTAATATTTCATATAAGTATATTGAGAAAGTTTGTTTGGATATATTCCTTATTTAATTATAACGGAAAATTTTGATATATTTCAGTCTATTATATGAATCATATTTACAATAATATGAATGCAGAAAGAGGTGTGTGATATGAATATAGAGTATCGAATAAGAAGTGTAGATGGTTATACGAAAAATATAGGGGAATTAGTAAGTATGCTGGAGCATACGAGGGCGGTAACATTACAGGAAATAGAAAATCTATCAGTTGAGCAATTAGATTTAATTATGCCAAGTGGTGGGAATTCAATTGGTGCTTTATTAAAGCATATTGCAGCTATAGAAAAAGCCCATCAGCTTATTTCATTTCAAAATCGTGACTTTACAAAAGAAGAATTAGAAATATGGGAAGATGCACTGTATTTAGGGGAAGCAGGGAAATCTATTCGTGGCTATGACATACCGTATTATGTACAACTTTTGCAAAAAGTGAGAGAAGAAACACTAAAGTGTTTGAGTGAACAGGATGACGAATGGCTAATGTCAGAAAGAAAGTGGCCTAATGGCGTAGCGTATAATCAGCACTACCTTTGGTTTCATGTGCTAGAAGATGAAATTAGTCATCGCGGACAAATTAAAATGCTAAAAAATAAGTTATTTGAAAATTACGTTAAATAAGGTAGCTTTTTAATGGGATATTCCATATAATGAGAGTAATTAAAATTAGAACGGGGTGATGTATTATGGTGAGATTAACTTATATGAATAATAAACCAAATACAAAGGTGGACGGAAAGGGCGATACTCTATAAGTGAGCGCACAATCCTTCCACTTAGTACAAACTAGGGAGGATATTGATTTGAATCAAAATATTTTAGAATCATTCGGCTGGGATTCATTTTTTGAAGAGCAAGCTGTAGAGAAGAATTATGAAGTAGGGCGTATTTTACTTGAGCATAAGCATATATATCGCATTATTTGTAATGACGGTGAATATATGGCAGAGCTGTCTGGGAAGTTTCGGCATGAAGCGGTAACGAAAGGAGATTACCCAGCAGTTGGTGATTGGGTGTATATAAAGAAAATAGAAAATGAGAAAAAGGCAATCATTCATCGTATTTTTTCGAGAAGAAGTTCTTTTTCAAGACAAGAAGCTGGTAATAGAACTGAAGAACAAATAATTGCAGCAAATGTTGATTATTTATTTTTAGTGAATGCACTTAACCATGATTTTAACGTAAGAAGGTTGGAGCGTTATTTACTATTAGCGTATGAAAGTGGTGCAATGCCTGTTATTGTTTTAACAAAAAGTAGTTTATGTGAAGATGTGGAACAAAAAATTGTAGAAACGGAAGCTGTTGCAATTGGTGTTCCGGTCTTCGTCGTCGATAGTTTAGAGCATAGAGGTATTGACTCATTACAACAATTTGTTGCTTCAGGAAAAACAATTGCTTTAGTCGGCTCATCAGGGGTTGGAAAATCTACTTTGTTAAATGCACTCGTAGGAATTGAGATAGCGAAAACGGGAGATATACGTGAGGAAGATAGTAAAGGGCGGCATACGACAACTCATCGTGAGCTGTTCCAACTACCGAGTGGGAGCTTAGTCATTGATACTCCTGGCATGAGGGAGTTACAACTTTGGGAAGGAAGCGATGCAATCCAAACAACATTTTCTGATATTGAAGAATTTGCAAAAACATGCCGCTTTCGAGATTGTAAACATGAGAATGAACCAGGATGCGCAGTGCATAAAGCAATTGATAACGGGCTAATGACGATAAATCGTTTGCAAAGCTATAAAAAGTTGCAAAGAGAATTGGCGTATTTTATGAGAAAACAAGATGCTATTCTCGCAAGAGCTGAGCGTGATAAGTGGAAGAAGATTTCTAAACAACATAAAAAAATGTAAAAAACCAAAGGACTATTCCTTTGGTTTTTTGTATTTGTAAATTTTATAATAATATTATTCATATATATAGACAAAGGGAGAATATTTGTTTAAACTTTACAAGGTGTTTATCAAAAACGAATTGTAAAAATAGAGGATAGGGAATGGGATATATTCATAATTGGTTATTTATCTTTAAAACTTAATATTTAAATGTAGGAGGTTTATAATGAGTAAACTGTTAAGGTGGTTTCGAGATATAAAAGTAGCAAAAAAGCTATTAATTTCATTTTTGATAATTTTAATTGCGGCTGTCTCTATTATTGGAGGAATGTCTTATCAAACGGCTAAAAAGAATTTTGAATCACAAATTACGAGTAGTGCTCACGATAATATAAAAATATTAGATAATTTAATCAATCAAATGATTGAGGCGAAATTTAACGAAGTAAATAACTTTGCACGAGTGATTCATAGTGATATGTATCAAGGAGATAATCAAGATGAATTAAGAAAGGTATTATCTCAATATATTAATTTAAATAAAGATATTGAACAAGTATATGTTGCCGGCAATGATAAGAAGTTTGTGCAAGAACCAAATATACAAATGGCAGCAGATTATGATCCAACAACTCGTTCTTGGTATAAAGATGCAGTGAGTAAACAAGGTGGAATCGTGGTCACTGAACCGTATAAGGCGAAAGGAAATGGATATATTGTCGTAACGATTGCGAAACAAACAGAAGATAAAAATGGTGTTGTTGCGGTAGATTTAAGTTTAGAGAATTTATTGAAAACAACAAAATTAATCAATATTGGTAAAAAAGGATATACTTTCATTTTAGATGGAAAACAAAAAATAATTGCGCATCCTCAAGAAAAACCAGGAGATAAAGCAGCTGATTCTTGGGCAAAGAGAATTTACGAAGATAATCAAGGCACTTTTTCATACACGTATGATGGTAGTGAAAAGAAAATGGTATTTGCTACAAACTTAAAAACAGGTTGGAAAATCGGTGGAACGATGTACTCAAATGAAGTAATTGAAGCTGCTCAGCCTGTATTTTATAATATGTTAATTGTTATGCTTATTTCATTAGTTGTAGGAGGGGCACTTATTTATTTAGTAACTCTTTCTATTACAAAACCTTTAAAGAGATTAGTTGCCACTTCTAAAGAAATAAGTGAAGGAGATTTAACGCAAACAATTGAAATTCATTCAAACGATGAAATCGGTCAACTTGCAAAAGGTTTTAATGAAATGACAGATTCACTAAGAACGTTAATTGGAAGAATTAATACTTCAGCAGGGCATGTTGCAGCTGCATCTGAAGAGTTAACAGCAAGTGTGAGACAAGCGAGTGAAGCGACTGAACAAATTACATTAGCAATGGATGAAATATCAAGTGGTGCAACGACGCAAACAGCAAGCGTAGAAAATGGTGCTATGTTACTGTTTGATGTAACAGAAGGGATTCAGCATGTAGCAAATAGCTCATCATCTATTAATACTGCTTCTGCTCACACTCGCGAAAAAGCAGAAGATGGTGGAAAGCTAGTTGGAAAAACAGTAAATCAAATGCAATCTATTGCGGAATCAGTTTCACAGTCAGATGCTGTTATTCAGTTGTTGAATAACAAATCAAAGCAAATTGGTGATATTTTAGAAGTTATTCAAAATATTGCAGATCAGACAAATCTTCTAGCTTTAAATGCAGCAATTGAGGCTGCAAGAGCTGGTGAGCATGGAAGAGGCTTTGCAATTGTTGCTGATGAAGTACGAAAATTAGCAGAACAATCTAGTGTATCATCAAGTGAAATTAGTAAATTAATTTGTGAAATACAAGATGATATGAGTAAGACAGTAAAATCTATGAATAATGTAAATGAAGAAGTGCAATCTGGACTTGTTATTGCAAATGAAACAAAACAAAATTTCACTGAAATTTTACAATCTACAAATGAAATTGCTGACCAAATTAAAACGATGGTTGAAACAGCTAATGGGATGTCAAAAGGTGCAAATGAAGTATCTATTTCGGTTGGTCAAATTGCTATGACGGCACAAAATAATGCGACGAGTACACAAAGTGTTGCAGCGTCAGCTGAGGAGCAGTTAGCTTCTATGGAAGAAATTGGTTCTGCGGCTGGTACACTATCTCAAATGGCTGAAGAGTTACAAGTATTAATTGAAAGATTTAAAGTATAAAAAGGGGAGGCTGTCTCAAAATAGCATTAATGCTATTAGAGGCAGTCTTTTTAGCTGATAAACGGATTAGAGGTTCAATGTATTTAATGTTTGTCGAAAAATAGAGGAATTTGTTAAGCGGGTGTATAATTAATATAATATAGACTACGTTTAAAGGAGATCAGTATGGGAGTGTATTGGGGAACGAAAAGACATTCTTGGCTTAGCTATGTCTCGTTTTGGTTAAGCATTTTATTCTTTGTTGCTTTTTTAATTGAAGTGTTTGTATTTAAAACACTTTCAAATAGCTCATTACAAATCGTTAAATACTTTTATTTTATATTTGTTCCATTAAATATCATTTTTAGTTTAAGGTTATTATTTAAGAAGAATGAAAAGAAAATATTACCGATTTTTAGTTTAATTGTATCGCTATTATTTGCAAGTTTAATTATAGTGTTAGCATTAGCAGTTACAGGAAAAATCTTATGAGGAGAGTGATATAAATTACTCTTCTTTTTTGTGGTTTTTTAAGAGTTATTAGTAGTGTGTAGGAAATAAGGAAAGTGATAAGTTATCAGTAAGGGAACATACTAGTGAATAGAGAGTGAACTGAAAATACTATATGTTTTGTATGTGTTTATAAAGCAAATGAATGCGGTAAGATTTGTGATATATGGTACAATAAACATGGATAGTGATAGAGATAAAGGGTATATAAAATACTCATCGTTTTTTAGTAAGAGAGGGGTTATCTTATGCTATACGAGGATTTGATGACATTATTCCAAGCTGCTCCGATAAAATTAGATAGAGGCGGCTGGAAATATATAATCCAGGAACAAAATGATAATTATGAAATTGTTGATGAAATGTTAAAAAAGCAAATGAATGTTGAATTGTATTTTAATGAGTATGATGAGGTGAAAATCACTTTATATAAAGATGGAAGCCCTATTACTACTATGCAAAGAATTGCTATTTCAAAAGTTGAGTTGGATGAAGAGGAAGACGGCATTCAATTCGTATTGGAACGCATGCCAAGTCGAATGATTCGTTTGCAATTAAAGCCATATCTTGCAGTAGAAATGGGGCCGTACTGGGAAGTATGTGAAGACTGTGAATGAAGATGAAAAACATCCGTATACACGGATGTTTTTTTATGTTTTTTGAAGTTGTTTAAAGGCAATAATCGGTAGTAAAATGATGCTCACCCAACCGATAATAGGGTATAGAATATGAAGTAATTCACTATATCCAATGAAACTAAAGCAATAACTAATTAGTAATATGAAGTAAATAATGTTATTACTTTTCCATCCGGTAATGGATTGCATTTGTTTTGTCATCCCGAACACATTACCAACTAAAGTTGTGAACACTTCACCGAAAATAATAAGAACAAAGAAAAAGTGAAAAGTTGCATTAAATCTTCTTATGACTTCAGCCATTGGGATATTGTATTGATAAAATTGGTCGACTGATAAGATAGCTAAATGGCTGCATAATAAAATTAAAGAAAGTCCTGCACCACCTAAAATTCCACCCCACAAAATGGCTTTTCGATCTTTTACTTCACTGGCTAACGGGACGAGAACGCTTTGGGCGAGCGAAAGATTTAAAGCGACATATGTAATAGGGCTAGTAATCCACTTCATATTCCAGCTCTCTGCAGGAATAGTATTACTAATAGGTGTTGTACTATGGAAAAAGGTTGTAATAGCGAGTCCGATAATAAAGATCATCATAATAGGTACGACAAGCGTATTTACTTCAAAAACACCTTGTAATCCCCGGCTCCCAATAATGAGACAGGCGATGACCGTGATGAAAATACCAAGTTGTCTCGGGAGGCGGAGTTGTTCTTCAAATACTGCACCGGCTCCTGATAACATAACGCTCGTTACACCAAATAATACGAGTAATAGTAATGTGTTTACGACATTTCCAAATACATCCCCAAATAAATATTTGTTGAATTCTTGAGCTGAGAATGCCCCTATTTGTGATGAAAGTAACATCATCTTTGTGCCGAGCCAAATAAAAAAAAATCCACTTATACATATGCCAATGGTTCCGTAAAATCCGTTAACTGTAAAAAATTCAACAATTTCGCGCCCAGTAGCAAATCCAGCTCCAACGACAGTTCCGATATAAGTAGCAGCGACTTTCTTTGCTACTTGCCATTGTTGATTGTCCATGTTATCCCTCTTTCTTCTATGATGAGCTTGACTTACTATTATGCATATGTGTGAGCTTGGACAATTAGACATGTGAAGTAGTTGAAAGAATACATGAATTATATGATATTAGGGAAATATTAAGGTTGTTAAAACTTTGTTACATATAAGCTGTTCATTCGGAAGAGTAGGAAATCTATGGTAAAATGTAATTAAGTTATTAAAAGATAATAATTATAAAATGATAAGAGGAGTGGATTGTATGAGTACGAAAACAAATGTTGTTGAAGTATTAAACAAGCAGGTAGCAAACTGGAATGTGTTATATGTGAAATTGCATAATTATCACTGGTATGTGACAGGACCACACTTCTTTACATTACATGAGAAATTTGAAGAGTTTTATAATGAAGCAGGGACTTACATTGATGAGTTAGCAGAACGTATTTTAGCGTTAAAAGGAAAACCGTTAGCGACAATGAAAGAGTATCTAGCAGCTTCTACTGTGAGTGAAGGGACAGGCAAAGAGTCTGCAGAAGAAATGGTACAAACTTTAGTAAACGATTTTTCTGCACTTATTCAAGAATTAAAAGAAGGTATGGAAGTAGCTGATGAAGCTGGTGATGAAACGTCAGCTGATATGCTATTAGCAATTCATACGACATTAGAACAACATGTGTGGATGTTAAGTGCATTCTTAAAATAAACATAAATTGATTAAAGAAAAACTCTATTGAAAAATTCTTTCAATAGAGTTTTTTGTGATTTTTCAGTTTTCTTTTATGCTATAATATAGTAAAAAGGAGGCGATACAATGTTTCGCTTTTTCAGAACTGGAAAAGAAGATAGGGAAATTACGAAAGATGAATTAGAACAAGCGATGGCGAAGTTTCTAGAAACGAATGCTAATATCGTTTATACAGTTTTAGTAAATGATGATTACACAGTAAATTATGATTTGTTAAAGCCCTATTTACCTGCATTTCCAACAAATTTTTTTCTGATAACGAAGGAAACGCTTGAAGTATTTGAACATACAGAAGAAAATTTAAACCTAGTTAAAGAAATTGATATCGTACAAAAGGCCGTAGATCAATATGTAACAGAAAAAGAAATGTTCCCAATTGTTGAAGATAGTGAAGATCGCCTCATATGCGGAGTGAAGCTAGGACCATATTTAAATCGTATATTAAAAAGAAACTTATATATTTCAGAAAAGCATTATTTAGTTTCAAGTAAACCAGATAAGAAAAAAAAGAATAGTGGGCAGATGTTATGAGAACAACAATAATATATTGTTGTCTTTTTTTGTTATTAAAACATTGATTTTTCAGTCTATTTAACTTTATACTACAACTAGTGGATAGGAAGGAGTGGTGTATTATGCGTATACATACATTAATTATTAAATATCATTCTGAGAATCAGGTATTGTTAAGTTGAATTGTAGAATTTATTTACTTATACCGTGACCCTAGAATGATAGGAATGTTGGAGAAACAATTATTATAAAAGGTTACGGGGGAATTTCTATATGAAAAATAGTATGACTTATATTAAGTTATTAAATGAAACGTTACATTGTTATGCAAATAAAGGAAGTTTTGAAGCGTATTCTTATATAATGAATAATGCTAAAGATGTAATGGGTAATGAAGCGCAAATATATAATTTTAAATATGCATTAGCAAGTGCAGCAGGACTTGAAGAAGAAGCGTTGCATTTAATGAAGAAAGCAATTATAGAAAATGGATTTTGGTACGGAAGTGAGTATTTAATTTCCGATGATGATTTAAAACCACTACATAAATTTGAAGAGTTTCATAGAATGGTTCAATTATGTAAAGAAAGAGAAGAATTAGCAAAGAAATCGGAACAAGCAGACGTGAAATATAAATACAGCAAACAAACTGAAAATCTACTAATAACACTGCATGGGGATCAAGAAAATATACAAATAATAGAACCATATTGGAACTCTGTAATGGAACAAGGTTTTATGCTAGCATTGCCTCAATCTTCCCAAATTCAATTTTCAGATGGATATGTGTGGGATAATATCGAAAGAGGAAGAGATGAGTTAAAAGGACATTACAATAAGATTAAAGTGAATAAAACATTTGGGAATATTATTATTGGTGGCTTTTCTGCTGGGGCAAGAGTAGCGTTACATTCCATGTTACAAGGTGAAATAGAAGTGAACGGTTTTATTTTTGTGGCACCGTGGCTTCCGGAAATGGAAGAATGGGAAGAGATGATTGGAATATTGCATGATAAAAGCATAAAAGGATATATAATATGTGGGGATCAAGATGAAGATTGTTTTGAAGGTACACAGCAATTTGTAACGTTATTAAAGGATAAAAATATAGAACATAAGTATAAAGTTGTGCCTAACTTAAATCATGATTATCCTCATAATTTTGATGAGTTATTAAAAGAAGCTATTGAATATATAGGAAGCAAAAACAATTGATTGGTAGTAAGAAAAGGAGATGCATCATATGTGATGCATCTCCTTTTCGTTATTATAAATTAAAAGCATCTGCCAATAGGCGATAAGAGTTTAATTTATGTTCAAATTGATGAGTAATCGTGACAATCATAAATTCGTCAGTATTATACGCTTTGCTTAAGTTTAATATTTTTTCTTTCACAGAAGACGGATCACCGACAATCATACGTTGACGATTTTCTTTTATGCGGAATAGATCATAAGCACTATACGAATAATTTTGAGCAGTTTCAATAGAAGGAGTACCAGTAGTCCGTTTTCCTAGTTCTAATAGTAAAATCGATAAATCAAGGCTTGATGCAATCTTCTCCGCTTCTTCATTTGTTTCTCCGCAAATAACAAAAATAGATACGATTGATTTTGGTTTATCACCTAAATAGGAAGGTTGGAATTGTTCTTGGTAAGCCTTCATTACTTCAGGGCCACCGTATCCGTTAATGAACTGTGCAAATGCAAAAGAAGCGCCTTGCTTTGCGGCAATCATTGCACTTTCTCCGCTAGAACCGAGCATCCACATTTCAGGAGATGTTGGGATAACTGGAGTAGCCTTTAAGTTTGCATAATGATGGTTTTCTGGTACTTGATCATGTAAGTACATAGCAACATCTGCAATTTGTTCTGGATATTGATCAAGTGAGACCATTTTACCTTCTTGAAGTGCGCGAGTTGCTATCGGCATACCACCAGGCGCTCTCCCGACACCAAGGTCGATGCGGCCCTTATAAAGTGCTTCTAAAACGCGGAAATTCTCGGCAACTTTATATGGACTATAATGTGGCAGCATAACACCACCAGAACCAACTCTAATACGGTCAGTTTTCGCGGCAATATGTGAAATGAGTATTTCTGGACTTGAACCAGCTAAGCTAACTGAATTATGGTGCTCGGATACCCAAAAACGTGTGAATCCGAGTTTCTCAACTTCTTGTGCAAGCGTAACTGTATGTGAAATAGCTTGGGCTGCTGTGCTACCATCTGAAATAGGTGATTGGTCTAATACACTTAATTTGATCATAGAATATACCTCTCAATCTTAATGTACATCCTATTATATATTTACTTACGAAAAATGCGTAATGAAATGCTCAAAAGGAAAAGTGAATAATTTTTTATCCGCTTTTAATGAAAAAACCCTCGTTCATAATGATTCATTTCGACTAAGTTTAATATATATTCGTAGTTATCAATTTCTAAATGTATTTGCTTGCGTTCTTCTTCAGTTAGTTTAACGCTAGTGAGTTTTTTACATAACTGCTGTTTCTTTAATTCTAAATGTTTTTTTGTAGCCTGATAATCGTAAGTACGTTTCATGTGTATCCACCCTTTCCATACAGTTACTATCTGTATGTTTATCATATGAAGTATGTGGAAGGGGGAGAGCTGCACCTTATGTATTTTTAGTGAATTTTCAAATTGTGGTGGTGTTATGTTTAAGTGAATTTATGAATAAAATGCACTAAACCACTAATTTGTATTTCATGAAGTAAGGGGTGGGATTGTGCAGAAAGATATAATGTTTAACAATGAGATGGATGAAACGTTAAAAGTTATAAATAAGGGATTGAAGAAGACGACACGTCCGAAACAAATCATTGTAGTAGGGGCTGGTATGGCTGGATTAGTTTCGGCATCTTTATTAAAAGCAGCAGGGCATGAAGTGAAGGTTTTTGAAGCGAACAACCGTGTAGGTGGCCGCATAGAGACAGTTAGGATGGAAGATACCGGATTATATTTAGATGTTGGAGCGATGAGAATTCCGTATTCGCATACATTAACGATGGCATATATAAGAAAGTTTGGGCTACAGGTGAGCCCTTTTATTAATAGGAATGAGACAGATATTATATACGTAAATGGTCGGGAAACGACATTAAAACAATACGAAAAAGATCCAAGTATTTTAAGATATCCTGTGGAAATGAATGAAGTTGGGAAAACGTCTGAGGAACTATTAATGTTAGCGGTACAGCCCATTATAAATTTTATAAAAAAGAACCCAGAGAAAAATTGGGATATTGTAGTAAAGGATTTTGGGAAATATTCTACAGGTCAATTTTTAAAATATCATCCTTATCAATATAATACGTATTTTTCGCCAGTAACGATTGAGATGATAGGTGTTCTATTAGATTTAGAAGGTTTTTTAGAAAGGTCATTCGTTGAGACGTTACGTTTTTTATATATTATGCAAGAGGAGAGCGGATTTTGCGAAATAATAGGTGGGAATGATAGATTACCAAAGTCTTTTTTACCACAATTAGAAGGAAATATTATATATAATCAAAAATTAATGAAGCTTCATCAACAAGCCAATAGTGTAACAGCCTATTACCGGAACGAGGAAACTTTTGAATATAGTAGTATTACAGGGGATTTAGTTATTGTTACAATTCCTTTTTCAACAATGCGATTTGTAGAAGTAGATCCATTTGATTCGATATCTCATGCGAAGTGGAAAACAATTCGCGAATTGCATTATATGCCAGCTACAAAAATAGGAATTCAATTTAAAAGTCGTTTTTGGGAGGAACAAGGGCAATTAGGTGGGAGAATTATAACAGATCTTCCTATACGTTATGCGTATTATCCAAGCCATGGAATCGGAGAGAAAGGGCCTGCTATGATGTTAGGAAGCTATACATGGTCTTATGATGCGTTGTTATGGGATGGGTTATCAAAGGGGGATCGTATCTATTACACACTACAAAATTTAGCAACAATATTAGGCGGTCAAGTATATGATGAGTTCATGTCTGGAATATCAAAGAGTTGGACATTAGATCCATATGCGCTTGGAGGGTTTGCACTATTTCAAGCTGGCCAAGAATCAGAATTACAGCCAGTCATTGTAAAACCTGAGGGGAGAATATATTTTGCTGGTGATCATACAACGCTGTATCACGGATGGATTCAAGGTGCGATTGAATCTGGAGTTCGTGTAGCGATGGAAGTGAATGATCAAAAAGTTTAAAATTCAGAAATTTCTTTACTGTATAACTTGAGATGGATATTATTATATATAAAAGAATTATAGGGAGTGTTTACAGTGAATCCGTTATTATTCGATTTTCCTTCTGAATTTTATACTGACAGGCTTTTTATTCGAATGCCAAAACCAGGTGATGGTAAAGTTGTATATGACGCAATTCAAGCTTCAATACAAGAATTAAAACCTTGGATGGTCTTTGCACAAAAAGAGCAAACAGAGGAAGAAATAGAAGAGAGTATTAGAAAATCGCATATTCAATTTTTGCAGCGTGAGGATTTGAGATTACTAGTTTTTTCGAACGAAACAGGTGAATTTATTGCATCTGCCGGATTACATCGTATTAATTGGGATATACCTCAATTTGAAATCGGGTATTGGATTGATTCAAGGTTTAGTGGAAAGGGCTATATGGTAGAGGCTGCAAAAGGTATAACAGATTATGCTTTCACTGAATTGAAAGCAAACCGCGTAGAAATTCGTTGTGATTCTCTAAATAAGAAGAGTAGAGCGATACCAGAGAAATTAGGCTTTAAATTAGAGGGTACTTTAGAAAGCGCGAGTGTTGCGGTGGATGGAAATGGATTAAGGGATATGTGTGTATTTGCAATGACGAGAAATACATATGAAAAAGAAGAGCTGTAAAGAAACAGCTCTTCTTTTTGTTTATTATGGTACAGGATGTCCATTAGAGCTTTCGAAAATTGTAAACCATTGTTGGCGGTCTAAGTTAACTTTTGTAGCAAGAGCGGCTGTTTTCACACGATCTAATTTACCAGAGCCAACGATTGGCATCATGTTAGCTGGATGAGCGAGTAACCATGCATACATAACAGTATCGATGCTAGTAACACCTAGTTCAGTAGCAACTTTTTGTAAAGTTTCACGTACACGTATGGCACGTACTGATTGACCAGTAAAGATTTCACCACCAGCAAGAGGTGACCAAATCATTGGATTAATTCGTTTTTCTTGGCATAAATCAATCGTACCTTTTTCAAAATGCTCAAGCTGCATCGCAGATACTTCAATTTGATTTGTAATGAGCGGGAAATCTAAATACGAACTTAACATATTAAATTGTGAAGGTAAAAAGTTAGATACACCGAAGTGACGAACCTTTCCTTCTTGCTTTAAGCGTGAGAACGCTTCTGCCACTTCATTTGGGTCCGTGAATGGATCAGGACGATGAATGAGCAATACATCAATATAATCTGTATGTAAGTTTTGTAATGAATCCTCCGCGCTTTTTATTATATGTTCAGCACTCGTATTGTAGTGAGCAACATATCGCTCTGGAAATTTAGGGGATGGGGGAGCGATTCCACATTTAGTGATGATTTGCATATTTTCGCGTAAGGAAGGCTTGAGTTGTAACGCTTCTCCAAACAATCCTTCACATGTATATCCGCCATAAATATCAGCGTGATCGAAAGTAGTAATCCCCAAATCCATACAGTCTTCAATAAAAGAAAGTAACTCTTGCTTTGTCATATTCCATTCTGCTAAACGCCAGAACCCTTGAATAATACGAGAAAATTCTAGTGTTTCGGCCATTTGAACTCGTTCCATTATAAGTACCCCCTTGATGAATGATAATATTTTTGAAAAGGCTTTCTTGCTACATATTATTATATAGTTACCCGGTTGTACATACAATAAATATGTTTTGCTACAAAAACGTTTTTCTCTATATGCTATAATGTAGAAACATATAGCTATAAGGAGATGTAAGGAATGATTCCAGTAACAATACTAACTGGTTTTCTTGGATCAGGGAAAACGACATTATTAAATCGAATTTTATCAGAGGATCACGGCAAGAAATTAGCAGTGATTGTAAATGAAATAGGGCAAATTGGTATCGATAATCAATTAATTATGAACGTTGAAGAAGAAATTATGGAAATGACAAACGGTTGTTTATGCTGTACTGTGCGTGAAGATTTACTTGTTGCTTTAAAACAATTACTGGATGTGAAAGCAGAAGGGAAAATGGACTTTGATGGATTAGTAATTGAAACAACAGGTCTTGCAAATCCAGGTCCGATTATTCAAACTTTCTTTTTAGATCCAGTTATTCAATCTGCATACCAAATTAACGGTGTTGTAACAGTTGTAGATAGCTATCATATACATAAACATTTTGAAAAGGGACTAGAAGCAAAAGAACAAATTGCCTTTGCTGATGTTGTGTTAGTAAATAAATTAGATTTAATTGAAGAAAATGAGAAAGAAAGTCTCGTACATGAACTGCAAGGAATTAATCCAACTGCAAAATTAATCGAGACGACTAACTGTGAGGTAGATATACCATCGTTACTACAAATTCAAACGTTTAAAACGAAAGATACGTTACAAATTTACCCTCATAAAGAACATAACCATTTAGAAGGTGTAAAATCGTTTGTACTACGTGAAGAGCGTCCGTTAGATTTACAAAAACTGAATGAGTGGATGTCAGCTGTCGTGCAAGAGCTAGGGGAGTATTTATATCGTTACAAAGGGATATTATCTATTGACGGAGTAGATAAAAGAATTGTTTTCCAAGGTGTACATACATTGTTTGCTGCTTCGTACGATAGAGAGTGGCAAGAGGGCGAAGAGCGAGTAAGCGAAGTAGTGTTCATCGGAAAAGATATTAATAAAGAATGGTTCCAAGAACATTTCCAAGAGTGTGTGAAATAAGTCTGCGTAAATCGCAGGCTTATTTTTGTTTTTTTTGTTTACTAAAATTGGAATTTGTATTAAAATAATCTGAAAATACTAAACGTTTAGTATTTTGTTAGGGGTAGGGGGAAAAAAGGTGCGTTTAATGATTCTTGGATTGCTTACTAAAAGGGAGTCGCTATCTGGTTATGAAATACAGCAGGCGCTAAATATGGTGCAAAGTAAAAAATGGGCGGAAGTTTTCCCAGCTTCTATTTATCACGCATTAAAAAAAATGGAAAATGAAAATTTCATTCAAGTTAAAGCAATTGAAATGACCGGAAAACGGTCGAAAACGATATATTGTATTACAGAAAAGGGAAGTCAAGAATTTAAAAGGTTATTAAAGGAGTCGTTTCAAAAAACTTCAGTTATGTTTCCGAAACATCTATATACAGCGTTAACATTTCTGTCAGAAGAAGAGGGTATGAGAGAGGAGGTTTTAGAAGCTCTAGAAGAGCAGAAAAGTGAAATACGATCTACTTATGAAGAGATGAGGGAAGGAGAAAGACTAAAAGATAACGCGCCAGCGTATGTGAAACTAATTTTCGAAAATATGTATGAACAATGTGAGATGCAACTTCGATTTATTCATAGGTTAGAGAAACTATTAAAAAACTAAAAATGTGGTGGGAAGAATATGAAAATCGATCATCTTGTTATAAATGTAAATAAAGAAATACAAGAAAATAAGGAAACGATTAAAAATGTACATTCTATCGGGCTTCCATATGTTCCGAAATGTGGAAAGGGAACGAAAGGGTTTAAAGTATCTAACATATGGATTGGAAAAGAATATTTAGAATTAGTAAGAGTAAAAACAAAAGATGGGGGTGGTTGGGTACAAGAGTGGGTTCAGAAATATTGTGATGGCCATAGGGGACTCATCGGACTGGCAATTGATGTTGAAAATATAGATAAAGTGTATGGGAAAATGATAGAAGGTGGAATTGAAATTACAAAACCAGAACCATTACACTACAAGTGGTTTTTTAATTTATTTAAGAAAACTATGCCGTGGAAAAATGCATACATACAGCCGATGAAGGGGATGCCGTTTCAATTCTTTCTACAACAAATGGACGATCAAAAGAGCAGAGAATATATGGAGAAATATATGTATCCAAATAGTTTGGAACAGGGAATTACAGGGATAAATACGGTGAAATTATATGGAGAAATAACAAATGAAGATAGAGACATTATTAGTTGTCTATTTTCAGATGTTACAAATGAGGAAGAAGAAATAGTAATACGTTTAAGCAATCAAATGATTCATCTAATTCAATCGAATGAGCATTTTACGGAGATAATACTAGATTGCAAAAGCGAAGCACATAGGGAGAAAAAATTAAATATAGAAAATGTGACATTAATAAATAAATAATAAAAAAGCCTGTTTTCACAGGCTTGTATTTTCATCTATTAGTAATTCCATTACAACACCTACAACTGGGCCTTCGTCATCAATATCACCATTTAAACGGAAGCCAAATGATTCATATAGTCCCATTGCGAGTTTGTTGTCAGGATGTAAACTTAAATAAATTATTTTACATTCAAATTTTTCTTGTAAGAATTGAATGAGTATGCGAAGGAAACGTTTTGCGTATCCTTTTCCTTGATATTGTTGATCAATCATAAAGCGATCTAACCAGACACTTTTACGTTTTTCCCAATACCATCCATACATTGCATACCCTACAAGTGTTTCTCCATCATATAAACCTACTGACGTTCCGTTTCCTTCAAATAATGATTCTGCTAAAGAAAACGCATTGCTTTCAATAAATTGCTGCTGGTCTTTTGCGACGTTTAAAGCAGCTACTGAACGCCAATTTTTTGCTGTTACTTCACTAATGTGAAGAGTCATAATTCCAACTCACCTTCTAGATTAATATAGCTTAAAAGCTAATATGGATAATTTTACTTGTTATTTTGGTCAAGTCAAGGATAAATACATAAAAAGGCAGCTGAATGACATATTCAGCTGCCTAGAAAATATAGTTGATTAGTTTGTTGCTTCTTTTAAAGTATTTACGTTTTCTTCCATTAATGTGAAGTAATCTTTATTGTTCTTTGCATCATCCTCAGAAATAGTAGCAAGGTGATTTAAGCGTAAAATTTTTGTACCTGTTTCTTTTTGAATAACTGATGCTACTTTTGGAGTAGAGAATGTTTCAAATAAAATATATTGTAGACCGTGCTCTTTTACTGTTTTTGTAATGTCAGCAAGCTGTTTTTGAGATGGTTCATCAGATGCTGAAATTCCAGCGATTGGAATTTGTTTCAAACCGTATCGTTGTTCCCAGTAGCCGTAAGCTGCGTGTGAAACTAATATTTCTTTCGTTTTTGCATTTGCAACAACTGCTTTAAATTGATCATCTAAATCAGTGAATTTTGTTTGTAGTGCTGCAAAGTTTTTTTCGAACTCTTTTTTATGTTCAGGCTGTAATTCTACAAGTGCATTTTTAATTTTTTCTGCTTGTTTCATCGCAAGAGTAGGATCTATCCAAACGTGTGGGTCTTTATCGTGATGATGTTCATCTTCTTTATGACCGTCTCCATGATCGTGCTGCTCTTCTTCAGATGAAGCACGAAGTTCGATATCTTTAGATGCATTTACAATTTTTACGTTTTCTTTTTTTAATGATTTTTCCATTTTTTCGGCAAATGGTTCTAATTCTGCGCCGTTATAAACAAATAAATCGGCTTTCGCCACTTGTACAGTCTGCTTTTGACTTGGTTCAAATGTATGAGAATCCGCACCAGGTGGGTAAATTGTTTCTACATTTACATAATCACCACCGATTTTTTTTGCAAAGTCAGCGAGTGGGAAAATGGTTGTATAAACAGAAAGTTTCCCATCTTTTTTCGTTGCACCTTCTTTGTTGTTAGAACATCCAGCAAAGATGAGTGTGAAAATAAGTATAAATGAAAATAGAGCTAATTTTTTAGGCATATAATTCTCCTCTTTTCTTTTTTACAATTATATTTTCTCCAAATATAAGAAGAAAATATCGTTTTAATACAAAACGGAATAATTACGTTTTAGTTTGCGAACCTAGTATAATACATCTTTATGAAAGTTGCAATAAATAATAATCATTACGATTTGATTTTGTAATAAATCTGTCAAAAAGAAAGGTATTAATTTTTATGATTGGTGCATATGTGACAATGTTACTTTCATATATTGGGAGGGAGCAGAAAAAAGGGGATGAGCGCTTGGGTTACTTCATGGAAGCTATCTTATTAATACTTGCGGTTGTTTTGCCATTATCTTTTGTTTTAATTTTTTTAAGAAGACTAATAAGTAATTTAGGGGATGCTACAACAATTACAAAATTGCCAGCGGAAGAAAAAGAAGAGAAAAAAGAGTAAGTAAAGCACTATGCATACGCATAGTGCTTTACTTATGGTAAAATGGGAGAACGGAAACTCCTGTTAGCGACGATTAGCTATAGGAGAGAATAGTAAATAAAGAGGTATACACATATATGAATAAGCGAACAGCGTTAGTACTTGGCGCAAGTGGGTTAGTTGGACAAGAAATAACGCGACTATTACTTGACTCAGATTACTACGATTCGGTTACTATTTTTGTAAGGGAACCATTACAATTACAGCATGAGAAATTGCAACAGAAACAGGTGGATTTTTCAGTATTAGAGGAATACAAAGAATTTTTTGCAGTAGATGATGTTTTTAGTTGCTTAGGAACAACGATAAAAAAAGCGAAGTCGAAGTCGAATTTTAAAAAAGTAGATTATGAATATACATTACGAGCTGCCTGCTTAGCTGAAAAACAAGGCGTGCAAAATTTTCTTGTTATTTCATCAATGGGAGCAAAACCTAAATCATTTTTCTTTTACTCGCAAGTGAAGGGGAAAATGGAAGAGGAGCTGAAAAAGCTAGTTATTGGTGGCATACATATTTTCAGGCCGTCATTATTAGTTGGAAATCGACAAGAATATCGTTTTGGGGAAAGAATGGCTGAGAAATTATCTCGTATTCTTCCGTTTATATTTAAAGGGGCTTTTAAAAAGTATAAACCAATTTCAGCTAAAGATGTGGCGAAAGGAATGTATATAACAGCGCTACGTGAAGAATCTGGTATTCATATTTATAATTCAAATGAAATTACAACGATAGAATAAATAAAACCGAGAAGAATGACTTTTACTGAAAGACAAAGGAAATAGAGTTTTAGGCTTGGATTAACAGTAAATACACGTTGTTTAACACTTATACTAAAATGAAAGAGGAGTGGGGAATCCACTCCTTTTATCACGACAATTTTATTCCACTTTTATCCCTCATACGTCTCAAATAACCTTTTCAAATACGCCTGATTTCCTTTCACGATATACTGCTCAGTTTCTATTAAACGCGTTGCTAATTCGGACTTCGTTAGACGCATATACTGTCTGTAAACATTCTTTAAATTCCTGTCAGACTTTAATTGTTCAAACTCGTGAAAAGCATGTTTTTCATTTTGTCGATAGGGAAGGTGCTTTTCGATCTCTTTTTGTTTTTTCTTATAACTCTTACTCTTTTCTTTATAATACGCATAGATTTTTTCATGATTTCTTATAGTATTAAAATGAATCCCTTGGCCTTGTTCATCGAGTTCTTTTGTCTTTTTAGATACATTGTGCAAGGTAACTTCTTTGCCCTCCGCAAGAAGGGCGTCTATTGCTTTTTTACCTAGTTCGAAGGAGGTAATCCTTCGTTTTTCGTAATCACACTCTAAACCATTTTTATGGTTTTTTTTATTTTCATTACTTCCAAATTAAAACCTTTTTCCCCGTAAAATCCCTTCGTTTTTTCTGCCCATTCTAGATAGTTTAGTAATTCATGCTTTTGTTCTGGTTCGGGTATTTTAGTGCTACGGGTAAAGAAGGCTTGGATTCCACAGTAGTTATTGTTAGTTTAATTGCAGGGGTTTTAGGAATTGCAGCTTTTGTCATTCGTCAAAACTTCTTAGAAAAACCAATTTTAAACTTTAAGATCTTCCTAAACCCTAAATATACATTATCTATTTTCGTGCTAATTACAACTATCTTTGCAATGTATTCGGTGATGATTTCTGTACCGTTATTTTTGCAGAACATTCAAGGCATGACAGCATTAAAATCAGGATTAATTATGCTTCCAGGTGCGATGATTATGGGATTATTAGCACCAATTAACGGTAAGTTATTTGATTGTTTTGGAATTCGTCCACTTATCCTAATCGGTTTTCCTTTAATGATTGTGGCATCTGTAATTTTAGGGAATCTAGGACTAGAAACCGCTTCGTGGGTTATTTGTTTAACGTATGCTATTCGTTTAATTGGCGTGGGGATGGTTCAAATGTCTCTTCAAACAAATGCACTCAATGCATTAAAGCAAGAAGAAGTATCACATGGTACTGCGATGAACAGTACGTTAGGGCAAACAGTTGGAGCAATAACTTCAAGTCTTATTGTCACGTTGATATCGAATCGTACACAGTTTCATGGTACAGAAATGTTAAAAGAACATAAATCTGAGATAATCGGAATGTCAGCTGATGCGATTCAAAAGCTGAAAAAAACAATTTCAATAGATGCCTTTATTGCTGGGAACAATGACACTTTCTTATAATCAATTGTGGTTGCGGTAATTGGTTTAGGATTGGGATTATGCTTAAAAAGCAAAAAAAGATGGGGGTTTCTAAATAAATAAAATTTGAACTTTAAGATTAGGTTAGATTAGAAATGGATAATTGGTCCTTTGATCTAAAATGTTTTTTTGGGAGAAAATTAATGATATTTTATTATTAGTAAAGTTCTTTCTCTAATATGGTTGTAAAACGTAGATAAAGTATGTTTAATCAATATTTAGAGTTTTTTATTACCTATAATTACATAAGTCTTATCGTTTTTGCACCAGAACCGATACCCCTACATTTATCTGCCTCTTTGGTAAGGCATCGAATAATCCTTACTTATACCATCGCGATTTCTGATAACTTACATGTAGAGGTATCACTCAATATAACAAAAATGTAATGTTAATGAAATGTAATTCCATCGATACTATAAATGAAATTATATAAAATGAATTACATAAATGAATGAGAGTTAAAGAATTTTTATAATGAAAAAGGAGAAGTATTAATGCGAAATATATTAAATGTAGAAAAAATTGAAAAATATTATGGTAATAAAGATAATGTAACAAAGGCTATAGATAATATTAGTTTTAAGGTAGATGAGGGAGAATTTGTTGGGATAATGGGGCCTTCAGGAAGTGGCAAAACTACATTACTTAACTGTATATCAACTATTGATAATGTTACTACGGGAAAAATAATGATAAATAATAGTGACATTACTCGGTTAAAATCAAAGTCACTAGATAAGTTTAGAAAAAATGAATTAGGGTTTATATTTCAGGACTTTAATTTATTAGATACCCTTACTGCTTATGAAAATATTGCCCTAGCGTTAACAATAAAAGGTGAGAAAAGTTCAAAAATTGATGGGAAAATACAAGCAGTTGCAAAATATTTAGACATTGAACAAGTATTAAGCAAATACCCTTATCAAATGTCAGGCGGACAAAAACAAAGGGTTGGTTCGGCAAGAGCTATCGTAACAGATCCATCTTTAGTACTTGCAGATGAACCAACAGGATCGTTAGATTCTAAATCAGCTAGATTATTACTCGAAAGATTTGAAAGTCTAAATAAGGATTTAAAAGCTACAATACTTATGGTTACTCATGATGCATTTACAGCAAGCTATGCTCGTAGAATTCTTTTTATTAAAGATGGAAAAATATTTATCGAGTTGGTAAGAGGGAATGATTTCAGAAAAGAATTCTTTACTAAAATTATCGAAGTTATAACCCTTCTTGGCGGTGACGATAATAATGTACTCTAAGATTGCTATTGGGAATGTAAAGAAAAGTTTTAAAGATTATGCAATATATTTCTTAACACTAACACTGGCTGTTTGTATATTTTATAGCTTTAACTCAATAGAATCACAAAAGGCACTTATGGAAATTAACGCTTCAGATAGAAAGTATGTGCCTACAGTAATGAACGCTATCTCAAATGTGTCAGTATTTGTATCCGTAATATTAGGTGGTTTAATATTGTATGCAAATAATTTCTTAATTAAAAAACGTAAAAAAGAATTAGGAATATACATGACTTTAGGTATGGGAAGAAGAAACATATCCAGAATATTAGTAACAGAGACATTTCTAGTTGGCGTTATATCTTTAGTGAGTGGACTTATAATAGGTATTGGAGTATCGCAGGGGTTATCTACATTTGCATTAAAGCTATTTGACTTGCCCATCAATAAATATAAATTTGCAATTTCAACAGGTGCTATAGGTAAAAGCGTATTATACTTTGGAATCATGTTTTTACTTGTTATGTTATTTAATGTATATGTTGTTTCTAAATACAAAATAATTGATTTGTTAACAGCAGGTAGAAAAAGCGAAGATGTAAAATTTAGAAATCCTCTTATCTATGTAATCACATTTATTATGTGTGTAGCATCACTTGGATATGCATATGTGACTGTACTAAAAATCGGATTGAATTTTACTAATCCTATGCTCGTGGTATCAATCATTCTTGGCATATTAGGTACATTGCTGTTTTTCTTTAGTTTATCTGGATTTATATTATATGTTGTAAAGAAGAATAAAAAAGTCTATTTTAAAGGTTTAAATATATTTATCATCAAACAAATAAATAGTAAGGTTAATACAAATTTTATATCCATGTCTGTAATCTGTTTAATGTTATTCCTTACAATGGTGGCTTTATCTACAGGAATCAGCTTTAACAGAATGATGGACGCCACAACGAAAGAAATAACACCATTTGATGCCAGTATTACGTTGGAGAATAAGGATGAAAGTTACACTATAGAAGAAGTATTAAATAAAGCTAATTTTAAAATAAGTAATAACGAAAAATATGTATCTTATAATGTATATCGAACAGGGATGGAAGTGGTGGACTTTGTACCAGAAGGTAAAGATTATAATAACGATATAGATTTCATTAAAGTATCTGATTATAATAAAATTTTAAATCTTAAAGGTGAAAAGGAAATCACTTTAAATAACAATGAAATTTTACTTTTATCAAATGAAAGCCGGTTGGCTAATGCGACAAATGAAAGATTAAAAAATAGCAATAAGGTGAATATTAAAGAAAAAGAATATTTGGTAAAAAACGCTAAAGTTATACAAGAGAATCTTTACACTTATGATGTGCGAACTAATTACTTCACAATCGTTATAAATGATGAGTTTTTATCAGGCTACAAAATTACTGAATCCGTACTTAATGTAAATTATTTAGATGGAAATAGAGAAGAATATAATAAAAAATATGATAACGTTGCACGGGGCTTTTATGACGAAAATGGCCCGAAATTAAATATTAATCGTATAGCAGGCAAATCAAAGGATGAAGTTTGTGCAGGAAGTAAGGGATTGAAAACTATCGTACTGTTTATTGGGATATATATAGGTATTGTATTTTTAATAACGAGTATGGCTGTATTAGCTCTTCAACAATTATCAGAAGCCAGTGATAGCATAGATCGATATAAATCTTTGAAGCGAATTGGTTCAAACGGAACAATGATCGACAAAACGATTTTCATTCAAACTTTCGTATACTTTAGTCTTCCAGTTTTTCTTGCCATAATTCATTCTATAGTTGGAATTTATGTAGTCAATTATTATATTAACAGATTTCAACAAACAGACATTATTTTACCAGCATTGATGACGGGCTTAGTATTTCTTGTAGTTTATGTAGTATATTTCTACACGACATATGTCGGTTATAAAAATATTGTAAAAAGTAATACTTGATTTTATAATGCTTATTAGGGCTATTACACTTTGTTTCTCAAGATGTAATAGCCTTATATTCTGTATAGGGAGGGAAAAGTCATGAAAAAAATCATTCTGATTGAAGATGATGAAATCATCAGAGAAGAATTACAACATTTTTTTATAAAGTATGGATATGAAGTAAAGGCTCCCACAGATTTTAATCATATTATCAAACATATAGAAAGTGAGAATGTAGACCTTATATTACTAGACATAAATCTTCCTGTGTTCGATGGCTATTATATATGCAGAGAAATACGTAAAACTTCAGATGTTCCAATCATCATGGTTACAAGCAGAGATAGTGATGTAGATGAACTAATAAGTATGAATTTAGGAGCAGATGATTTTATAACAAAGCCTTATAATACAGAAATACTATTAGCAAGAGTAACAAACATTTTAAGAAGGACATCTGGAGATTTAAAGACGAATCATATCTTAATTTATAGAGATTTTAATTTAAATCTCTCAAATGCAACAGTTACTTATCAAGACAAGTCTGTAGAGTTAACTAAAAATGAAGTTAAAATACTCTCATGCTTAATAAATAATCGCGGATATATTGTAAAAAGAGATTCACTCATAGAAACCTTATGGAAATCTGATTATTTTGTGGATGATAGCACCTTAACTGTTAATATAAATAGATTAAGAAAAAAGCTTGAAGAGATAGGTATAGAAAATCCAATTGCAACAAGAAGAAGCTTAGGGTATATAATGCCATGAATATAGGTGAATTTATTAAAGATAAAATGGTAGTAATACTATCTAATGTACTGGTATTTATTATACTAGCAGGTATATTGCTGACTGTGAATGTTCAGTTCATTATAATATTTTTTGTCTTTTGTATTTGGTTTTTTCCATTGATTATATATATGGCTATAGAATTTATAAAATGTAAAAATTATTATAATGAGATTAATGGCATATTAGAAAACTTGGAGAAAAAATACCTACTTCCAGAGGTAGTAAAGGAATCAAACTTTATACATGGGGAAAAGCTTAACGCTATACTGAAAGAAGTAAGTAGAGATATGCATGAAAATGTAAAATATTATAGCGATATGCAATCGGATTATAGGGAATATATAGAAACATGGGTACATGAAATTAAGACGCCGATAGCTTCTACAAAGCTAATAATTGAAAATAATCAAAATGAAGTAACTAATAAAATAGACTCACAATTGGATCGAATCGAAGGGTTTGTAGAACAGGTGCTGTATTATTCTCGAAGCAATAATGTCGGTAAGGACTATATTATAAAACCAATCAACCTTGATGATGTAGTAAGAACTGTAATTAAAAGAAATTATAGAGATTTTATTCATAAGAGAATAAAATTAGATATGAAAAATATTAATGAAATCGTATATAGTGATAAAAAATGGGTTGAATTTATTGTTAATCAAATATTAGGAAATTCCATAAAGTACTCAAATAACAAGGAACAAATGATACGTATATACTCAATTAAGAAAGCTAACTCAGTAATACTAACTATAGAGGATAATGGAGTAGGGATAATAACTAAAGATATAAATAGAGTTTTTGAAAAAGGATTTACTGGAGAGAATGGAAGGAGATTTAGCAAAAGTACAGGAATGGGTTTGTACCTATGCGAAAAACTGTGCTCAAAATTAGGAATGAAAATTGGCATTGAATCTGAAGTGAATAAAGGAACTAGAGTTACATTAATATTTCCGTTGTCAGGTATGGTAACTTTTGAGCCTTGTTTATAAAAGAGATGCTGCCATCTTTCCACGAATTTAGTATGAAACTTATAAATAAATTTAAAACGGTATGAAAAGAGTAGAAATTCTCTTCATACCGTTTGTATTATTTAGCCATTTAACATATTGGTATATTTAATTGTGAATCGGATGGATGTTAATCTGGATTAGTCATTACTATTTTTGATGTCCACTAATACTTAACGTAAGATTTGGTTCGGTTGCTACACAGACCTCGTAAGCGAGAAATTGTACACTATATAAAACAGTAAAATAAATATCCGATCCCTTAGCGTACAAGGAATTGGATATTTTGTGTCTAAATTGTGTCCAAACGTATATTGCAATTAAAGCAAGTATGAATAATTTCAAGTGTTGTTTTATTATGTATTAATTTCAATTTTTTAAGGTCTAATTTAATCAAACTTTATTTTTAAGCTACAACGGTTGCGTTACTTGAAGGGAAATAACCTAAGTTGTTTCTATTTCTCTATTTTATTATTCCACTATAAAGCGCTTTTCTTTAATAAGGTGGCATCTTTTTACATGGATAACACTTTTAAGAGATTGAATTTATTTAGGTGAAAAAAATTGTGAAGTATTGTACTTAAAGTAAAGAGGGCAGTTTTAAAAGAAAGGATATAACATATTTGTTGACTTAATGAATGTAGTGATAAATGAGTGATAAAAAACATAAAAAATAGGTGTATCAAGCAAAGTGTTGATACACCTTAAAACTACATTGTTAAACAACATGTGTTGTCGTGTAGTATATCTTATATATCTTTAATTATTTTAGATTCAGTATTACATATTCTTCTCGGTTTTATTTATTAGTTTTAATTTTTCCGGGTGCTCGCCCGTATTGATATGGTTCTTTTAATTCAAAGCCAAGTTCATTGGCAGCTATTCTTGGGAAGTATGGATTACGAAGTAACTCGCGTCCGATAAAAATTAAATCTGCTTCGCTATTATTTAAAATTTGCTCCGCTTGTAATCCAGTCGTAATTAATCCAACTGCACCTGTTGCAATGTTAGCATTCTCTTTAATGTGTTTGGCATATTGCACTTGATAACCTGGATATACATCAATATGAGCTGGGACAACTGCACCAGAGCTACAATCGATTAAATCTACCCCTTGTTCTTTCATCCATCCTGTATACTGCACATAATCTTGAACTGTTAACCCGTCAGGATGATAATCATTTGCTGAAATACGAACAAATAACGGTCCGTTCCAAACTTCATTTACAGAGTCAATGATTTCGCGTAAGAAACGATAGCGATTTTCAGGTGAACCCCCGTATTCATCAGTCCGCTTATTTGCAAGCGGAGAAAGAAATTCATTAATAAGATAACCGTGAGCACCATGTAATTCAATAACGTCAAATCCCGCTTGTTTTGAACGTAACGCAGCTTTTTGAAAAGCTAATACGGTGTCTTTAATTTGTTGCTTACTCATTTCCACGGGTATTTTCATTCCATCGTTAAACGGAATTGCTGAAGGAGCTAAAGCGTCCGTTTCTAATTCAGCCTTTCTTCCGGCATGAGCGAGTTGAATGGCAGCTTTTGCGCCGTTATCATGTATAAATGCTGTCGTCTTATGTAAGCCTTCAATTAGATTATCATCCCAAATGCCTAAGTCTTTGTTAGAAATACGTCCTTCAGGTAACACAGCTGTTGCTTCAATCATAACTAAGCCTACTTGGCCAGCAGCCCTGGTTCCATAATGAATGAGATGAAAATTGGTTACTCGGCCATCCTCATTCTCTGATGAATACATACACATAGGCGACATAACGATACGGTTTTTTAGCGTAACGTCCTTAATTGTATAAGGTGAAAAAAGTTGAAGCTCCATCAAATATCCCCCTTGATTGAATTTTCTTACATTGTATCATCCTCTTTTTTGTTTCCCTAATAAAACGCTTATACGAAAAATTTCGTCTATTCGTGTTACAATGGCTAATATGAATTGAATTGGAGGATGACATATGTATCAGGCTTATTATGAAAGTGAATTAGGTTTGCTGGAAATTACAGCGAATACGAAAGGGATTACGTCTGTTATATTTGTTGAAGAAAGAAAAGAAGAACATAAAAATGAACTTGTTGAACAATGTATAAATGAATTAGATGAATACTTTGAAGGAAAAAGAAAAGAGTTTACAGTTCCATTGTCTGCTGAAGGAACACCATTCCAAAAGAATGTATGGGAAGCACTTTACACCGTACCATATGGCGTAAGTGCTTCATATTTAGATATTGCAGATAAGGTTGGGAATACGAAAGCTGTACGAGCGATAGGAGGGGCAAATAGCCGGAATCCAATTTCAATTATCGTTCCATGTCATCGTGTAATAGGAAAGAGTGGAAAACTTGTTGGGTATGCAGGTGGTTTATGGAGGAAAGAGTGGTTATTGAAGCATGAAGGCATATTAAAATGAAGTATGGATGGAAAGAGGGATTGTTTTGAAATGTATAAATTGTGGGCGACCTTGTATTAATGATCAGTTGAATTGTGCAAATTGTCAACGGAACTTGCATAATAAACAAGGTGAAGAAAGCTCGCTAATAGACAAAGAATTAGAAGTATATGTAGGGAGACAATATCCATATTACAAAAGAAAATGGGAGCTTGAGAATAAGCGAATTGCTAGGTGGAGCTGGAATGGTTTGGCTGCTATTTTCAATGTAGGTTGGCTTGGATATCGTAAGTATTATTTACCTGCTGCTTTATTTATACTGTTATTAGTAGCATGTGATGCATTTTCTTATTATATGGGGTTCAACGTAGCGTTGCCAATCATTAATATGGTGCCTCTTACGTTTTTATTACTCATTTTCATTCTATTTGGGATGGGGATTTTTGCAAATGGATTATATTATCAATTTGCAGAAAGGCGTATATATCGAATAAAAGCACGGGGAATTAAAGATGAATCGGTTGAAAATTATCTGATCCATGATAGTGGTGGAACGAGTAAAATGGGAGCAACAATCGTTACTATTTTAGCAGTTGCTAGTATTTTTTTCAGTCATTTCTTTTTTCCGACTGATCGAGATATTATACAAAAAGTACGTACAAGTTCGCTTTATGAATATCCGTTCTTTTCGATTGGTGAATCGTTTGAAAATTATTTTCAAAATTCAGGATGGATATACTATCGGGGAACGGAAGGATTAGAATTAGTAGAATTTCAGGGGGAGAGTCCTGAGATGCCAAGGAAAAAGGTGACAATTCAATTTATTGTTGATTATAAATTGGGAGAAGTGGAACCATATTCCCTTACGATTAATGGTGAATCTAAAAATGAAGAAGAGTTTTTGAAGATGATGGAAGAAATATTCAAGGTTCAAAATCCGTTTGAAATAGAGGATGGATTGCAAGTAAATGCTATTCAACAAAGCGGAGGGAAAGCAATTTCTGACCGCTTTTTTTCTTTTTATGAAAATAAATATTTAAAATAATCAGAATTTTTTGTATAATAAAATATATTATACAAGTTTTAACTTATACATATAGATTGGGGGAAGGAAGAATGAAGAGAAAGGTAACAACGATTGCTGCAGTTGCATTATCGGCTAGTGTACTGGTTGCGGGATGTGGGAATGGGGAGAAGGCTTCGACAACGAAGAAAGAATCAAGTAAGGGAATGGCAGATAAACAAGTTTTAAATTTGCTAGAAACAGCTGAAATTCCTTCAATGGATACATCTAAATCAACAGATTCTGTATCTTTCCGTGTATTTGTAAATGCAATGGAAGGATTATATCGTCTAGATAAAGATAATAAACCAACTCCAGGTATGGCCAAAGACGTGAAGATTAGTGAAGATAAAAAGACATATACATTTGAATTACGTGATGCAAAATGGTCAAATGGTGATCCAGTTCGAGCACAAGATTTTGTATATGCATGGCAACGTACATTAGATAAAGCAATAGCAGCAGAATATGCATTTATTTTATTTGATGTGAAAAATGCACAGAAAGTAAATAAAGGAGAAGTACCGTCGGATCAATTAGGTGTTAAAGCGAAGGATGATAAAACGTTGGTAGTAGAATTAGAGCAACCAGCACCTTATTTCCTTGAGCTTACTTCGTTCCCTACATTCTTCCCATTAAATGAAAAGTATGTAAAAGGACAAGGGGATAAATACGGATTAGAAGCAGATAAATTATTGTACAATGGACCATTTACAATGAGTGAATGGAAACATGAACAAAGTTACCAGTTAAAGAAAAACCCAAATTATTGGGATAAAGATGCTGTAAAATTACAAGAAATTAATGTGGGTATAGTAAAAGAGACAAGTACTGGGGTAAATTTATATGATAGTGATCAAGCAGACCGTGTCATTTTAAGTTCTGAGTTTGTAGACAAATATAAAAAGAATAAACCAGATGAATTTAAAACGAAGCTAGACCCACGTATGTATTTCCTACGTTTTAATCAAAAAAATGCAACGTTTAAAAATCAAAAGGTTCGTGAGGCGATTGATTTAGCGTACGATAAAAAAGGAATTGCGGATGTAATTTTGAATGATGGATCATTGCCAGCGTATTTCTTAGTACCTGAAAAGTTTACGACAGGACCAGATGGAAAAGACTTCCGTACTGTAAATAAAAATTTCCGTGACAGTAAAGATAATGCTGCGAAAGCAAAAAAACTATGGGAAGAAGCGAAGAAAGAACTTGGTCAAGATACAATTACAGTAGAATTACTAAATGATGATAACGGTAGTCGTAAAAAAGTGGGCGACTTTATTAAAGAAGAATTAGAGAAAAACTTACCTGGTATTAAAGTGAATTTGAAGCAACAACCATATAAGCAGAAGTTAGATTTAGAAAAGAAATTTGAATATGAATTCTCATTATCTGCATGGAGTCCAGATTATCCAGACCCAATGACATATATTGATATGTTCGTTACTGGAAGCTCATTTAATGAAATGGATTATTCAAATCCGAAGTACGATGATTTAGTAGCAAAATCAAAAGGAGAACTACTAAAAGATGACGCAGCACGCTGGAAAGCACTTGCAGAAGCTGAAAAAATCTTAATTGGTCAAGATGCTGCAATCTCTCCTACGTACCAACAAAGTACAGCTTACTTAGAGAAGACGTATGTAAATGGTATTGCTAACCATACGTTCGGTGGCGACTTTAGTTATAAATGGGCATATATTACAAAGAAATAGTATAATAAAAGATGAGTGAATTTTCGCTCATCTTTTATTTGTTTAGGAGGAATTAGAGTTGTTAAAGGGAATCAATCATCTTTGTTTTTCAGTGTCCAATTTAGAAAACTCTATTACATTTTACGAGAAAGTATTGGAAGGAGAATTATTAGTCAAGGGGAGAAAACTTGCATATTTTAATATATGTGGAGTATGGATAGCGCTTAATGAAGAAACACATATTCCGAGAAAGGAGATTCATCAATCTTATACGCACCTCGCATTTTCTGTTGAACAAAAAGATTTTGAACGCCTGTTACATCGGTTAGAAGAAAATAATGTTCATATTTTACAAGGAAGAGAACGTAATGTGAGAGATTGTAGGTCTATATATTTTGTTGATCCTGACGGTCACAAGTTCGAGTTTCATTCAGGGACACTGCAAGACCGTCTAAATTATTATAGGGAAGAAAAACCTCATATGACATTTTACTAAGGGGGGAAGAAGTTGCATGCACTTGTAATTGGTGGAACAGGAATGTTAAAGAAAGTTTCTATGTGGCTTTGTGATCAAGGATTTCGTGTGTCTGTTATTGGACGAGATGAAGTGAAATTAGAAAATGTTAAGCAAGCTAGTTCGGCACCAGAAAATATTACATGTCTTCCTTTAGATTATCAAAATGACGATGGTCTAAATCGATCTATTACAAATACAATTGAACAGAATGGTCCAATTACATTAGTAGTTGCATGGGTACATTCGAGTGCTAAGCATGCATTACGACTCATTTGTAATGAAGTTGAATTGTCATCGGAAAAGTATAGTTTATTTCATATATTAAGTAGTAGTGCATCGCGTACGAAGTCACAAAAAATAGGTGGGACATTATGTAGTTATTATAGAATTATATTAGGGTTTATTTTAGAAGATACATATGCAAGATGGCTTACTCATGAAGAGATTGCTGACGGAGTTATAAAAGGAATTGAAAGTAAATGCACAGAATGGATTGTAGGGAGAGTAGAGCCGTGGGAATCGCGGCCAAAATGGTAAGGGGGCATGCGAAATGAAGACAACGGTATATGTAACAAGGCACGGTGAAACAGAATGGAATGTAGCAGGGCGGATGCAAGGACGGAAAAATTCAGCATTAACAGAGAATGGTATGATACAAGCGAAACAATTAGGGGAGCGTATGAAGGATTTACCACTCCATGCCATATATAGTAGTCCAAGCGAAAGAACGCTTCATACTGCTGAATTGATTAAAGGGGAACGCGATCTTCCAATTATAGAAGATGAACGTTTCTATGAAATAAACATGGGGATATGGGAAGGGCAAACAATTGCTGACTTGGAAATGCAATATCCAGAAGAAGTACATTTATTTTGGAATGAACCACATCTTTTTCAGTCAACATCAGGGGAAAACTTTGCGGCCGTTCATAAAAGAGTAATTGAAGGGATACACTTTCTTTTAGAAAAGCATAAAGGAGAAAATATTTTAATAGTTACTCATGCTGCAGCAGCGAAATTACTCGTAGGGCATTTTGCAGGCTTTGAAATTGAACATGTATGGGAAGAGCCATTTATGCATAGCGCGAGTCTTAGTGTGATTGAATTTGATGAAAACCGTGGTAAAGTAAAACAATTTGCAGATATAAGTCATTTTCAGTAAACGTAAAAAAGGTCGCAAAGCGACCTTTTTTGGTGGACATAAAAAACTAGCAATTACGTTTTTTATACCAGAAGTGATCGAATTTCTTATTTTTGCAAGATGGGAATTTATGTCCGCCTTTGCAATCATTCCATTTGTGCCCGTCATCGTGACAGCCTTTACCATGATCACAATCATCATCGCAAGAGCTACCGTGTCCGTGAGGGAAGAATTCGCATTTTTTACAGAAACTTCGTTTTGTCCAGAAAAATTTCTTTTCAAAGCGTATGCATTTTGTAACGAACGTACAATGTTTTCTGCGAGTACGTTTTGTAACTAAAACGCATTCTTTTCTACGAGTAACTTTTGTAACGAACGTCCATTTTTGAACGCGCACACGAGTGCATTTCGTAACAAACGTCCATTTTTTAACATGAGTACATTTTGTAACGAAAGTACAATGTTTTACGCGAGTACATCTTGTTCTTGGACATTTACGCCCTGTTGTACATTTACGCCCTGTTGTACATTTATGATGAGAGAATTTATCATCATCGCACTCAAAAGTACTTGGATCTTGGTGTAAGAAATCCTCCATACCAGCACTTTTGATTTCTTCAACAGCTTTTCTAATATCACGTTTCATAGAAATCCTCCTTATCGAGTGTTAAATTGAAAAGGTATTCTTTTTCCTTAACATGATATGAGATTCGACTTCTTTCTGAACAGGACAAGAGTGTAATTTTATATAAATAGATGATAGCGGATGTATGGACAAGACAAGGCGCATACATTGAATGAAGAGAACTGAGAAGGGATGAGAAAATATGCTGCCTTCATATGATTTTTTTGTTCATCCAATGTACTTAGTGGAATTGAAAAAGGACATTTGGTCAGATAGTCCAGTGCCAGCAAAATTAACTTATGGAAAAAAGAAGTATGACATTGATATCGTATACCGAGGGGCTCATATTCGCGAATTTGAGAAAAAATCTTATCATGTTATGTTTTATAAACCGAAAAAATTTCAAGGCGCGAAAGAGTTTCATTTGAATTCTGAGTTTATGGATCCGTCTCTCATACGAAATAAATTATCTTTAGATTTTTTTCATGATATTGGTGTACTTTCGCCAAAATCACAACATGTATTTATAAAAATTAATGGTCAAATTCAAGGTGTGTATTTACAGTTAGAATCAGTTGATGAAAACTTTTTGAAAAATAGAGGGCTACCGAGTGGTTCTATTTATTATGCGATAGATGATGATGCGAATTTTTCGTTAATGAGTGAGCGAGATAAAGATGTTAAGACAGAGCTCTTTGCGGGTTATGAATTTAAATATTCGAATAAAAATAGTGAAGAACAACTGAGTGAATTTGTATTTCAAGCAAATACTTTGTCGAGGGAAGATTATGAAAAAGAAATCGGGAAGTTTCTACATGTAGATAAATATTTACGATGGTTAGCTGGAGTTATTTTTACGCAAAACTTTGATGGCTTCGTTCATAACTATGCACTATATCATAACGATGAGACAAATTTATTTGAAGTGATACCGTGGGATTATGATGCGACTTGGGGGCGAGATGTACAAGGGAGACCACTTAATCATGAATATATTCGTATTCAAGGTTATAATACGTTAAGTGCAAGATTGTTAGATATACCTGTATTTAGAAAACAATACCGAAGTATTTTGGAAGAAATATTAGAAGAACAATTTACCGTTTCGTTTATGATGCCGAAAGTAGAAGGTTTGTGTGAATCGATTCGTCCATATTTACTACAAGATCCATATATGAAAGAAAAATTAGAAACATTTGATCAAGAAGCTGATATGATTGATGAATATATAAATAAAAGAAGGAAGTATATACAAGACCACTTACATGAATTGGATTAATTTTGAAAGAGATTGGAACATTATCAATCTCTTTTTTTGTATAATAAAGATGTATCAATTGAATTGACGTAATATTCACTTAATAAAGAATGGAGATGTGGAAACATGAAGGTCAAGTGGATTGATTGGGTAAAACAAATACAATCTATAGCTCAAGCGGGTTTAACGTATTCTAAGGATGTATATGATATAGAGCGTTTCCAACAATTACGGGACATTTCAGTTTCAATGATGTCACATTACACAAAGACAGATTGGGAAGTAGTAGAGAATTTATTTGCAAGTGAGACAGGCTATCAAACACCTAAAGTTGATATACGGGCAGTTATTTTTCAAAATGAAAAACTATTATTTGTGAAAGAAAAAAGTGATAGGAAATGGGCATTGCCAGGTGGATGGGCTGATGTTGGTTATACGCCAACAGAAGTAGCAGCAAAAGAGGTTTTCGAAGAGACAGGATATGAAGTAGATCATTTTAAGTTACTAGCTATATTTGATAAAGAAAAGCATCAGCCATCGCCTTCAGCAACGCATGTATATAAGATTTTTATTGGCTGTAATATTGTTGGTGGGGAAAAGAAAGTTAGTATTGAAACAGAAGAAATAGAGTTTTTTGGTGAAGATAAATTGCCGGATTTATCAATTGCTAGAAATACAGAAGAGCAAATTAAAGAAATGTTTGCCTACATGAAAGACCCGCAGAAAGAAAAAATAATAGATTAATACTGCTTGAATTGTACATATTGTTAAAATGAAGATATTGGCAGAATGCAACCTTTATGTAATAATGGGATGGTATGTGAAGAAAAAAGGAGATAGAAAATAATATGTTAGCAAGCATAATAGATCAGTTATTGCAATTTTTTGCAAGTCTAGGTTACTTTGGAGTAGCACTAGCTTTAATGATTGAAATTATCCCGAGTGAAATTGTACTTTCGTATGCTGGATTTTTAGTAGCGGATGGTAAAATTAGTTTTGTCGGTGCAGTTATCGCCGGAACTATTGGTGGTACTTTAGCCCAAATCTTTTTATACTGGCTTGGATATTACGGAGGGCGTCCGGTTGTAGAGAAATATGGGAAATATCTACTTATTAATAAACACCATTTAGACATAGCGGAAGGTTGGTTTAAGCGTTACGGAGCAGGAGTAATCTTTTCTGCACGCTTTATCCCAGTAGTACGTCATGCAATCTCTATTCCAGCAGGATTAGCTAAAATGCCGTTAAAACTATTTACACTATATACAGTAGTTGCGATTATTCCATGGTCAATACTATTTATATACTTAGGTGAAAAGCTTGGTGGAAATTGGCGACACATTAAAGAGTATGCATCTGATTACACACATTACATAATTATAGGAGCTGTTCTCTTTGTTGCTCTATACTTCGGTTTAAAGTATTTAAAAAAGAAAAAAGCAGCGCGTTAAAGTCAATGATTTTTCATTGGCTTTTTTAATTGTTTGGGTTCTAAAAAAAAGGAGTTGTCCATAATGTGTAATAATAAAGCGTAGCGGGGGAATGTGATGAAAGGATCACCGTTTTTACGTGGAACGATATTTTTAACGATAGCAACGATGATATCTAAAATGTTAGGGTTTATATATGTTATACCATTTACAGCAATGGTGGGTACGAGTGGGTACGTATTATATACGTATGCATACCGTCCTTATACAATTATGCTTAGTATTGCAACGATGGGATTGCCACTTGCCGTTTCAAAAATGGTTTCAAAATATGATCAACTCAATGATTATCACACTGTTAAGAGAGTGCTAAAGAGTGGTATCGTTTTCATGGTCATTATGGGCGTTATTTCTTGTTTAGCATTATATATGTTAGCACCACATTTAGCTAAACTTGTGATTGATGGAAATGATCAGTCGGGGAATAGTGTGGTAGCTGTCACGCACAATATTCAAATTGTAAGTTTTGCGTTAATACTCGTTCCTGTAATGAGCTTGTTACGTGGTTTCTTTCAAGGTTTTCAATCTATGGGACCTTCTGCGCTCAGTGTAGTTGTAGAGCAATTTTTTCGGGTCTTAACTATTTTGATAGGAAGCTTTGTCGTTTTATATGTTATAAAAGCTTCTGTTTCGTTGGCAGTTGGTATTTCAACGTTTGGAGCATTTATGGGAGCACTAGGTGGATTAAGTGTTTTAAGTGCGTATTATATAAGAAGGAGAAAACATTTAAAGAAAAAAGAGATTGCCAGTATACCACAAACGACGAAAACTTTTTTTTCGTTGTATAGAGAACTGTTTACATATTCTATTCCTTTCGTTGTAGTTGGATTAGCGATTCCGTTATATCAGACGATTGATACATTTACAATTAATAAGCTACTTATACAAGTAGGATATATGCAAGGAGAAGCAGAAAAGATTAATGCGATTATTGGCCTTGTTCAGATGGTTGTACTTATCCCGGTTTCTGTTGCAACAGCTTTTAGTATGTCCCTTGTACCTGAGATGACGAAAGCTTATACAGCGGGAAATGAGAAACTACTGTATAAACACTTTACAAGGACAAATTTATTAGTGGTAGGAATTACCGTACCGGCGGCGATTGGAATGATGATTTTAGCAAAACCAGTGTATACTCTTTTATTTGGTGCTGGAAATGATCCGGAGATGGGCAGTATTATTTTGCAGTATTATGCTCCTGCTTGTATACTATTCTCACTATTTACAGTAACCGCTGCCATGTTACAAGGAATTAATCAACAACAGAAAACAGTGCTAGGATTAGTAATCGGAATAACTGTGAAGATAGTTTTAAATATTGTATTGCTACCGTATTTTGATTATGTAAGTTTTATCATTTCAACATACGCTGGCTATACGATTTCAGTCGGCTTTAACTTGTGGAT
Source organism: Bacillus sp. RC242 (assembly GCF_044908245.1). NCBI lineage: Bacteria > Bacillati > Bacillota > Bacilli > Caryophanales > Bacillaceae > Bacillus > Bacillus sp. RC242. The sequence goes on from NZ_JBIYCZ010000003.1 coordinate 421,740, forward strand.
GCTTTCTAAATATGTTATAAAAGCAACATAAGCTTTTTTAAAGGCAGAGAACACTCTGTCTTTTTCTATGTTTACAAGATTTTTCTTAAAAAAACGTTTTCAAAATAATTTTTCTATTGAAATTTAATCGTTTGTTTCATATGCTGAAAATAGCGGTTCAAAAACTGTTGTTTAAGTGAGGTAGATTCCCACATGTAAAAAGAATCGGGGTGATAGTATGTTAAATATTTATTTAACAGACCGAAACGGAAAACTACAAGAGGTTGAGGAAATGCAAAAGGGCTGCTGGATTAATGTACTTCATCCAACAGAAGAAGAAATTCAGTATCTAGTACAAACTTTAAATGTAGACTTAGATTTCATTAAAGACCCTTTGGATGATGAAGAACGCTCTCGTATTGAAAAGGAAGACAATAATACTTTAATTATCGTGGATATTCCGACAGTCAGACATGATGAAGAAGGAAATTCAATTTATGACACGATTCCAATAGGTATGATTGTAATGCCAGATTGTTTTGTTACTATTTGTTTAGAAGAAAATCCAATTTTTGAACGCTTTATTAATCAACGTATTAAAGAATTTTATACGTTTAAAAAGACGCGCTTCGCACTTCAGCTCTTATATACAATTTCTACTTATTATTTAAGATACTTAAAGCAAATTAATCGGAAAACAATCGATTTAGAGCACCAATTAAATAAGTCGATGAAAAATAAAGAAATTTTCACATTGCTCGGCCTTGAAAAAAGTTTAGTTTATTTTACAACATCATTAAAGGCAAATAAAATTGTAATTCAAAAATTAATGCGAAACAGTACATTTTTGAAAATGTATGAAGACGATCAAGATTTACTAGAAGATGTATTAATTGAAAATAAGCAGGCTATTGAAATGGCGGAAATATATAGTCACATTTTAAGTGGAATGATGAATACATTTAGTTCGGTTATTTCTAACAATTTAAATAGTGTTATGAAACTGTTGACTTCTATTACAATCATTTTATCATTACCAACGATGGTTTCTAGTTTCTTTGGAATGAATGTAAAGGTTCCGTTTGAAGGGGAAGCACATGGTTTTGTAATTGTACTTATAATATGTGTAACATTATCTTTCACTTTAGCATTTGTTTTTTGGAAGAAACGTTACTTTTAATGATAGGAAAGCTGCGCTAGCATAGTTATAAAACTTTGCTAGCGCAGCTTTTTTTGCTATGAAATCTCAATTTTGGAACAGAATATAACTTGTGAAATGTAATGTGTATGAAGGTTATGAATTCCATATAACTCTTGTTCAAATAATGAAATGGGGTTAAAATTACATATTGTTAATGAAAAGTTGGAGGAAATACATCATGGAATTGTTTCAATTACCGAAAGCATTCCTGCAAATGAATACAATCTTTATCTCAATATTAATCGAAGCACTTCCTTTTGTGCTAATTGGTGTATTTATTTCAGGATTCATTCAAATGTTTGTGACAGAAGATATGGTGGCAAAATGGATGCCTAAAAACCGATTTCTGTCTGTTTTATTAGCTACTTTTTTAGGTATGATGTTTCCTGGATGTGAATGTGGAATTGTTCCGATTGTAAGACGATTAATCGGAAAAGGGGTTCCACCCTATGCAGGAATTGCATTTATGTTAACTGGACCGATTATTAATCCAGTTGTATTATTTGCAACATATGTTGCTTTTGGAAGTAGTATGCACATGGTATGGTATCGTTCTATTGTAGCGATTATCGTAGCAATTATCGTTGGAATTATATTATCATTTATGTTTAAAGAACATCAATTAAGAGATGATCACTTCCCAGAAGTGAATCATAAGCGTCCGTTACGTACAAAAATGTGGGATGTATGTACACATGCTGTTGAGGAATTTTTCTCAATGGGAAAATACTTAGTGTTAGGAGCGTTAATTGCTGCTGCAGTTCAAACGTTTGTACAAACTTCAACATTGCTTGCTATTGGACAAGGTCCGTTTTCTTCATCAGCTGTAATGATGGGACTTGCTTTCATTTTATCACTTTGTTCAGAGGCGGATGCATTTATTGCTTCTTCGTTCCAAAGTACATTTTCAACAGCGTCACTTGTCGCGTTTCTCGTATATGGACCGATGGTGGATATTAAAAATATGTTTATGATGCTTGCGACATTTAAAACAAAATTTGTAATTGTTGTGACGGTTACAGTTACACTTGTTGTTTATGCAAGCTCACTACTCATTTATGCGATGGGGTGGTAGGTTATGTTTCGAGCATATATATTATTAGGCTTTACAATTTTAATTGGACAGCTTCATATTTCCGGTAACATTACGAAGTATATAAATATGAAGTACGCCTATTTATCAAAAACTGCTGCTATTATTTTAGGTTTCTTAACGATTGTACAAATTATTATCGTTTTCCAAAAAGAGCACCAAAAGGAAAAAGAGAAACATGATTGTAGTTGTGATCATAGTCATTGTGGGCATGATCATTCGAAAGATGAGAATACATGGTGGAAAAAAGTGTTTTCTTACACGTTATTCTGTTTTCCAATCATTACAGGATTGTTTTTCCCAATTGCAACATTAGATTCCGATATTGTTAAGGCGAAGGGATTCCATTTTCCAGTAGCGCAAGCAGAAAGTAAAGATCCATTTATGACAAGGCAATTTCTAAGACCTGACACGAGCATTTATTACGGGAAAGAAGGATACCGTGGTGTAATGGAAAAAGGGAAGAAAGAGTTTGTTACGAAAGATAATATCACTTTAAAAGATGAAGATTTCTTAAAGGGTATGGAGACAATTTATAATTATCCTGGTGAATTTACTGGTAAAACCCTGTCTTATAAAGGATTTGTTTTCCGAGATGATTCTTCTAAAAAGGAACAATATTTCTTATTCCGTTTCGGTATTATACATTGTGTAGCGGATTCGGGTGTATATGGTATGTTAGTTAAAAAACCAGAAGGTGTAGAGTGGAAAAATGATGATTGGATTCAGATAGAGGGAGAAATTTCAACTGAATTTTATCAGCCGTTCCATGCAAATATTCCTGTTTTAGAGGTAACGAAATGGAATAAAGTTGAACAGCCGAAAGAACAATATGTATTTAGAGGAGCCGATTGATAAAATCGGTTCTTTTTTATGGACTAAAAGTTCTAAAAATTGTTAATATTAAACGTGTAGTTCATGAGTTGTAGTGTATATTGGGATATTAGGGATAAATAATTAAAGGGGTGATAACAATGACTGAAGTAAAGGGTAAAACAGCTAATGAATCAAGGGTGTTTAAAACGAGTCGAGTATTTCCAACGGATTTAAATGATCATAACACGCTATTTGGTGGAAAGATATTGGCGGAGATGGATATGGTTGCTTCAATTTCAGCAACGAGACACTCGAGAATGGAATGTGTCACAGCGTCTATGGATTGGGTAGATTTCTTACATCCAGTACGTTCTTCAGATTGTGTTAGTTATGAATCTTTCGTAATTTGGACGGGAAGAACTTCTATGGAGATATTTGTGAAAGTAGTAGCAGAAGATTTAATTTCAGGTAAAAAACGTGTAGCAGCAACTTCATTCGTTACTTTTGTTGCGCTTAGCAAGGAGAATAATCCAGTCCCTGTACCGCGTGTTATCCCTGAGACAGAAGAGGAGAAAGAATTGCATCGAATTGCTGTGTTACGTGCAGAACAGCGCCATATTCGTAAGGCAGAGAGTAAGAAGGTAGCTACACTGCTAACTTTTTGATGTAAAATACTTTCCTAGTGGTACTATTTTGTAATAGGTTAGGAGATTTTTGAAATGAAAAGCGGACACCTAAAAATAGGTGTCCGCTTTTATAGTTTTTTCATCCCCATATCGTACTACAATAACTGCTTAGCAGAAGCAAGCAGCACCGACGATAATTAAGAGGATAAATAATACGACTAGTAGCGCAAATCCATTACCATGTGCGAAGCCCATTGTTATTTCCTCCTTTTATTTTAAGATACAACATACAATATGCAGATGAGCTCCTGTTTGATATGGACGTATATCATGCAATGACATATTTTTTGTATGATAATGTTTTAAAAAAGGAAAGATATAGGAATAACAGTAGTTAGAGAAAGGAACGTATCCATGAAGCACTTTTTAATTGTAATAATTTGTTTTATAGGTGTATTCATATGGATGAACGTTGATGTGGAAATGGGGAAGAAAATGGCTAGTGGATATGAATTAGAAAAAATCCGATCAGGGGATTTTCAAGTATATACGAACGGTGATGAGTTATATAGAAGCTTATTTGAGGATATAAATCGTGCAGAAAAGAATGTATATATTCATTTTTATATTGTGGGTAAAGATGAGGTAAGTAAAGAATTCTTACAGTTATTAGAGAAAAAAGCATCTAGCGGAGTAGATGTGAAATTGTCAGTAGACCGCATTGGCGGATATAAGCTTAAGAAAAAAATAATTAATCAATTAAAAGAAAAAGGCGTGAAGTTTACATTTAGTAAAAAACCTAAATTAAAAAACTTATTTTATTCTTTGCATCAACGTAATCATAGACGCATTGTTACTATAGATGGGAAAGTTTCGTACATTGGTGGCTTCAATATCGGAAAGGAATATCTTGGACAGGATCCTAAATTTGGTCCGTGGCGTGATTATCATGTACGCATCGAAGGGAATGGAGCTACTGATATGGAACGGAAGTTTGCGGAAGATTGGCAAGAAGATACGGGAGAAAAGTTGCCTATACACCAAGAGTTACCTGTACAAGGAAATGTAAAATATCAATACGTATTTTCGAATGGAAAAGGTTTATGGAAGGAGTATGGAGCGTTTTTAAAGAAGGCAAAACATTCTTTAATTATCGCTACACCATATTTTGTACCGAGTAAAGAAATGGTGAAGGGGCTGAAAGATGCATTAAATCGTGGTGTCCATGTAAAAATCCTCGTCCCATTTAAAAGTGATGCAGTATTGCTAAAACAGGCTGCCTATCCTTATTTGAAAGACATGTTAGATGCTGGAGCGGAGATTTATCAATATCGAAATGGATTTTTTCATGGGAAGGTAACAATCATCGATGAGGAAATGGTTGATATTGGTACAGCAAATTTTGATAATAGAAGTTTTTACTTAAATAGCGAATCTAACTGTTTCATATATGATAAGACAGTCGTTGCTGACGTCTGGAGTCGATTAAAAGAAGACTTTCATAAATCAAAACGATTTTCTGAAGAAGATTTTGAGAAAATTAGTAGATGGGATTGGTTTCTAGCAAGAATATCAAATGTTATCGCATCATATTTATAGTATAGAGATGAAATAGGAAGGGAGGCGCTTTAATGGATTGTATGAAAGAATTGATGACATATAGTTACACACTTATATATAAAGTTGGAGAATACACGAGCAAGGTTCGAGATGAAGAATTAAAAGATATTTTGCAGCATCATTTGCCGTATATGTTACAAGCATATAATGAACAAGTGAATTTTCAAGAAGGAGAAAATATACAACATATAACTTGTAAACAAATGTGGCCGGAATTTACTGAAATGGATAGGGAAACAGATAATGAGTATACAGGGGATATTGGGATTGCTATTTGTTATATTACACATTTGAAACGATTAGCATTAAAGTTTGCTCAAGTGGCAGTAGAAGTTGCGAACCCGGAGTTTCGTTCTTTTCTGGAAAATTGTTTTGTGAAAATGAATCGTTATGCTTATAGTGTTTGGCAATATGTTGTGAAGAAGGAATATAAGATTAAACATGTATATGAAAGTGAAAAATTCGCGTGAAAAGCTAAGGTGGAATGAAAGGCGCCTTAGTTTTTTTATGTCTAATTAGAATGGGAGGATTAAAGATTGGTTATGTTATCTGAAAATTTACAAAAGTTTACTGTATCTTTACTATTTTTAAATCTTCCCTTTAAAAAAAAAGAGTAATATGGGATTGTACATATTCTATCAAAGGGAGGAAACGCAAATGAACAAATGGGTTAAGTCATTAACTGCTATGGCACTTGCAAGTTCTTTATTAATGGTAGGTTGTAGTAAAGATGGGGATAAAAAGAAAGAGGATGACACAACTTCACAGCAAGATGAAAAGAAAGATAAAGAAACAAGCGGAACAGACAAGTCTTCTGATTCGAAAGAAAAGAAATAAATAATAGAGCTTCCTCACATAAACGAGGAAGCTTTTTTGTTGTATATTTGTATGTATTAGGGAAAAATAGAGAGAAAGAACTGAAGAGGGGATAATATATGAAAGTATGCATATTAGGAGCGACAGGTAGAGTAGGATCACAAATTATGAAATTGGCATTACAAGATTCATATGAAGTAACGGTATTAGTTCGTGATTTGAGTAGAGTGGAAACAGAGCATGAAAGGTTGCATGTTATTAAGGGAAATGTATTAAGCGGAGATGATATAAAGGAAGCAATTAAAGGATGTGATATTGTAATTAGTGCTCTTGGAACTGATCGAAATGGGACGTTAGAGAAGAGTTTACCGATTATTATAAAGCAAATGGAAGAAGAGGGCATAAAGAAAATTGTTACAATAGGAACTGCTGGTATTTTACAAGCGCGAACAAATCCAAGTATATATCGTTTCCAATCAAAAGAATCGAAAAGAAAAATGACAACAGCTGCGGAAGATCACTTAGCTGCTTATGAATCGTTGAATAATAGTAAACTATGTTGGACTGTTGTTTGTCCGACGCATTTAATAGACGGTGATGTAACTGGTGTATATCGAACGGAAAAAGATATGTTGCCAACAGATGGATCGAAAATCACAGTTGGTGATACAGCTCATTTTACATGGAGTTTACGTAATAAAAGCTTATACGAGAAAAGTCGAGTAGGTATTTCATATTAAAAAACCATCCCAAAATAGGGATGGCTAAAAAATGATATAGCATACAAAGATGATAATCATAATGATTTGGAGAATGGCTTTGGCTACTGTACTACTTAAAAAACCGACTACAGTTGCAATTCCGACTAAAAGGGCGTCTTTTGGCGCCTTTTTATGCATTAGTTCCGTAATAAATACAGATAAGAACGGTATGATAATAAGCCCGAATGGTGGGAAGAAGAACGATCCGACAATGATAGAAACCATACCAACACGTTCGCCCGATTTTGTACTACCGTATTTTTTTAGGAAGTATCCATTTGCAATAAAGTCAGCAACGAAAATGAAGAGTGTAAAAATGACTTGAATAATCCAAAAAGATGTCGTTAACTCTCCGCCATTTATTCCAAAATGATAAATGAAATAGCCAGCCCATACGGCAAGGATGCCAGGGATAATGGGGTATATAAAGGCAAGAAATGAAACAATGAAACAAGCAATGATACAAATTGTTAGTAAAACAGTCACTTTATAACTCCTTTGTAGTATCTAATTTATGTACAGCAATCTTTTTAATTTGATGCCCATCAAGTTCTAATGCTTTAAATTGAAAACCATCATATTCAACTGAATAGCCAGCTTCAATATTTAAATCAATTGCTTGAGAGAGAAGCCAACCACCAATTGTATCTAAGTCACTTTCATCGATATGTAGGCCAAACATATCATTTACTTCAGAAATGAGTACTTTCCCATCTAAAACAGTAAGCTTAGGAGTACGCTTTTCAATCATCGGTGATTCGTCTGCGTCAAATTCATCTTGAATTTCGCCGATAATTTCTTCAAGAATATCCTCCATCGTTAAAAGGCCAGCAGTTCCACCGTATTCATCCATAACAATCGCCATTTGTACGCGGTTCTTTTGGAGGTGTATTAACGTTTTACGAATGGGAACTGTTTCAAATACAGTTAAAACAGGATGTATGTAGGCATCAAGTGGTTTGTAAATGCCTTTTGTTTGATTATGAAAAATCTCTTTCGTATTTATCATTCCGATAATATCATCTTTATCCTTTTCAATAATAGGATAACGTGTATACTTTTCAGTTGCAACGATTTTCATATTTTCTTCTAACGTATTTTCAGTAGATAAACAAACCATTTCAGTTCTAGGTACCATAATTTCTTTAGCAACACGATCATCAAATTCAAAAATATTATTTACATATTTATATTCGGTTTGATTAATTTCGCCGCTTTTATAGCTTTCACCTAAAATGAGTCGTAGTTCTTCTTCGGAATGGGCAAGTTCATTTTCTTTCGCAGGCTCTAAACCGAGTAATTTTGTGAAAAATATAGCTGCACTATTGAGAAGCCAAATGAACGGATACATAATTTTATCAAATAAAATAAGCGGTTTTGCAAATTTTAATGTGATTGCTTCAGCTTTTTGGATTGCGAAAGACTTAGGAACTAACTCGCCTAATACAACATGGAAAAAAGTAATCACACTAAAAGCAATAATAAAGGATAACGTGTTAGCCATTGTTCCAGTAATATTGATTTTTTCAAATAGTGGTCGCAGTAAATGTTCCACAGTTGGTTCACCAAGCCAACCAAGTCCTAAAGAGGTGATAGTAATGCCAAGCTGACAAGCGGATAAATAAACGTCTAAGTTAGATAAAACGCTTCTTGCAGCTAATGCTTGTTTATTACCTTCATTAGCAAGCTGGTCAATTCGACTTTTTCGTACTTTTACGACAGCGAATTCTGAAGCAACGAAAAAACCAGAAATAAGGATAAGTATAAAGATGAGAAAAATATTTAATATGTCCAAGTGTGTTCTTTATTCCTAATTTGGAATAAAGATGTCACCTCCTGTAATTATGTTATACTTTTATAATAAATCCAAATGAAAAGATTAGTCAAAGAAAATGGGTAAATAATGGTAGGTTTCTATAGTAGTTTTTTAATTTGCTGTTATTTTGTCCTCTATATAATAGGAATAACCGTCTACTTTTAATTTAAGTAGACGGTTATTCTATGTTATGGTTTCGAAATACTTCTAGTTAAAGTATACGTGTTTTGTTTAGAATGGTTTGTTGTCCATAAAGCTTGGAGAAACGATAAGATGCTATATGGAATATAAAGTAGTAATAAACCAATTGTGACAACTATAGGTGCATTTCTACCAAATTGGACGATAAATTGTAATAGTCCGTTTGTATGAAAAATACATTCCATAAAAACGAATGAAAGAATAATGGAACTCAAAATAGATTTATGATTGGAAGTAAGCGCAATAAATAACGTATCAACAAGGAAAGATGAATTTTTTATTTCGTATTCATTAGTAGTATTTAAGAACGGTAGCCATTTTTTAATTGCTTGCATAACGATTATCATAGAAGTGCTACATACGATGATAAAAGAAGAGAAGAAAGGAAACTTTATGAATTTAGATATGTAGAGAAGTGATAATAGGACTGAACATTGTAATATCACAGTGCCAAAAGAATACGGTATCCAGCGAAATAAAGAACTACACTTTTTTAATGAGTTTGGTGCTTTTAAAAATAGATGGCCAATTCCTAGACTTATAAAGAAACCGATTACAAGAGTGAATGTGAAACGAACGATTGATAAAAAATATATTTCCCATATGTAGGGGAACAGTGGTGACGAATGGTTAGAGGTATGTAGTATATTTTGTGTATGTACAAGCTGATTTGCTGAGAAAAGGATAGGCTCATGCATCCAATCAATTGTGGGAATTGAAATGGAAGAAGGCTGTGCTAAATTATGAAAAATGCTTACAAATCCAGTTAAGTAGGAGTAATTATGTGTAATGAATAATGCTGGAAGGGGACTTATGACAAAAATAATCAAAACACCGACTATAAATTTACATATATGTGAGCGCAATAAGGACATACAATCACCTACTCTTAGAATATTCAGAAAATTCTTATTCTTATTTTAGCTTTTTTCAGGGGAAGTTACAATATATTTTTCTTTACCTATTGGTATATGGATAGTTTTAAATTATTTTTAGAAATTTATTTTATGTGGGGATATAAAGCAGGAGAGGGTATATAACAGCATCCATACAAAAAACGTGAACAGTTTAGCATTTTCACGTTTTTTGTATGGGATGAATGAAAAGAAATGTAGGTAAATGTCGAAAGGATTAAATTGATTTTTTAAATTGGAAAGTGATACCATAAAGTTAAACAGCGTTTAAATCATTGTTTAATCGATAAATTCTAGAGGGGGAGATAAGTTGGGGGGAAATGAAAACATATCAACGAAAGAAAAGATTTTAAATACAACCTTGGAGTTAATTAAAAACGAAGGTTTTGAAAGGGTAACGATAAGGAAAATTGCATCATTGTCAGATATAAATATTGCGCTTGTAAATTACCATTTTGGTTCAAAAGAAAAGTTGATTAGTGAGGCGATTAAAGTTTTGTTAATTAGCTTCCAAGGCACTTTTTCTATTTTAGATGATATTACAGTACCAGCGAAAGAAAGATTAAAAATATTTTTATTTGATTATGTACTAGTAATTCGGCAATATCCTGAGTTAGTCAGGAAGATTATTGCAATGGGAACTACGGTATTTACATCTCAATACGAATATGGAGATTTTTTGAAGAGGCTAGGTTTTAGTAAAGTGAAGAATATTTTGAGCGAAATAACAAATGAAGCGGATCAGGAAATTTTAATGATGATGACAGTGCAAATATTTGGATCCATTTTTCTTCCAGCATTAATGATGCCAATTCTTGAATCAGGAGCAGATATAAGAGTACTGCCTATAGAAAAACAGATTGATTTCCTATTTGAACGCTATTTTTATAAAAATTGAGATAGTGGGTGATAGAGATGGTTAGTTTCTTTAGAAAGCATTGGTATGATATAGGGTTAGTTGTGGCTATTGTTGTCGTTGTTTGTTTAGTCGCGAATTTGGGAGAAATAAGTGAAATAAAAGTACTGTTAGCGTTAAGTTTTGTAGCCATTTTAGTGCATCAATTTGAAGAGTATCGTTGGCCAGGTTATTTCGCTGGTCTGTTTAATGTAGTTATATTTAAAAGTGATATACCAGATCGCTATCCATTAAATACGCAATCTGCTATGGTAATAAATATTTTGATTGCGTATGTTTTTTATTTACTTCCGGTTTTCTTTCAAAATATAATATGGCTTGGGATGGCACCTATTTTAATGGGGTTTTTTCAATTCATATGGCATGGTATTTTTGCAAATATAAAAGCTAAAACAATATACAATCCGGGATTAGGTGCGGTTGTATTACTACATGTTCCGATTGGTTATGCATATATGAGATATGTTCTTTTACACAATCTAGCTACAAATTTGGATTGGATATTAGGGCTGATCTATTTTCTAGTAGCAACCTATTTTTTAATTATAAAAGGAAATATGTTAATGAAAAGTAAGGAGACAAATCATTGTTTTTCTAAAAAGCAATTAGGTCCGTACAATGATGCAGTAAAGTGATCCAGAATTCAGAAGGGATTTTTGATGCTGAAGAGAGTACAAGTGAATGATTCATGAATAAATTATGACGAAAAAATGAATAATTTTCAGAAAAGTAAAATAAATCATTTATTTTTTTCTGAAAATATAATATAGTTATGGCACAGAAAGTATTTTAACATAAGGAGGCTGTTTATGAGGATTAAAGGAAATTATGTGCCGAAAAGGGAAGTGTTATTTTGCTCAAGTTCCATTACGATAGGGGAAGCACTGGAGCATTTAAATAAAACTGGGTATCGTTGTGTACCAGTTTTAGATGAAAAAAAAGAGAAATACTTAGGGAATATATATAAAGTAGATATTTTAGAATATAAAGGTTCACTTGAAGAGAGTGTAGTACAAATATTAAATGATAAAGAAGGATATGTGAGAGAAGATTCTTCGTTCTTTAAAGTATTTTTTACAATAAAAAAATTACCTTATTTATCAGTAGTTGATGAAAAAGGAGTTTTCCTGGGGATTTTAACGCATAAAAAAGTTTTTGAGTTATTAGAAGATGCATGGGGAGTCCATTCTAGTAAATATTCTGTCATGATTGGAACACAAGATTATAATGGGGCCATTCAAAAATTATCGACAGTGCTAAAGAAATACACTGGTATTCAAAGCTTAATGACTTTTGATAATGATGCTTTATTAGTACGTAGAATAATGTTTACATTGGGAGAAGAGTTTGAAGATAGTGAATTAGAAACATTGCTAAAGGATTTAGAAGATCATGGATTTAGAGTTGTGTATGTTGAAGAGATGAATAATCCACGTGAAGTTGAAACGATAGACTAACAAGTAAAAGCCATCTTATTTTGAAGTGCACCCCGATTGTTAGACACAGTCTAACAATCGGAGGTGCACTTTTTAATGGCTAAACTTTCTTCAAAAGAAAAAATACGAGCGATAAGACGATATTTAGAGGGGACTGAAGGTGGAAAAACAATTGCTA